>NZ_NFHC01000016.1:0-82062 GCF_002161245.1 Flavonifractor sp. An9
CCATCTGGCTGGCCGCCGTTTTAATTTTGAGATGCTCAGCGGCTTGATTTTGTATTGCATTTTTTCGCCTCCCTAAAAATCTGAAATTTCTACTTGACTTTTATTAGCAGGTCTTTCACGCCGCATAGAGCCAGACCACAAGCGGCCGGCTCAAATCGGCAACCACATAATTTTTCCGCACATGAACTGGGCGGAAATGTTCGTCAAACTCACATTGCGTACTCTGTTCGATACGCCCGCCGGTCTGGGCCAGATGCTCCCGATAGAGGCGCAGGATATCCAGTCGTGCCTCTGGAGTATCGCTCTCCCTGCACCAAAGGCTGGGGCAATACACATACCTGTGCGGTTCGTCTTTGAGAAAAAAGCCATAGGTTTTGTAGTAATGGCATTTTCGCGCCCGTTCCCGCTCGATGCGTTTTACATAGGCCATGCCGGCTTTGCCGCCTTGGGTCAGGCAGAGATAGCCCATCTTCTGACGCTGTTCGTCTGACAATGGGATCTGCTCCATTTTCTGTCCCGGCAGCCCTTTAAAAGCACGGAAACTCTCAGGCGCATATCTGTAACCGCGTATCTCATACTCAAATCCTTTTTTCCCCATCAGGGACCTCCATTCTATAAAAGTGGGCCGGACGCCCCAAAGGACGCCCGGCCATTGAACCTGTCTCACGCGGCGGCAGGTAACGCCTGCGGCTGCATGACTTCCGTATTTTCCATTAAGTCGGCCAGCAGCACATCTGCCAGCAGACGGCCAGCCAGATGCCCGGTGTGGATAATCACACGGTCTTTTCGCATCTGGATAAATTCCTCTTTCCGCAGCTCACGGCTCCGTTCGGCCAGCTTCAGGTCGCGGCCGGTAAGGCGGGCCGCAATGACCTTCTGCCATTTGATCAGGAATTCTGTTGCCTGTTCAATATCTTCATACTGCCGATCAAACAAAGTGCGCTTCTGACGAACTGTTCCATCTGGTTCAATCTCCAGAGTATAGTAGGGATCGTTAGGTTCCTCCGTCCGGCGCAGGAACATGATGAAGCTTTCCCGGCGTTCCATGCGGTCATAGTACCGCTCGCCGGCGCCATCATTGCCGACACAGTGATGAAGCATCCGCCCCTCCTTGATGATTTCAAAGATGTCTTGGGGCGCAAGCACCGTGTAGTCGTCATCGCTGTAGGCATATTTTTCCTGCAGTTCCACACAGATGGCATTGACATGGGGATATTTCGCCGCCATTTTCGACGCCTGCTCTTCCAGGCTCCCGGCTTCACTCTGAAGGACCAGTTCATCGTGCCGCTGGCGCAGTTTGCGCACACGGTAGACGATCTCATCGCTGGTGTCATAGTGCAGCCGTTCCGCCATAGCAAGATAGTCCTGCCAGGTGGTCAGCGCCTGCTGGCAGCTGCCATCAAAATACTCTTTTTGCCGCTCCAGATAATTTTTGATCTGCACCAGGCTCATTCGGTCTGCGATAAACACCAGATCCTTGGCGCTGATCTGTTCCTTTTTGCTCCAGCGCAGCATGTCGTCCGTAATACGCTGTCCGGTCCGCTTCTCAAGCTGCAGCCAGGCCAAAGTTTCTGTGTCTCCATCCATCTGACGCAGGCGGCGGAATTTTGAGGCATCCAGGCCCAGAGCGCGGATCAGCCCGGGCTCACTGGGGTTCAGCACCAGCTTCCGCACGTTGTCGCAGTTATGGAAACACTCCTTTGTCAGCCGCTGCAGTCCAGCCTTCCAGATCTGCTCCATCTGGGGAAGCCTTTTCCAGACTGCCAGGTATTTTTCGGGATCAGTGATCGGATGGCTTCGTATCCACTCGGCCAAGCCGGTTTGACGAAGTTCTTTTTTCTCCAGGCTGGGCAAAGTCTTTCCATATACCCGGCCGGATTGATCACCATAATAAGCATAATAGCAGGGGCTTCCCGCGATCCAGCGTGTTTCCCGCTGGCAGTACATCCCCCAGTAATAGGAACGGATTTCGCCGGTGCGGTCATAAATCGAACGCCGGAACTCATGCCAATAGGGCTCGCTGTGCGGCAGGGTATCCTTTCGGTAGGTCCTGTCCGCCCGGAATTCCCGAACGACAAATCCATCCCTGCACCGCTGGACCAGATAAGCATAATACTTATCTGTTTGAAAATAGCCTGCGCGCCCCAAAGCCTTGAACACCACAGGATGGCGGCAGCGGATACAGCGTCCCTCTTTGTTGTGGTAGGGATGCCCGGAAATGGGCACCTCCTTCCCGCAGAAAGTGCAGTAACCGGTTTTGGCTCCGCCGCGCTTGTAATGGTAAAATATAAAATTTTCCCGCACGGCCACCTTGTCGGCCCACCGCTTCCAATCTTTTGGCAATTTCGGCACCTGCGCCAGATCCTTGTCCCATGGGTCAGTGATCCGTTTGTGGCGCCGTTCCAGCTGTTCGTCCCTCACATTCCTCTGAAAGTCGAGAATGCCGAGATCGCCACCGCGCTCGCCGGAAAAATAGTCTTGAACCAAGGCCGCATCTTCCTCGCTGACCCAGCAGGTAGCGTAGTAGTTCCTGCCAGGCCATTCCAAACGGTCCAGTTTTGCATCCCGCCACTTTTTCTCCAAGTGATCGTAGGTCAAAAACTGGCGGTTTTCCTTGTCGATAAATACCTCATAAGCAGGATTATTACCATCCAGCCGCAGATGATCCGGCAGAAAAAAGGCGGCTTTCAGAACGCCATCCTGCACCAGACAGTTCATAAACGCGAAATAGGTGCGGGTAGTATAGGTGTGGCCATAATAAGTCGTCTCCTTTTTTGGCTCATCCGCTATCGCCACTTCTTTCATCTCCTGCGATGCCGTCAGCGCCGGCATCGCTTGAAGCATGGATTTCTTCAAATTAACTCACCATCCTTTTCTCAAGATCCACCCCATACCAGACATTGGGCAGAAGTGTCTTTCCATCAATGGTAGCCACCACGATCTGCTGGATGCAGCCGGTGGCCGGGTCTTCCTTGGCAAACGCCAACACATCGCCTTTCCGGCGGCCCTTGGCTATGGGATCAGCGCCGCGGACGGCCGCATAACCGTCACACGCCTCTGCCTGGTCTTTCCGCACATGGCTGTTCCATTCCCGCTTGGGATGGTCTGCCATAAAAGCGAGGCCATGGAGAAGCAGTTCCTCTTTCGTCAGCCGTTTGAGGACCGTCAGCTCAGTGCAGGAGATTTTGGAATCTACCTCGTCCTCGTCAATGTCCCCGCCGGCATTGACGATATAATATTCCGAATGGTCGATATCTCCGTAATAGTTCAGGCAATCCAGCGGGTTCTCCGCACAGTGGAAGCCATTTTGCCGGCAGTTGGCCTTATCAGTCACATTGAGGCCCATCTGAAACTGGTAATCAATGCAGATCATGCCGGGACGAAACCCTTTATATGCAATCATGCTCTGCCTCCTCAGCCTGCTTTTGCCATGCCAAAATCCATCAGAGACATCTGCCCGTCAGCAGAAGGCTTTTTCTCCGGCGCCGGCTTAGGCTCCGGCTTTTTCTTCTCAGCAGGTTTTTTCTCGGTTTTCTTTTTCTTGGAGGACTTCACGGAAGACTTGCCATAGTAGGGGCGGGGGACAAATTTTTCTTCCTGCTCCTGGTCCTCTTTGGCGTCCGGATCGCGGAAATAGTCCTCCGACCACTGATAGCACAGGTCATCCGGAATATCGCAGCCATACCCCTGGCTGCCCTGGCCCGGCTGGATGCCGTTTGCTTTCAATTCGTCCTGGATGTACTCCCATGCCTTGCGGCTGATGTATTGGAAACAATGGACCATCGTTTTCTTCGGGTGCATGGTGAGACGGGCAAATGCCGGGTCTTCCAGGCACTTGGTCTGGATATACTCCGACACGCACTCCTTCATATTGCGCCGGGTCAGCTTTTCCACATCGCCGCTGACCCGCTGCATGGAGGCAGCCACCACCTCATCGTCACTCATGGCGGCCAAGCGGTCCATCTGTTCCTGCAGGGCCTTCTTCTTTTCCGCCTGTTTCGCCTCCCACTCAGCCTTCCGTTTGGCTTCGGCGGCCTCATGCTCGGCACGTCGCTGTTCCTCGTCAGCGTCCGCATTGGAGGTATCGGCCTTGGCAGGCTCCGCCTGCCCCTCATCGGCATTGTCCCCGTCATCGGTTTCTTCAGCGGGGGGCCCTGCCTCGTCAGGCTGTCCCTGCTTTTCCGGGACCTCGCTCAAATCTTCATCGTCCTCAAAAGCAGGCTGCGGCGCCGGCTCTGCGGCAGGCGGTACGGGCTGACGGTCAGCCGGCGGCACCGGCAGCTCGTCAAAGTTCTCCCCGTCCTCAAAAGCGCACTCGCGGGTGAGCGAGGCGGCAGACGGTTTGCGGCCTTCCTGCATATCCAGCGACATTTCCGAAAAATATCCCATAATAAACTCCTTTCCGTTGACAAAAATGGCATGGATCAGGATAAAACCTGTTCCATGCCATCGTTTACCTGTGTCACAGCACATAGAGTAGTGTGCTGAAGCTGTCGAAACAGTAACATATCACATTGGGATACTGCTCCGACCACTTTTTGATCCTGTCCTGCACCTCCTGGGCTTTCCGCTGGGCCGGGCCATTCCACGGCGGCGGGACCGTCACCGTAAAATATCCCTTATCCGTGCGGGGCCGCACATCAGCGTTCAGATGGGCGCATTGCTCCAGAAGCGCCAGAAGTTGCCCTCTCTTCGTCTCATTCACAACAACCATTGAAGCCTCTTTATGTCCCTTCTTTGATGTCCTTTTTGGCAAGCATGGGGGAAAACTTGACCTGCGGAAATTCATGCTCCCCATTGACATAGTAGTAGATCCTTCGTGGAGAATGGTCCAGTTCTACCACATCAGAGAGCGCCATTGGCCGCCCGTGGCAGCCCTCCGGCAGTTCCTCCCGGCAGTCAGCAAACAGGCGCTTCAAAATCTCTGCGTCGCTCTGTTCCACCGGGCAGTAGACTTCGCCAGACCCGGCCATGCGGTACATGGCGGCGGGCGGCTGTTCATAGCCGGCCTTTTGCAGCGCCGCAAGTTCCTTGAAAGCAAATGGGATCGCTTTTTGCTCGTCCAGTTCCAACTGATAGAGCACAAATCTCTGTTTCCGCCGCTGGGGTTCCAGCAGGGTGCCGAGGGCATCCCTGCCTTGCCGCAGGAAGGTTTCATGTTCCTCTCTGGTCAAACCAAGATACTCCGTCAGGCAGGTTTTGTTTTCAGCCAAGTGCTGCCATAGTTCGATGCAGTCCTCAATATGCGCCAGTTCACACAAACCGCGGAGGTACTGCGCCTTAAAACTAAGTCTATCGATCTCCTTTCTCCGTTGATTTTCCCGGCGAAGTGCCAGCTGCCAATCGTCAAATCCCTTATAGTTGGGATTCCAGGTCAGCCTCCGGCAGTTCATGCCATACTTCCGGGCCGTCAGATAAATTTTCGACGCCCCGGCCATCGTCATTTGATTGTTGTACTTGTCCATATCGTGGGCTTCAATGATTTCCTCCGTGCCGTTCTGCGCCAAAAGGGCAAACAACGGGTCCAGCGGGCTGGTGTTGTTGGCCCCGGCAATCGCGGCAAAGGTGCGCCCGGTCAGACAATGGGAAATATCTGCTTTCAGCAGCCCCTCGATCACATAGACCACCCGGGCGGATGGGTCACCGATCAGATGTACCGGGCTGCCGGAGCCTGTCCCGTCTGTCTTTGAGGAAGAGGAAAACCAGATGTACTTGGCCCCCGGTTTCTCCGGCGGGTCATCCTTGTGTTTCAGCGGCACATCCAGCATGATCTGGAATCCCTGCAGCCGCCCGTCAAAGCCTACGGCGGGGATCAGAATGCCGGAGGTCTTCTTATAAAATGCCATTGTCCAATGGCCGCTGTCGTCCCGGTAAAATCCGGGTACGCCCTGCACCCTGCAGCCCTGCCTGATCAGCCGGTCCGTGATAGAGCGGCATAAGAAGGGCGGCGGGGTACTCTTAAAGCCCAGCGCCTCGATTTGTTCATCAGACAGCCCACGCTTTGGTGAGCGCAGATGTTCCCGATGTGCCGGCCGCAGCGTAAGCTGGGCCAGCAGTAGGGATAGCGTCTGGTGGATCTCGGCCGGGCTGGCTTTGTCCGACTGCGGCACAGTTTTTCGCTCGGAAGAAGAATGACCTGCAGCGGCCGCCCGGGCCCCCGAAGATGGGGACCCGGTGCTGACCGGCTGCTGTTGGGCTTCATTCCCGGAGCGTGCGTGTTCCTCGTGGGTATTGTCACACAGAGCTTCTGCAATTTCCCAATAAGCGTCAGAGGTCGTCGTGTGATTCAATTTTGCATATAGCGCCAGCATTCCGCCATGTTCGTCGCAGTGATTGCACCGCCAGACATTTTTGACGAAATTGACATTCATCCGCCCGCGGCGGTCGCCGCAGAACGGGCAGTCCACATAGACGCTGTTTGCCTGCTGGCGCCTGACCCGCAGGTGCAGCAGTTCCACAACTTCCATGATACCGAAGGGAAATTCATCCGGGTACGAGCCCATCTGTCATTCCTCCCTTCATGCCCTCGCCGGCGGCCATATCAGCCGGCCTTTTGAAGCGAATCCAAAACCAGCTGTGCGGCCGCGCGGACCATGTTGTTCTTGCTCTTGCCCGGGATCAGGTAGTACCGCAGATTGACAGGCCGCTTCTCAGCCACCTGGGCAATCGTCATGCCCTTGCAGATGCCATCGTCTACGATGACCTGCTGGGCCTGTTCCAGCGTCATGACCTGCAGAATATCCTCCATAGGCGTGTCCTTCGTGTAAGAGGGGGTATCCACCGCAGTATCCGCCGCCCCGGCAGCGTCATCTTCGGGCTGCATAGGCTCGGCGGCAGGTTCGGATTCCTCCGTGTGCTGGACCGGCAGCTCCGTTACATTGCCGCGGACAGGCAATTCATGCGACTGTTCGCTCTCAGCCACCGGCTGCTCTGTCTTTGGCGAAGGCCCAACCGGGAGCGTATCGAATGTCCTCTCAGGCTCTACCGGCAGGTGCTGCTCCACCGCTTCCGAAGCAGTGCTTTCCTTCGACGGGGCCGTTGTCACGGTTGCCGCCTTTTCGGCCTCAAACGCCCTCTGCGGCGTTTTGATGGGGCTGGCAGGGGATTTCACCTCAGCAGGCGTATCGCCCTTCTGCGGGGCGCTGTGGGGCTTCTGCGGCGGTGTCGTGCGTGCCGTCGGCCCGGCAGGCGGTTCTGCGGCCTTTTTGACAGCCGCTCCGGAGCTTTTCTCCATCAGTTCAGCCTGGGCGCCGGCGCTGATCAGCTGGATGCCAAAACCGGCGTCCGTAAGGGCCTGACTCAGCGCCTCATTCTGGGCGGCTTTTACGAAATCGCGGCTGTCCTGAGTAGTCTGCTGGGCCGTGCTCATACTGAACGGCTCCGCGTCACTGCGGTCCAGAAACACCTTGGCCTCAAAAATCGCCATTTGCTCTGTGATCCGCAGCGCCGTCAGACTCATACGGCCATTGGGATGGGCCATGCGGAACCAGAGTTTCTGATAAGGCAGATCCAGCTTCAAGGTGTCCTTGGTGCGGCGGAGGAACTTGAGCGGGTCAAAGCCCGGCACCTTGTTCAGTTCAGAGGCCGCAGGCACAGCTTCGTACATCGTTTTCGCATTGTTTTCGTTCATGTTATATACTCCTTCCTGTGTAATAAATAGGAGACGCCGGGCAATTTTCTGCACCTTGCGCCTCTTTTTTAACCAGCGTATTTCAGTTCTTCTTCCAGAGCTGCCGGGACCGGGATTCCGGCCCGCTTGGCATAGGCCTTATAGTACATACCGATGCGCGTGCCCAGAAGCGTATTCCGCTTGACGATTTCATTCCGGTGGATCGCCATAAACAGCACCTGCTTTTGGCCGATCAGCACCACGCGCTTTTTGGCTCGGGTGATGCCGGTATAGAGCAGGTTGCGGTAGAGCATGACGGTGTGCGCTTTCAAAAGCGGCATGATGACCGTTTCATACTCAGAGCCCATTGCCTTGTGGATGGTGGTGGCGTAGGCAAGGTCCAGATTGACCATATCCTCTACGCTGTATTCCAGTTCTCGGCCCACACCGAAGTCCAGACCGATACGCTTGCCATCTTCATCGTCTTTGATATAGCGGATAAATCCCAGGTCGCCGTTGGACACCTTGGCGGTGTTTTTGGTCTGCATGATCCGGTCGTTTACCCGGAACACTTTGACGCCGATTTTGATTTCTTCCTCGGCAGAGCGGAACGGGTTGACCACCTCGCGGATGGCCTCGTTGAGTTGTTCCGCCGACGCGGCGCCTTCCGAACGGAAGGGGGACAAAATCTGCACCCGGTCAATGCCGCTTTCCGCGATTTCCCGGCAGTAACGGGCGATGATCCGCTCCGCGGCCTCTGCCTGGTTATCGCTTGCCATAAATACAAAGTCCGGCCCAAAGTACAGCTTGGTGTTGCCCTCGTTGATAAACTTGGCGTTATAAGCAATCAGGCTGTCCTTGGACTGGCGGAAGATCTGGTCCAGTACCGTGACGGGAATCAGGCCGCAGTCGATCAGTTCGCGGAACACATTCCCGGCGCCCACGCTGGGGAGCTGATCGGGGTCGCCCACAAGAACGACACGGGCCCCATCCTTGATGCGGGAAAAAAATTTGTCTGCCAGCCACATATCCACCATAGAAAACTCGTCCACGATGATCAGGTCCGCCGACAACGGCTCCTGCTGTCTGCTGCGGTTGGCGTCATCTTCTTCACTGCCAAGGCCCAGGCCGCTGTGGAGCGTCCGCGCCTTGTCAAAGCCAGTGCTTTCCGCCATGCGACGGCTGGCACGGCCGGTCGGTGCCATCAGAACGATTTCACCTTTCGGGTGCAGGCGGCGGTAGACTTCCAAAATGGTCTTGAGCACCGTTGTCTTGCCGGTGCCGGGAGAACCTGTGATAATGGACAGGCTGTGGCGGTAAGCCGCGTAGACCGCTGCCTCCTGTTTGGAAGACAGCACAAGCCCCATTTCACGCTTGACCTGCTCCAGCGCCTGCTCAATGCGCTCCGGCGCAGACGGCTCTATTAGCCGCATGGCAATACGCCGGGCCGTTTCATCTTCCTGTGCGAATGTGCGGGGCAGGTAGATGTTATCTTTGACGGATACCACCTCGCCATGAAGAATCATGTCCTGAAGCACATCCGCGACCTCCTGTTCATGAAGCCGGAGAGACGGGACGGGGATTTTTGCGTTGAGAAGCCGAAGAGCCTCCTTCCGCAAAGCTTCACCAGGCAGGAACAAATGTCCTTTGCCGCCCTTGCTGTCCTCCAGCGCCCAGAACAGTGCGCCTTTGACCCGCATGGGGTCATGCAGGTCGCCGCCGTTTTTCTGAACGATGGCATCTACCCGGAGAAATCCAAAACCGGACACCTGGCAAAGTTCAAAGGGACTCTTTTTCAAGATGTCCACGCTGGCGGGTCCAAAGTGCTGGTAGATCTTCAGAGCCGTTTTCGGCGTGATCTTGAATGGGGAGAGCAGCGTCATCAGGTCTTGGAGCATCCGGCTCTCCGCATACGAGGTTTTGATGTCCTCCAGCTTGCTTTCCGTAATGCCCTTGACCTCCAGCAGCCGCTCGGGATGGTTTTGCAGAATATCCAGCGTTTCCACGCCAAACCGGGAGACGATCTGCGCGGCAGTCGCCGGCCCGATGCCTTTGATGAGGCCGGAGGCCAGATAGCCTTCCACGCCGTCCTTGGTCTTGGGAACGATCTCACGCCACTGTTCCACCTGAAGCTGCACACCATATTTGCCCTTTGTCCATTCGCCGTCCAGTTCCAGCTCTACCGCGTCCGTGCGGGGCAGTTCATAGCCCGTCGCAACAAAGCGGATCAGATGATCTCTGTACCGGCGGGTGGAACGAGCCTCCTGGGGCACCTCCTTATCAGCGGTTTTTACGCTGATGATGCAGAACCTGTTTACGGGGTTGTGGTAGATCGTCCCGTCATAAGTTCCTCTATGGATCACTTCTTTTTCCCTCCTTTTATGCCGCCTCGCCGTCACACTTGACTACGAACCGGCGTGACACTGAGACAGTCACATATTGTTCGTAAATGTCCGGGTGGTCCAGCTTCAACCGTTTCAGATTATCCTTGTCGATACCAGGGGTTCGTATCGGATTGTAAGTGACGGTATAGTTCACCCCATCCTGCTGGCAAATGGCTTTGCAGCTTTTCCCCATTTTGGCAATGATGGCAGCCTTCAGCCGCTTCATATCTTCCTCAATCTTCTTGTTGCCGGCTTCTGCGCCTTTTTTCTGCTCCTGAAGCTGGAGAAAACGCATCAGCTTGGCCGTCAGAGACAAATCGAGTGTCACAGCGGGGGCCTCCTTGTCAGCGGGGCCGGTGTACCGGCGCACGCTCTCGATCACGAGGTCTCCATCCTCGGTGTAAGGCGGCGGTGTTCTGGTAAGCACATGGTTTTCCCAGAAATCCTGTTCCAGAAAAATCATCTCATCCTCATAGGCCAGATCCCTCTGCATATCACGGATAATACTTTCCTGCTCGTTGTTGCCATACAGGCAGCAGAAGAAACAGCGGTCCACATCCATGACAGCCATGTAATGCCGCCCCTGGGACTCATAGTAGGCCGGAATGGTTTCCTCACCATCCAGCCACCAGTTGTCTTTGGCGTTGTAGTTTGTGGTCTTGATCTCCAGAATAGCGGTGGTGCCGTCCGGCAGTTCTACAAAGTAGTCCACATCCGCCAGCATCCAGGGATACTTCGGGTGCTGGAACATCTTTTTGATCTGATAGACCTTGTAGCCGGTCCGGTGCTGGAAGATCTTCGCCACCAGCGGTTCCAACAGGTGTCCCATCTCCAGGGCCACCCAGTTGTCCTCATGGTCCTCGACCACGGCAATGTTCAGCTTGTCATAAAACAGATCCCGGGCCGTCCGCCACGGTGAAATGCCCAGCAGAGCTGCAACATCGCTGCCTCCAATACCTTTCCGGCGGTAGGCAAGCCATTCTTCTTCGGACAAGCCTGCCGTATCCACCAGCACCAGGGGCTGATGCCGCTCTTTGACAGCCACACTGCCTACCGGCATACTCAACACCCCCTCCGCGTTCTACGGGGAATGACGGGTGCCCGAATCACCGGACAATGCTTCTGTGCGGTTTGGTTCAGCTTCTGGTACTGCCGCCAGCTCGCCACCGGTTTCCTCTTACTCGTCAGAGACTCCTGACTCCGCTTTTTTACATTCATGTTCATACCTGCCTTTCTGTAATTGTGGTATATCCTCAAAGCCGTTTCCGGCATTTGGGCAGAAAAAAAGCGAGGGTGACAAAGGGCGTAACGCCTGATGTCCATAGCTGCCTATGAACCAAAGTCATCCTCGCTGACGGGAGCAAAAGTCCCGGAAAAATAAAAAAGCCAGTAATATACCGGCCCAGAGGGGCGCAGTAATACTACTGGCACAAGTACAATCTTGACTGCGTGTGCAATGCAGATTTTTCAATCCGCGGTACAGAAACTAAGTCTGTATCCCACAAGGGGAAAACGCACAAAAATCAATTACAGAAACAGTGTAGCACAATATCTTGCGTTAGTCAAGAAATATCATCTATATATAGTATCTTTCTGCCACTGAAAATGGCTCGCTCAAAAAAACTCATCAAAAGGCACAGGATTTGCAGAAATTTGGCCGCCATCTCCTATATATAGGGCGTACAGACATGGCATGGGATTCCGTAGCCGGTCTGCACGCTCTTTTTGTACCTTGACAAGCCCCATAACCTTTTCCATTGGAGTTATACAGGGATCGCGGACAGTGTGCGATGACCACATGGAGCCCGCCCACGATTGAAATACCGCACAGCGGGCCCTGGCAATACGCGGCGGAACGCCCCGGCGCAGGAAATGGCCTTTGGAAGAGACACTACACTTCCCGATGAATTTGAATGACTTCATTGTTTTTGTTGAAAACCTTCTTCTACAAACAGTAAAGGATATATGTAATTGCAAATAAAGGAGGGCAATTATGGAAAAAAGAAAACCCAATGACCTTTCACCGGATCAGTGCTTGGCGGTCGATACGGAATCGCTTTGCAAACTGCTCGACTGCGGGCGGCACACGGCCGTCCAGATCGGCGACCTGGCCCACGCCCGCATTACCATGAATTCTCGTGTCCTTTGGAGCGTTCAGCGCGTGAAGGAATATTTGTACGAGATCTCATGCTAACAGAACCTTGCCCATTCCGGGCACAGCAACACACAAAACATCGGGAGGTATCAGCCTATGCCAAAAGTTAGAAAAGACAACAAAGGCCGCAACCTGCGGCCAGGAGAAACACAACGCTCAGACGGCAGCTATATGTTTGTCTATAAGCTGGGTAAGAAGAAAAAGTACATTTATGATTTTGACCTTGCCAGCCTGCGGGCCAAAGAAAAAGTGCTCAACCGTGACAGCGAAGACGGTATTCGCACCCAGGAGGCTATGAAAATCACCCTAAATGATATGTTCAAAGTCCTCATGGATACGAAGATCCAGTTAAAGGCTTCTACACGGGCGAATTACGAATATCTTTGGAGCAACTATGTGAAGGATGAGCCGTTTGCCAACATTCCCCTGCCCAACATCCGAAAGAGCGACATCCTGACATTTTACACGAAGCTTTTGAAAAAAGGCTTTGCGGTCAATTCCTTGGAAAGCATCAATAACCTGATTCACCCCACGCTTGAATTGGCGGTCGATGATGACTACATCCGAAAAAATCCAAGCAAAGGCGTCTACCGCTCTCTCAAAACAGAGGGAGCCGGGGCGCCCCCGAAGAAAAGAATCGCGCTGACCATGACACAGCAGAAGAACTTCCTTCGGTTCATTTCCAAGTCACCGATGTATAGCCACTGGCTGCCTGTCATGGTCGTACTGCTCGGTACGGGAATGCGTGTTGCGGAATGTACCGGCTTAACTAAAAATGATGTGGACCTGGAGAACAACACCATCTCTGTCAATCACAACTTGATCTATCGCGTGATTGATGGGAAAGCAGGTTTTCATATCACCACCCCTAAAACAGCCAGCGGCACCCGCACCATCCCTATCCTGTATCCGCAGGTTGCTGAACAGCTCCGCACATTGATTGAAGTCATGGACACACTCTATCCGGAAGACCTTGTGATGAATGGGTATCACGGTTTCCTTTTTAGGAATCGGGAAGGTTACTTTCTCAGTGCCCATAATATCAATCGGGCCATCCAGCGTATCTCCATCGCCTACAACGCCGAAGAAATGGATCAGGCTGAACTGGAAGATCGTGAGCCGGAACTGCTGCCGCATTTTAGCGTACATAACATGAGACACACATTCTGCACGCGGCTCTGTGAAAGCACCAACGACATCAAGTTTATCCAGCAAGTGATGGGCCACGCTGATTTTTCCACAACTATGGATATTTACACGCATATTACGCAAGAAAACATGAGGGAAAAAGCAGAGGCAATCAAGGGTAATTTGGTGCTAATGTGAAAATTGCAAAAAAGGGCAAATCCGCATAAAAAACACGGATTTGCCCTTCATTTTGGCCCGTCTGATGCCGTCTGATTTCAAGCAAAAGTTGTAGAAAAGTTGTAGTTGTAAGCCCTTTTTGCTACATCTTGTGCCGTCCGGTTTCGTCAGACACTATATATTGTGGAATTTTAGTCCAAGGGCTTCATCGTCGGGAACAGGATGACGTCGCGGATGGAGTCGGAGTTGGTGAGCATCATGACGCAGCGGTCAATGCCGATGCCCATGCCGCCCGTGGGGGGCAGGCCGTACTCCAGGGCGTTGATGAAGTCCTCGTCCATCATGCCGGCCTCGTCATTGCCCATGTCCCGGAGGGCCAGCTCGTGCTCAAAGCGGCCCCGCTGGTCGATGGGATCGTTGAGCTCGGAGAAAGCGTTGGCAAACTCACAGTGATTGATGAACAGCTCAAACCGCTCGGTGAGGCGGGGATCCTTGGGGGACCGCTTGGTCAGCGGAGAGACCTCCACCGGGTACATGGTGATGAAGGTGGGCTGTACCAGCTTCTCCTCCACCCGCTGGTCAAAGGCCTCGTACAGGGCGGTACCCCAGGTGCGCTCGCAGCCCTCCATATCGATGCCCACGGCCTCCACGGCCTTGCAGGCCTCCTCGTCGTCGGAGATGGCGTCGAAGTCCACACCCACATACTGCTTCACCGCATCGATCATGGTCAGACGGGGCCAGCCGGGAGTCAGATCGATGTCCACGCCCAGCCAGTTCACCTGGTAGGAGCCCAGGATGTCCTGGGCGGCGGTGGACAGGATGCCCTCGGCAATGTCCATCATGTCGTGGAAGTCGGCATAGGCCTCGTACAGCTCGATGGTAGTGAACTCCGGGTTGTGCTTGGGATCCATGCCCTCGTTGCGGAAGATACGGCCGATCTCATACAC
This sequence comes from Flavonifractor sp. An9, assembly GCF_002161245.1. Lineage (NCBI taxonomy): Bacteria > Bacillati > Bacillota > Clostridia > Eubacteriales > Oscillospiraceae > Flavonifractor > Flavonifractor sp. An9. The sequence continues at coordinate 14,401 of NZ_NFHC01000016.1, forward strand.
CCGCTCAAAGCCGCCCACGGTGAGCCGCTTCAGGTTCAGCTCGGTGGCGATACGCATATACATATCGATGTCCAGGGTGTTGTGGTGGGTGATGAAGGGCCGGGCGGTGGCGCCGCCGGAGATGGTGTTGAGGACGGGGGTCTCCACCTCCAGGTAGTCCCGGTCGTCCAGATACTTGCGCACGTGCTTGATGAAGGCGGTGCGGATCTGGAAGGTGCGGCGCACGTCCTCGTTCATAATGAGATCCACGTACCGTTGGCGGTAGCGCATCTCCTTGTCGGTGAGGCCGTGGAACTTCTCGGGCAGGGGCTGGAGGGACTTGGAGAGAAGGGTCACCTTATGGGCCTTCACAGAGATCTCGCCCCGCTTGGTCTTGAACACCTCGCCTTCCACGCCCACGATGTCGCCGATGTCGATCTTTTTGAACTTGGCGAAGGCCTCCTCGCCCAGCTCATCGATGCGGACGTAGAGCTGAATGCGGCCCTTCACGTCCTGGAGATCGCAGAACATGGCCTTGCCCATGCCGCGCTTGGACATGATGCGGCCGGCGATGGAGGTCTCGGAGCCCTCCAGGGCCTCGAAGTTCTCCTTAATATCGGCAGAGTGATGCTTCACCACATATTTGGTGATCTGGAAGGGGTCCTGGCCCGCCTCCTGCAGCTCCTTGAGCTTGGCGCGGCGGATCAGTCGCTGTTCGGACAGATTCTGCTCTTCGGGCTGATTGACGCTTCTCTCTTCAGTACTCATTGCTTTTGCTCCTTACTTTTGAATCTCTAGGATACGATACCTTAATACACCGGCGGGAGCCTCCACCTGGATCTCCGCGCCTACCGCGCAGCCCAGAAGGGCTTTTCCGAAGGGGGAATCCTCGGAAATGCGGCCGTTCATGGGGTCGGCCTCCTGGGAACCCACCACCTGGTAAGTCTCCTCCTCCTCAAACTCCAGGTCCAGCACCTTGACGGTGGAACCCAAACGGACGGAGTTGGGGTCGCTCTCATGCTCCTCGATAATCACATAGTTGGCCAGGATGTTCTCCACCTCCGCAATGCGGGAGTAGAGCTTGCCCTGCTCGTTCTTGGCCTCGTCGTACTCGCTGTTCTCAGACAGATCGCCGAAGGAGCGGGCTTCCTTGATCTGATCGGCCACCTCTTTTTCACGGACGGTTTTCAGATAATTCAGCTCCTGTTTCAATTCCTCCAAGCGCTCAGCGCTGAGTTTGAATTCTTTCGCCATGTCGATCGCGCACACCTTTCCTTGATTGCTTTTACTCTATCAGGATGGAGCCAATACGGACTCCCATAAATTCAGAACGAAAACACTCCGCTACGTTAATACGATATTATATGTAGTTTACCACCTCCTGTCAAGTTAATAATTTGGTATTAGGTGGCAGAACGTTGAGCTGCTCCTGACTGATCCGCCCCTCTTCCCACAGCAGGGCCAGCAGGGGGAGCCGGTCCAATCCGGAAGGCAGCGTTTTCCCTCTGATGGCAGGCAGAAAGCCCGCCAGATCGGGTATGGGACCGTACAGTCGGAACACCGTCTCCCCTTCCGCCGCAGACGGGCCGAAGCACAGGGTCACATCGGCCTCCACCCTGTCCGGAGGACGCACCGCGGCCCCAAACTCCGCCCTCAGCCAGGCGGCCAGTTCCTCCCCCTCCTCCCCGGCGTCTACCACTAGATCCCGCACTTGGGAACATAACTGCTCTGCCGCCCGGAAGAGGGCCGGACTTACCCCCGTCCCGGACAGCAGCACCGCCGCCTGCTCCGGCCGCCGGTCCCGGCAGCGCAGGGCCGCCAATGCCAGCGCAGGGGCCAGCATCTGACAAAAGGCCTCTGTCTCCACCGAACGCAATCCCGCCTCCTCCAGCGCCTCCCAGCAGGGAAATTCCGCCTGGGTCAGCACCCGGCGCACCCCCCTCCGGACCAGCTCTCTGGCTCCCCGGGCTACCCGCCGTAGCCTGGTCCGCTCCCTCATCCCCTCCCGCACCGGCACTGTGGCCCGCTGACAGGGCAGCCCCAGCAGCCAATCCCGTTCTACCCGGACTCTGCGGCCCTTTTCCGCCTTCCATTCCATGATTCCCACCATAATGTCACCTCGCCTACAGCCTATGCTTTTTCCTTTCTGGTATTCCGCTCTACTTTTCCGGCTCTTTACAATGCCTTACCTTGATTTTGCACACCTTTACCGTAGGATGATAGCGCTTAATTTTTCCTTCGGGTATGATGCATATGTCTCTGGAGAGATTAAGATTGAACCCGATTTTGGAGGAATCAAATATGAATTGGAAGCGTCCCCTGGCGATCACCCTGGCCGCAGCGTCCTTCGGCACCGCTCTGGCCGCCTGCAGCGCCCCTGCCGTCTCTACCCCCGAAGCCAGCGCCACCCCTACGGTGGAGGCACAGAACCTGTCCAACCAGTCCGTCAAAACCCCAAAGTATGTGTTTCTGTTCATCGGCGACGGCATGAGCTATCCCCAGATCCAGTCCACCGCCGACTACCTGGGTGCTCTGAATGACGCCGACTACTGGCAGGCCGAGCCCAGTCTGGACGACAACGGCGGCGCCGTTCTGGACGGCCCCTCCTATCTGAACTTTATGAACTTTGAGGCCGCCGGTTCCGCTGTTACCTACGACTCCAACAGCTTCTGCCCCGACTCCGCCTCTACCGCAACCTCCATTTCCACCGGCCACAAAACCTATTCCGGCACCATCAACATGGATGAGACCGGCACCACCCCCTATGAGACCATCGCCGAGAAGGTCCACGACCAGCTGGGCATGAGCGTGGGCGTCATCTCCTCCGTCAACCTGAACCACGCCACTCCCGCCGCCTTCTATGCCCATCAGGCCAGCCGCAACGACTACTACGAGATCGGCCTGGAGCTGGTGGATTCCGGCTTTGAGTACTTCGCCGGCGGCGGTCTCCTCAAGCCCACCGGCGCCGACGAGGACCAGGAGGACCTGTACGCCCTGGCCGAGCAGGCCGGCTACAACGTGGTCAAGACCCAGGCCGAGGCCGAGCAGGTCACCGAGGGTCCTGTGATCATTGTTGACGAGCATCTGGCCGACGGCGACGCCATGGCCTACGAACTGGACCGCACCGACGAGATGTGGTCCCTGGCTGACCACGTCTCCAAGGGCATCGAGGTGCTGGAGCAGGATGAGGACGGCTTCTTCATGATGTGCGAAGGCGGCAAGATCGACTGGGCCTGCCACGCCAACGACGCCGCCTCCTCCATCCACGATACCAAGGCTCTGGCTGACGCGGTGCAGGTAGCCATCGACTTCGCCTCGGAGCATCCCGATGAAACCCTGATCCTGGTCACCGGCGACCACGAGACCGGCGGTCTGACCATCGGCTTTGCCGGCACCGACTACGACACCTACCTGAACCTGCTGGAGTCCCAGAAGATCTCCTTCGCCAAGTATGACAGCGACTATGTTGCCGCCTACAAGGAGAACAAGACCTCCTTTGAGGATGTTCTGGCCGACATCGAGACCCTGTTTGGCCTGAAGACCCAGGGCGAGGAGGGCGACAAGCTGGTACTTACCCCCTACGAGCTGTCCCAGATCAAGACCGCCTATGAGAAGAGCATCAACGAGACTGCCACCGGCATGGATGAGCAGCAGGAGTATGTGATGTACGGCACCTACGAGCCCCTCACCGTCACCATCACCCACATCCTGAACAACAAGTCCGGCGTGTCCTTTACCTCCTACAGCCACACCGGCCTGCCCGTGGCCGTGCTGGCCCACGGCGTCAATGCCGAGCAGTTCAACGGCTACTACGACAACACCGAGATCTTCAACAAGCTGGCCGGTATGCTGAACGTGCAGTAACTTTCTCTTCCCTTCCCACCCCCGTTTACAGACAGCAAAAAGGGTGCGGCTTATGCCGCATCCTTTTTGCCCATACGAAAGGACCGATCTGTTTCATGACATCCCTTCTCCTGGACCCCAATAAACGCCGCTACTACGCGCCCCTTGCCATCTGTCTGGCTCTGATCCTCTTTCTGATCCTGATCCCCACCGGCTTTGAGGGAGCCCTGCAATATCAGCAGGCCGACCGCTGTACCGCCCTGGTAACAGCGGTGGACGACTCTGCCATCATCGACACCGGCCTGGTCCGCTCCGGCGAGCAGCGCTGCACCCTGGAGCTTCTGGGCGGCCGCTTCAAGGGCCAGACTACCACCGGCGTCAATATGCTCAACGGCTCTCTGGAGCAGGACAAGCTTTTTGCTCCCGGCGACAAGGCCATGGTGGTGGTAAGCTACCAGGGAGACGAGATCATCTCGGTGACCATGACCGACCACTACCGCATCGGCAAGGAGGCCATCCTGGCGGGCATCTTCGCCGTGTTCCTCATTCTCTTCGCCGGGCGCACCGGCGTGCGGGCCATCGCTTCCTTTGTACTGACGGTGCTCATGCTGTGGAAGGTGCTGGTCCCTCTCTACCTCAACGGCTGGAATCCCATCTTCATGGGCCTGCTGGTAACCCTGGTACTCACTCTGCTTATCATCGCCCTGGTCTACGGCTTTGACCGCCGGTGCCTGTCTGCTGTATCCGGCGCTTTTCTGGGTGTGCTGGTGACCTGTGTGCTGGGCATTCTGTTTACCGATCTGTTCCAGATCCACGGCGCGGTGATGGCCTACTCGGAGAGTCTGCTCTACGCCGGGTATCAGAACCTGAACCTAACCCAGATCTTCATGGCCTCCATCTTCATCGGCTCCTCCGGCGCGGTGATGGACCTGAGCGTGGACATCACCTCCGCCGTCTATGAGGTGGTGGAAAAGCGGCCCGACATCTCCCGCTGGGAGGCAGTGCGCTCCGGCATGAATGTGGGCCGGGCCGCCATGGGCACCATGACCACCACCCTGCTGCTGGCCTACTCCGGCGGCTACATCGCCCTGCTGATGGTTTTTATGGCCCAGGGCACCCCCATCTGGAACATCCTTAACTATAAATATGTGGCCTCTGAGATTGTCCACACCATCGTGGGCTCCTTCGGTCTGGTCACGGTGGCTCCCTTTACTGCCCTGACCAGCGGTTTTCTGCTGGCGGGCCGCAAAAAGCAGCAGTCCCTCCCGGAGGCGGAATAATCCGCCTCCTTTTTTGCTGAGCTCTTGCTTTTTTTCCAGTTCCGGGGTAAAATATTGGTTCGTATTAAGATAAAGGAGTGAAACCAAATGCCAGAAGAGCTGAACCCCACCATGACGCAGAACTTCATCCATGATTTCATCGACGAGGACATCGCCCAGGGTGGTCAGTTCCAAGGCATGACCGTCCACACCCGGTTCCCCCCGGAGCCCAACGGCTACCTGCACATCGGCCATGCCAAGGCAATTTTTGTAGACTTCGGCACTGCCGAAAAGTACGGTGGTCTTTGCAACCTCCGCATGGATGACACCAACCCCACCAAGGAGGACGTGGAGTATGTGGAGGCCATCCAGGAGGACATCCACTGGCTGGGCTACGACTGGGGCGACCGCTTCTACTTCGCCTCTGACTACTTTGACAAGATGTATGAGTATGCCGTGGAGCTCATCAAGAAGGGTCTGGCCTATGTGTGCGAGCTCACCCCCGAGCAGTTCAAGGAGTACCGCGGCGATGTGAATACCCCCGCCCGCTCCCCTTACCGGGATCGTCCCATCGAGGAGTCCCTGGACCTGTTTGCCCGGATGCGGGCCGGCGAGTTTGAAAACGGCCGCATGACCCTGCGCGCTAAGATCGATCTGGCCAGCGGCAACTTTAATATGCGCGACCCTGTCATCTACCGCATCAACCATATGCACCATCATCGTCAGGGGGACAAGTGGTGCATCTACCCCATGTACGACTTTGCCCATCCTCTGGAGGACGCCCTGGAGGGGATCACCCACTCCCTGTGCTCCCTGGAGTTTGAGGATCACCGGCCCCTGTACGACTGGGTCATCGCCAACTGCGATGTGCCCGCCAAGCCCCGGCAGATCGAGTTCGCCCGACTGGGCATCAACTACACCGTCATGAGCAAGCGCAAGCTGCGCCAGCTGGTGGAGGAGGGCCGGGTGTCCGGCTGGGACGATCCCCGTATGCCCACCCTGTGCGGTCTGCGCCGCCGTGGCTACACCCCCCGGGCCATCCGCAACTTCTCCGAGCGCAACGGCGTGAGCAAGGCTGCCTCCACCGTGGAGTACGCCTTCCTGGAGCACTGCCTGCGGGAGGACCTGAACCTGACCGCCCAGCGTGTGATGGCGGTGCTGCGCCCCGTCAAGCTCACCATCACCAACTATCCCGAGGGCCAGAGCGAGACCTTCTCCGTGGAGAACAATCCCAACGATCCTGCCGCCGGCAGCCGTGAGATCACCTTCTCCCGCAACCTGTATGTGGAGGCCGAGGACTTCCTGGAGACCCCGGTGCCCAAGTACAAGCGTCTCTATCCCGACGGCCCCGAGTGCCGTCTGAAGGGTGCCTACCTCATCAAGTGCACCGGCTGCGCCAAGGATGAAAACGGCAATGTCACCGAGATCTTTGCCACCTACGATCCCGACAGCAAGGGCGGCGATCCCGCCGACGGCCGCAAGGTGAAGGGCGCCACCATCCACTGGGTGGACGCTGCCACCGCGGTGGACGCCGAGGTGCGGCTGTACGACAACCTGTTCACCGATGCCGATCCCGATGCCGGCGACAAGAACTTCCTGGACTGCCTCAATCCCGGCTCCCTGGAGGTACTGACCGGCGCCAAGGTGGAGGCCGGTCTTGCCAATGTGGAGGCTCCCGCCTCCTTCCAGTTCCTGCGCCAGGGCTATTTCTGCGCCGACAACAAAGACAGCGCCCCCGGCCACCTGGTGTTCAACCGTTCTGTGAGCCTGAAAGACAGCTTTAAATTTTAAAGTGTAATTTGAGACGGCCCGGCGGGACTGATGTACCCCGGGCCGCCTGTATGGAGGTCATAGACATGAAATACTGGTTCCGCAACGACTATTCCTTTGGCGCCCATCCCAAGGTGCTGGAGGCGGTGTGCGCCGCCAATCTGGAGGGCAACATCGGTTACGGCGACGACAAGTACACCGCCAGGGCCAAAGACCGCATCCGCCAGGTATGCGGCTGCCCCGACGCCATGGTAGAGTTTGTTGTGGGCGGTACCCAGGCCAACGTGCTGGCCTGCGCCTTCCTGCTCAAGCCCTGGCAGGCGGCCATCTGCCCCGACTCCGGCCATCTGAACGGCCACGAGGTAGGCGCTTTCGAGGCCACCGGCCACAAGATCCTCACCGTTCCCGCCTCTCCCGACGGCAAGATCGTCCCCGAGCAGCTGATCCCCCTGCTGAAGCTCCACCAGGACGTGCACCTGACCGAGCCCGGTCTGGTGTATATCTCCAACGCCACCGAGAATGGCGCTGTATACACCAAGGCAGAGCTCACCGCCCTGTACACCTTCTGCCGCGAGAACGGCCTGTACCTCTTCATCGACGGCGCCCGTCTGGGCTGCGCCCTGTCCTCCGACGCCAACGACCTGACCCTGCCTGAGTTTGCCCACCTGTGCGACGCCTTCTACATCGGCGGCACCAAGAACGGCACCATGTTTGGTGAGGCTCTGGTCATCACCCGGCCCGAGCTGACCCAGGGCTTCTTCCGGATGAAGAAGCGTATGCTGGCCGTGATGGAGAAGGGCTGGATTCAGGGTGCCCAGTTCCTGGCCCTCTTTGAGGATGATCTGTATTTCAAGATGGGCCGTCAGGCCAACGAGATGGCCGCCCGCCTCCAGAAGGGCCTGAAGGCCAAAGGCTGGAAGCTGTGGGTGGAGTCCCCCACCAACCAGGTGTTCGTCATTGCTCCCAATGACAAAAAGCCGGTGCTGGATGAGGTATGCCAGTATGAGGACTGGTGTCCCTACGATGAGGACCACACCGTGGTCCGCTTTGTGTGCTGCTTCCACACCACCGAGGCCGACGTGGACGGGTTCCTCTCCGTTCTGCCCGACCTCAAGTAAAATTTGCTCTGAAAACGCCTGTGGCCTCTTGGCCACAGGCGTTTTTTACGGGGTGGTACAGTTTACCAGCCACCCATTTCTACGGTTTCAAAGTTCTCTCTGGCCAAATAACAATAGTAGTGGACAACTCCACTGGTAGCACTGGGCCCCTGTATCCAGTCCATATGATCCTCGATCACGCCTACCGTACCATCCAAACTGCTTCCCACCTCAGGCTCCAGAGCACAGACCTGATAAGTCCATCCGTATCCAAATTTCTCCTGCATTGCCCTTCCCCAATACATGGTGAAGCTGGTCAGGCTGCCTGCCATGAGCAAATCATCACCCGCGTAGGGCACAATCTCAACGTCCAGACCTTCCTTCACATAAAACACATAGACAGCACTCCAGGTTAACTGGTGGGCTCCAGTTTCCCAATCCACCACTTCTGCCAGTTCACTTACCTTGCAAGGGTATCCATCCGCCGTATAGGCAGCCACGCCCGTGATGATATCTTCTTCTATTGCATCCTGGATGGTATAGCGCCCGCCGTCCACCAAAAAGCCAGGTACCAAATCCCGCGCCAGTTCTCCTTCTTGATTATAGAAGCGGATTACATAGGGGTAATATCCAGGGATGGGCTCCAGGATGGAAGGCAGCTGATCTATGTCCACAGGGCCAGTCTCCAGCAGGCCGCCCAGATACTCCTCTTCCGCCATAATCTCTTCAGTTTCCTGATACCATTGTTCTTCTGTCTGGGAAAAGGACTCTTCACACCATTCCATAACCCGATCCTCACCGGAAGAACAGGCTGTCGCCGTACAGGCAATGCTCAGCGCCATCAGAATCATAACCACTCTCTTTTTCATTTTCTTTCCTCCTGTCATTCGGTCCATCTCGCGATGTCAATAGTAAGAGCCACCGGCATGACCTCTGGTTTTATACCAGGCAAAAAAATTTTTTATTTTTGTCTGTCTGTTCATGATCACAGCTCTCTGCTACAATAGAACTAAACCAAGAATGCCGTCGAGCTTATCAAATAAATTCTGACCGGAAGGACGTAGCCAATATGAATGGACCTTGGAACCACAACTTTGAACTGGATGACGCGGATGAAACCGAACTGCTGGAGGCATCCACCGGCTTTTCTATTCTGGAGGAGGAACAAGACAACAGTGAGATGCTGCGGGTCCTGGAGCGGCAGATCAGTACCCTTCAGGTACAGCTGGACAATCTGGAGGATGATCTGGCCCGGCTGACAGAGGGGCCCGCGGGTGACAGCACCCAGGAGGCGCTGGTTCTTCGCCTGAGAGACCAGGCGGACCGTCTAACCGCCCGCATCGATGAGCTGGAAGCCCAGGCAGATTCTCTGGACAACAGAATCTAAAAGCACGGCCCGCAGGTACAATCTTGCGGGCTGTGTTTTTAGGTATACCGCACCATACCTAAACATAGCGATCATAAAGGGTTTCTCAGAGACAACCGGCAAAGAAATCCCGCCTTTTATGGAACAATTTGTAACTTCCTGTTGACTTCTGTTTCTGCTGACCGTACAATCGTGATGTGTGGATACAAGAGGAAATATCCATTGCGCAGCAAACCTGCTGCCATCTTTTCGAGGGAGGAAGAACCATGAAAAACTGTCTCAACTGCGGCCATCCGCTGCACAACGGGGCCGCCTTCTGCCAAAACTGCGGCACTCCGGTTCCTCAGGACCCCGCCCCCGCCAACACCCCTGCCTTTTGCAGAAACTGTGGCGAGCGGCTCACCCCGGATACAAAATTTTGCGTCAACTGCGGCACTCCCGTAGAGCAGGCATCTGCTGTATCTCAGGAACCCCAGCCTGAGGCTAAAGCTGCCCCCGCCGCCCGCCGTCCCAAAGGGAAAATAATCGCCGGTGCCATTGCCGCTGTAGTCGTGGTGGCTGCGGGTATTCTGGTGATCCCCCGGCTCTTTTCCGCTCCGTCCAAGCAATTCGTCTCTTATCAGCAGGACCTGTTTGCTGATCGCGCGCTTGGTATGCTGGAGGAAGGCGTGGACACCATCGGCAGCGGCGCGTTCTCTTCCGATCTGACGATCACCGCCATCACGGACAGCGCAGAGATCAACCAGTACCTGGAGGACTCCTCCGTCAGCCTGAAGGTGGATCTGGACCGGGACACCTTACTGGCCAACGGAGAGTTCACCCTGATGGGCAGCCCCATCCTCACAGGCCTGCTGTCTTATGACAAAGGAACTCTGGGCTTTTATCTGCCCGAGATCCAGGATACCTATTATACCATGGATCTCTCCCAGACAGTGGAGGCCCTCACCGGTCAGGACGTAGACCTGAGTGCGCTGGCCCTGCCTGAGATTTCGGGCAAGGAGTGGCGCTCTCTGCTGGAGTCCTATCTGGATGTTGTTTATACCGTAGTAAACGAAGAAAATGTAATGGTGGAGGACGGCGTGTCCTTTAACCTGCCTCAGCTGGGCGGCTCCATGACGGGTACCCGCTACACCTTCCAGCCCCGGGCAGAGGATGTGGAGGCCATGCTGCTCAAGCTGGCCCAGACTCTGCGTGAGGACGAAACCCTGCGACAGCTGATCCTGAAGCTCATCAACCCTGATATGCTGACCGCCGCCTTCGGTTACGATGTTTTCAGCGGCTATGATCTTGAGGAGGAGCTGGACAATGCCCTGCTCTCTCTGGCGGATGAGCTGGAATACAGCGCCGCCGATGCAGGCCGTGAGGTGGAGGAGTCCGGTTTTACCTGGGAGCTCTATGTGGAGGGCAACCAGGTCCGTATGATCCGTCTGTATACCGACTATTCCGATACCACTCTGGTCTATGAGTCCCAGGGCGCGGAGTCCGACCGGCGGCAGGAGGCCTTCTATGTAGAGGCCTATGGTGAGCCCCAGTTCCTGCTGACTCACTCCTACACCAAAAACGGCAGCGTTTCCGATGGTATCATCAGCCTTACCCAGCCTTACGGCGGCTCTCTGGAAATGCGGTACGATATGGATTCGGAGAAAAAATCTCCTCTGGGCATCCCCCAGGGCTCCTATCAAGTATACTCGGATATGCTGCCTGTGAACCTGACGCTGGACGTAACCCAGGGACAGGACAACAGCGTGGACCACACCCTCCAAATCCAGGGCGATTCCTATGTGTTTGACGGTGCGTTCAGCTCTCTGGAGATCAACATCAATACCACCGATGGTTCTTCCGTCAAAGCCCCCGATGTGCCCCCCTACGACATCAGCAACTTCACCTATGAGGACTACTATGAGCTGTTCCAGGAACTGGGTATGGCTGTGGAGCAGGATCTGATCCGCAATCTGGAGCCGCTGCTGGATACTTCCTATGGATGGTAACGCAGTTTTATGTACCCTGCGGCAGGTGGAAAAGCGCTACTCCCGCCATGCCGCCCCTGTGCTGGGTCCCATTTCCCTAACCCTGTCCCAAGGGGAGGTATTGGGCGTCCGTGGCTCCAACGGCGCGGGCAAGAGCACCCTGCTGTCCATCCTGGCCGGGGTACTGCGGCCCGATGCCGGAGAATACCATCTGGCTCCGGAGGCCGTGGGCAAGGTGGCCTATGTACCCCAGGAGCTCTCCCTTTACCACACCCTTACCGGGCTGGATAACCTGCGGTTCTGGGGGCGGGCCTGCGGCCTGCCCTGGCAGGCCATTGCCATCCGCAGCCGCTGGCTGTTGGAGCAGTTGGACCTGACCGACAAGGGAAAGCAGCCGGTCTCCGCCTACTCCGGCGGGATGCAGCGCCGCCTCCATCTGGCCAGCGCTCTAATGATCACCCCCAAAGTGCTGCTGCTGGATGAACCTACCGTGGGCGCAGACGCCCGCTCGGTGGAGCTCATTCTGTCCATGGTGGAGCACCTGCGGGACATGGGCTGTGCCATCGCCATCATCTCCCACCAGCCCGGCGAGCTGGAGCGGGTATGCAGCCGGATCCTCACCCTGGAAGCCGGCCGCCCTGTTCCGGAGGAGGGAAGCCCATGTCCGGACTGAAAGCCGCCCTATGTAAAGACCTGAAGCTGTTTTTCAGCGGCGCCGGGGTGGCCGCCCTACTGCTGCCTTTCCTGCTGCTGGCGGCCTTCCGGATCGGGCTGGGCGATCTCACCACCCAGAGCTATGTGCAGCCTTTTCCCATTGCGGTACGGGATGAGGACGATACCATCATGTCCCGTTCCCTCATCGCCCAGATGAAGCGCATCGAGCTGTTCTCCGATGTGGCCGTTCTGGAGGAGGAAACCAGCAACGCCCAGGCTCTGGACCAGGGTGCGGCGGCGGTTATCACCATCCCCAAGGACTTTTTCTACGATCTGTACACCATGACCGACTGCCCAGTCTCCATCGTCCTCAACGGAGATATGCAGCTGGAGTCCACCCTGATCTACTCCATCTTTGGCTCTGTGATGGATATCATCCGGGGCAATCAGGTGGCCTACACAGCCGTATATCAGCTGTGCTACGGCGACCTGGACAATGAGCAGCAGTGGGCCCTCTACCAGGAATCCTCTGTCAATCTGCTTCATGACGCCCTGGGTCGTCAGAACGTCTTTGAAAATGAGGCAGTCCAGGCCGACCTTCAGGGAGCGCTGGAGCGGCGGCTAACAGCCTGTGTGCTGTCTGTACTGGCCCTCTTCTTCTCCATTGCCGCTGTTAAAACCCTACCCGAGGAGCTGGGATTGGGTATTCTCCCCCGCTACAGGGCTTTGGGCGGTTCCACGGGAGCCTTTGTACTGTCCAAGTTCCTGGTGGCCTATCTGCTGACCCTGCCCACCCAGATCCTGATGCTGGCAGTCTTTCAGCCGGAACGCCCCATTCTGTTTCTGGTCCTTGCCCTCCTCCTGCTGGCTTCCGCCTTCGGGATCCTGCTGGGGCTGGCCGCATGGCTGGGCAATCCCGCCTCGGTCCAGCGGTGGGGCAATCTGCTGCTCTTTCTCTCCCTGGTACTGGGGGGCACCCTCTGGTCCCGTCAGCTTCTCCCCATGCCCCTGCCTGTACTGGGTAAATTCACCCTGCCCTACTATGCCGGGCTGGGACTGGAGGCTGCCGCCTACGGCCTGCCGCCGGTGAAGCTGTTGGGTCTGCTCTGGCCCATTCTGGCCATGGGAGTCGCCGGCCTTCTGTTCGCCCTGTCCATGCTGCACCGGAACAAGAGGAGCAAATCCGCCCGCACTACCCACGGCAGCCCTGCCAAACCCACAGCTGTCCCCGCCCTGCTTCCCTTCCCGGCCCGGCTGGCCAGCCTGTCCGGCATCAAGCTCACCGCCATGTCCGGCGGTCTGCGGGGACTGGTTGCTCTGCTGGCAGTGGCCCTGCTGTGCGGGATGGCCGCCTCCTCCGTTCAGGCGGGAGGCAGGCAGCAGCTGTGCCTGGCGGTCTATGACCAGGATCAAAGCGCTCTGTCCCAGGAGCTGGTCCAGCGTCTGGGCCAGCATACCGAGCTCTCGGTACGCAGCTGCGGCAAAGAGGAGGGGCTTCACCTGCTCCTGCTGGGAGAGGTGGAAGGTCTGCTCACCATTGGAGAGGGCTATAGCCAGTCGTTGAGCACTGAGGAGCAAATCCCCCTCCGCTATGAGGGCGCTTCGGCGTCCGTCTCCCTCCAGGGCGCCCGGGAGATCATCGCCGGGCAAGTCTCCCTCCAGCGCAGCCGGGTCCAGGCCAGCGGCAACGCGGAAGCCCATCTGGGGCGGACCCTTTCCGCCCAGGAATCCGCTCAGCTCCAGGTTCTGATGGATGAAGCCGAGGCCTCCATGCCGCCTCTCTACCAGATGCAGATGCAAAACGGCGCCTCCGCTCCCCTGCCCTTCGTCCCTAGCCAGATCAGCTTTACAGCGCTGATGGTTCTGTTCACTTTGCTGACCTCGGCAGCCTGGACCGGAGGCCGGGACGGCCGGCTGGTGGAGCGGCGGATGTGGTCCCTCCCCTTTGGCCGGGTGCTGTCCTACGGCAGCGATTGTCTGGCCCTGGTAGGGCTGGGGCTTCTGGTTTCCCTGTGCATTCTGCTCTTCGGCGGCTGTACCGATCTGTGGACCGCTGCCGCCACCCTGGCCTACACCCTGTGCGTCTCCGCCCTGGCCCTGATGCTCATCCGGTTCACCAGCACCGACGGGCGGGTAGATGGACTGGCCCCCTTTCTGGCCCTCATCCTCTGTCTGCTGGGCGGGTGCTTTATGGATCTGTCCCAACTCTCCCCCGCTCTGCGGACCGTCTCCCTGCTGACCCCGCCGGGCCTGGCGCTGGAGGCCTCCCGGGGCACCTGGCCCGCTTTGCTGGCCCTGCTGTGCGCTGCGGCGGTCCTCTTCATTATCGGCCTTCGTCCACGCAGAAAATAGCAACCAGCCTACAAAAAAAGCCTGTAACCGCAATGGTTACAGGCTTTCTTACGTTTGATTGGGGTTTCAGGGATGGTCCTGCCACAGGCTGCGGATCTCCCGTCCTGTCAGCCCTGTTAGATCCGCGCACTGGACGGAGCAGCCGCACACCACCAGCAGCTGGTCGTAGCAGACTCCGGGGATCGCCCCCTCGAAGATATCCTCCGGCTGCCCCCTCTGGATGCGCTCCACCAGGGCCACCCGGTCATACCGGGGATTGCAGCCGCCGCAGTATTTTACTCCGATCCGCACGGACGCTCCCCCCGCAGAATGGCTTTGGCCTGGTCCAGCAGCTCCTGGCTCACGCCTCCCACCAGCACCACATCCTTCAGCTCAGGAATGGATTCCAGCAGAGCGGAGCGGATCAGGTTTTCCGTGGTCAGCATGGCGGAGGGGCAACCGGCGCACTGGCCGGTGAGCTGGAAGCGGTAAACTCCGTCTTTGCAGTCCAGGCTGCGGATGTTGCCGCCGTGAAGGGCCAGGTTGGGGCGCACCTTATCCTCCAAAACCTCTTCGATCCGGTCCAGGATCTCACTGTACTCAGACACGCTTCCTCACTCCTTGACGTGGGCGATCTTCTTGGCCAACTCTTTCTTCATAGGCAGGTTGCCCTGGCGGGCGATCATAATGCGCTGGGCCTGGGGAGAACCGGCGCCATGGAGAGACTCGGTGCGGTAACCAACGGCGGCGGTACCCAGAGTCAGGTTCTCAATGAGGCGCAGGATGCGGAAGCGGTTCTCCACCGACACGCCGGAGGCCGCCTTGAAGTACTTTTCCACATAGGGCCCCAGCTTGGGGTCCTTCAGATCGGCCTCGGCGGGGGCGGTGACCACCACGCCGCCGGCGATGTCCTCGGCCAGTCGGGCAATCTCATAGGGGAAGCGGGTCACGTTCTGCTTGCACACGTTGGCCAGCAGCAGGTCGATGATGTAGTTGCCGCTGGCGGTGGCGTGGCCCTCGGCGGAGCAGGCGATGCCGCAGCAGTACAGGGTCTCGTTCAGGTGGGTCATCTCAATGAGCTTATCCTTGATGTGGGAAGCCTTGGCGCAGCCGTTGTAGTCGGCGGCCACGGCGGCAGCCCCGATGAGCACGTCGCCCACGCCTACCTTACACCCGCCGTAGCTCTGGCGGTGGTATCCGGCAAACCGCTCCACCAGCATCCCGGCAAATTCCGTCTCACCGCACATGAAGATGCGGTCGTTGGGCACAAACACGTCGTCAAAGACCACCAGGGCCTCCACACCGCCAAACTCGGCGTTGCCCACGTCCAGCTCGCTGCCCTCCAGCTTCCGGGTGTCGCAGCTCTGGCGGCCGATGATCATGAAGATACCCTCGGCGTCCATGGGCACGGCGAAGGAGACGGCATAGTCCTTGTCCTCCGGCCCCATGGAGATGGTGGGCATAATGATGATCTCATGGCTGTTCAGCGCGCCGGTCTGGTGGGCCTTGGCGCCCCGGACCACAATGCCGTCGGGGCGGCGCTCCACCACACGCAGGAACAGATCGGGGTCCTCCTGCTCATGGGGAGCCTTGGAACGGTCGCCCTTGGGGTCGGTCATGGCCCCGTCCACCGTCAGGTCGTGCTCCTGGACATAGGCGGCAAACTTCTTGAAATTCTCATGATAGCTGGTACCATACTTCTGGTCGATCTCATAGGTGGTGGAGTAGACTGCGTTGAAGGCGTCCATGCCCACGCAACGCTGGAAGCAGGCGGCGGTCTGCTGGCCCAGCAGCCGCTGCATCTTTACCTTCTTCACCAGGTCCTGGGCGGACTGGTGGATGTGGGTGAAGCGGTTGACCTGCTGGCCGGTCAGGTTGGAGGTAGCGGTCATCAGGTCCTGGTATTCCGGCTTCTGGGCCAGATCATAGGTCATGCGCACGCTGTTCAGCGAGGGGCGAAGGATGGGATCGTCCACCGGATTCTCCACCTTCTTGCCGAACATATAGACCTGCATATGCATCTTGCGGATGCTCTCAATGTACTGTTCCCCTGTCATCAGTGCCATGTTGTTCCCTTCCTTTCTCTTACTTCAGGCTGAGGATCTCCCGGGCCTCGTCGGGAGTGGCAACCTTTTTGCCGAACTCCTCGATGACCCGGCGGGCCCGGTCCACGAACTGGACGTTGCTCTCAGCCAGCACGCCCTTGCTGTACATCACGTTGTCCTCCATGCCCACGCGGATGTGGCCGCCCAGGGCTACAGCGCCGTACAACATGGTGAGGGCAGAATGGCCCACGCCGAAGCAGCTCCAGGTGGAGCCGGGGCACAGGGACTCCATGGTCTCCTTCATAAAAATCAGGTTCTTCATGGTGCCGGGGATACCGTTGGCGCAGCCCATGCAGAACTGGAAGTGCAGCGGAGCCTTGAGCACACCCTTTTTGAGGTAATACTGGGCGTTGGCGATCATGCCGGGGTCAAAGGCCTCGATCTCCGGCTTGATGTGGTTGTCCTCCATGATCTTGCCCAGCTTCTCCAGGAAGGCGGGGGGATTGAGGAACAGGCCGGTGTGCATCCAGTTCATGGAACCGCAGTCGTAGGAGGCCATCTCGGGGCGCAGCTCCACAATGTGCTCGTAACGGCACTCCTCGTTGGGGAAGGACGCAGCGCCGGAGGTGGTCATATTCAGAATAATGTCGCAGTCGGGATGGTTGCCCCGCAGCAGCTCCACCGTTTCACGGAATTTATCCTTGTCCATGGCGCCGTTGCCTTCGTCGTCCCGCATATGCATATGGGCGATGGCGGCTCCCGCCTTCCAGCAGGCGTAGATATCCTCGGCAATCTCCGCGGGGGCCATGGGCACGTTGGGGTTGTTTTCCTTCTTGGGCCACGCGCCGGTGGTGGCCACAGTAATAATGGTCTTATCCTGGCTCATTTCCATTCCTCCTTAAAAACCTGATGTCCGCCCACTGGGACGGATCTCATAACGCCAAAGATAAGAAGCAAGACTCATGCCAATTTATTTTCGTCTTTCCGGGCCGGTTTGCAGCTTCATCCACCTTCGCTATTGCATTTCTGAAACAACCCGCCCGTTGTTTTCTCTTCTCTGTTGCATATTTGCATCGTGCAACAACTCAACCGGGCAGTTTTATGAAAAAACGCTCCGAGATTGTTGGCATCCGGCTTGCATCATCTCTCTCCTGAATCCACCTTACCACATTCAGAGAGGAGACATACTTATGAATCATGTTGCCATTGTTGCCGCCTGCCGCACCCCCATCGGAACCATCGGCGGCCAGTTCAAAACCCTCACCGCTCTGGACCTGTCTGTTCCGGTGATGCAGGCCCTGGTGAAGCGCTCCGGCGTGGATCCCGCCCTGATCGATGATGTAATCTGGGGCTGCAACTACCAGCGTACCTATCTGGAGAACAACCTGGCCCGGGTGGCTGCCATCAAGGCCGGTCTGCCCGAAACCGTGCCCGGTATCACCGTCCACCGCAACTGCACCTCCTCCATGTCCTCCATTCAGCTGGGCTTCTATCAGATCATGGCCGGAGAGGCCAAGTGCATCATGGCCGGCGGTGCCGACTGCATGAGCGCCGCTCCCTTTATGGTATTTGACGCCCGCTACGGCAAGAAATACGGCCACATGGAGCTGCGGGACTCCATGTGGGACTCCCTGACCAACCTGGGCGTGGGCCCCGCCATGGGCATCACCGCCGAAAACGTGGCCGACGCCTATCACGTCACCCGGGAGGACATGGATCAGTACGCCCTCCGCTCTCAGCAGCGGGCCGCCGCCGCCATCGATGCGGGTAAGTTTGAAGAGGAGATCATCCCCATCACCGTCCACGGCAGAAAGGGAGACACCGTCATTACCACCGACGAGCACGTTCGCCGGGACACCACCCTGGAGAAGCTGGCCAAGCTGAAGCCCACCTTCAAGGCCGATGGCCGGGTCACCGCCGGCAACTCCTCCGGCATGAACGACGCCTCCTCCGGCGTGCTGCTGATGGAGGAGGAGCTGGCCAAATCTCTGGGGCTGCCCGTTCTGGCCCGGGTGGTGGCCACTGCCACCACCGGCGTCTCCCCCGACCTGATGGGCATCGGCCCCATCAGTGCCACTCAGAAAACCCTGGAGAAGGCCGGCTTTACCGTGGCCGACATCGACCTTTTTGAGATCAACGAGGCCTTTGCCGCCCAGTGTGTGGCCTGCCAGCGGGAGCTGGGCATCGACGAGGACAAGCTGAACGTCAACGGCGGCGGCATCTCCCTGGGCCACCCCGTGGGCGCCACCGGCAGCCGTCTGGTAGTCACCCTGCTCCACGAGCTCAAGCGCCGTGGCGGCAGATACGGCCTGGCCACCCTGTGTGCTGGCGGCGGCATGGGTACCGCCGTCCTCATTGAGATGGCCTGAGCTTCGGTACGCCTATGAAAGATTTTGAATTTTCCTTCCCCACCCGGGTCATCTTCGGGCGGGATGCGGAGGGGCGGGCCGGGGAGCTGGCCGCCCCCTTCGGCCCCAATGTCATGCTTCTCTACGGCAGCGACCGCATCCGCCGCAGCGGCCTGCTGGACCGGCTCACCGCCGATCTGGAGGCCCACGGCCTGACGGTCACTCTGTTCGGAGGTATTCAGGAAAATCCCCTCCTCTCCAAGGCGGAGGAGGGGCGGCGGCTGGCCCGGGAGAAGAAGATCACCCTCCTGCTGGCCGTGGGCGGCGGCAGCGTCATTGACACCGCCAAAGCCGTCAGCCTGGGAGCCAAAAGCACCACGCCTCTCTGGGACATCTACTCCGGCAAGGGAAAAGCCCAAAAGGCTCTGCCCATCGGGGTGGTACTCACCACCGCTGCCACCGCCAGCGAGGCCAACAGCGTATCGGTGCTCTGTCATGATGAGCTTCATTTAAAGGTAGCCCTGGAGGAGCCGCTGACCCGGCCCCGTTTCGCCCTGATGGCCCCGGCCCTCACCTTTTCCCTGCCTCCCCGGCAGACCGCTTCCTGCGGAGTGGATATCTTTTCCCACGCCTTTGAGCGCTACTTCCACAAGGGCCAGCAGGGCACCCTCCGAAGCCAGATGTGCGCCGCTGTGATGCGCACCGTCATCGCCGAGTTGCCTAAGGCTCTGGCCAGCCCCGACGACTACGACGCCCGCAGCCAACTCATGTGGGCCGCCACCGTTGCCCACAGCGATATGCTGGGATTTGAGGGGGATTTCGCCTGTCACGCCATCTCCCACGTCCTTACCACCGCCCTGGGGCTTCCCCACGGCGTGGCTCTTGGCATTCTGATGACCGCCTGGTGCAAATATATGCTCACCGACGAGACCCAGGCCATTGCCGACTTCTCCACCCTGGTGTGGCAGGTTCCCCCCTGCTCCAGCCAGATCCAGACCGCCCAGAACGGGATCTCAGCCTTTCAGGATTTCCTCTGCTCGGCAGGCCTGCCCGTCACCCTGCGGGAAGCCGGTTTTGGCAATGTCTCCCTGGAGGAGCTGGCCCAGCAGGCTCTGCCCGGCGGGGCCGGCACTTTGGGAGGAAATTTCCGCCCCTTGGATTACGGCGCGGTGCTGAGCTTGTTGCAGCTGGCGCAGGGGTAAACTGTTGCAATTCGGAAATGCCCATTGCCGCTGTGCAACAGGTAAGTACCTTTCCTCCCGCTCAGCAGCCGTTTTCGGCCCTATTTTTCGGTATTTGTGTTGGCATCAGGATTGCTCTTATTCTGTTTCGCTAAATCAAGTGCGGAGAGAGGAGGCACGTCTTGCAGCCGGAGCAAACCCGGCACAGCGCAGCCAACATCCACATCCTACAGCGAAAATGAGGAGTGAGTAAAACTATGAGTAAAAAGAATCCCCAGATCGCCAGTGAAAACATGAAGATGAATTTCTCCAAAGGTTGGGGCATCATTCTCTATCAGGCCCTGATGTTCTTCTTCCTGATCGGCTTTTCCATTGACGGTCTGAACATCGTGGCCCCGGCCTTCTCCGAGGCCACCGGCGTGGACTACCCCAGCGTACTGAGCATGGCTACCGTGGCCGGTATGATCGGTGTGGTTGTCTACATCTTCATTGCCCGCATCAACGTGAAGGTGGGAGCCCGGCTGCTGTCCGGCGTGTGCCTCATCGGCGCCGGCGCCTCCTACATCTTCCTGGGCAACAGCAAGACCCTGGTCACCTACTGCATCGCCCTGACCCTGGTTACCTGCTTCATCAACGGCGCCGCCTACATCGCCGGCAATACCCTGATTGCCCAGTGGTTCCCCAAAAAGAAGGGCCTGGCCAACGGCTTCACCACCATGGGCCATAACTGCGGCTCCGCCTTCTATGTGCCTCTGATCTCCTTCGCCATCGGCACCTTCGGCTTTGCCAGCGGCATGAGCTATGTGGCCATCGGCGCCATCGTGCTGGGCATCATCGGCCTGATTTTTGTCCGCAACACCCCCCAGGAGTGCGGAATGTATCCCGACAACGTCACCAAGGATGTCTATGAGCGGGAGTACTTCCAGGGCAACAGCGAGGACAACGGGGGCTGGACCGCCGGCAAGCTGCTGAAAACCAAGGAGCTGTGGCTGTGCGCCCTCATCATCGGCATCAACCAGCTGGTCACCACCGGCGTCATGAGCCAGCTGGTAGTCCGCAACACCAGTCTGGGCTTCTCCCAGGAGTCCGCTGTGGGTCTGATGACCGTTTGCGCCATCATCGGCGTGTTCGGCTCCTACCTCTTCGGCGCCATTGATCAGAAGTTCGGCGTCAAAAAGGCCATTATCCTCTTCCTCATCTGGTACTGCATCGCCCTGGCCGTCAACTGCACCGACACCACCATCGGCGTGTATGTGTCCGTGGCCATGATTGGTATTGCCGTGGGTGCCGCCGCCAACTTTATCGTTTCCCTGCCCGCCTCCGTGTTCGGCCGCCACGGCTTCACCATGGTGAACTCCGTGTTCTTCCCCCTGATGCAGATCGTGCTGATGACCAACTACCTGGTCAACGCCTTCGCGCTGAAGGTGACCGGCAGCCTGCGGGGCGCCTACATCTTCTACATCGGCCTGCTGGTGGTCAACATGATCCTCACCGCCGTGATCAACCCCACCAAGTACAACAAGGACGTGGCTACCGAGCAGGAGCTGCTGAAGTAAGCTGATTCCATTCCCTTTCTATTCCATTTATATCCCTCTAAACAGCAAGGCCCGCCGGAAGATTCCGGCGGGCCTTGCTGTTTATTTGAATCAGCTTCTGCGGTTTTCGTAGTCAATTTCGTACTGTTTGATTTTACGACAGATGGTGGAGGCGTTGATGTTCAGCTTGCGGCTGGCATCCCGCAGGTTGGAGGAGCCTTTCAGCACCTGCTCCAGAAGGCGCTTTTCAAAGTCCGCCACCGCCGTATTGAAGTCCATGCCCTCGGCAGGCAGCTCAGGGACGGGCTCCAGCTGGGGTGTCTCTGCCTTGGGGGCGGTGGGCTGGAGCTCAGGGACCTCCTCCGGCACGTTCAGCAGGCCGCGGAGCACGTCGTCCTCAATCCGGCCAATGCCGGAGCTGCACAGAATCAGATACTCCATCACATTTTCCAGCTCCCGGATATTGCCCGGCCAGGAATAGCGCTTCATGTAGTCGATCTGCCACTGGGTCAGGCTGAAGCTGCGGTCGTACTTCTTGGTAAAGCGTTCAATAAAGTAATCGCACAGGTCCTCAAAATCCTCGGTGCGCTGCCGCAGGGCGGGCACCGAGATGGGAATCACATTGAGCCGGTAGTAGAGGTCCTGCCGGAAGGTGCCCTCCGACACTTTTTTCTTCAGATCCGCGTTGGTCAGGGCCAGAAAACGGATGTCCAGCTTGATGGGCCGGGTACCGCCGATGCGGGTGATCTCCTGGGACTGGATGGCCCGCAGCAGCTTCACCTGCAGGTCCATGGGCATATCCCCGATCTCATCCAGCATCAGGGTGCCGTGGTTGGCGTACTCGAACAGGCCCACCTTGCCCTTGGCGTTGGCGCCGGTAAAGGCCCCCTTCTCATAGCCGAACAGCTCGGACTCCAGCAGGTGGCCCGGGATGGAGGCGCAGTTGATCTTCACATAGGGCTTGTCCCGACGCAGGCTGCGGCGGTAGATCTCGTCGGCCACCACCTCTTTGCCCACCCCCGACTCGCCGGTGATGAGCACCGAGGCGTCAGTGGGCGCGATCCGGTCCAGCAGGGTATCGATCTGCTTCAGCGAGCCGTATTTTCCCACCATACTGCCCGACAGGTGCTTGTCCGAATCCTTGGTGATGGTTCTGGGGTGGATGGCGTTGACCTCTTTGACAAAGGCCTCGAAATCCTCCTGCAGGGAACTGAGGCTCATAATGGGCCTGCTGCAGGCCACTACCTGGCGCAGCGATCCGTCCGGCTTGAAAATGGGCGTTCCCATCACATAGCCCACCAGGGGCTCCCCGGTTTTATAGGTAGTAGACAGGCGGAAAGCGCTCTTTTTGTTCTCCAGCACGCTGGTCACCGCCCCACCGGTAAAGAGCTTGTCCTCCCCGATCAGGGCATGAATATCCCGGTTTAGTACCTCATCCTCGGTGATCCCCGTATTGCGGGTATAGGCCGGATTGATGTAGAGGACAGTCCCATCGGCATCCGTGATCATGATGCTGTCATCCAGCCCGTCCACTACCTCTTTAAAGTCAATGCCCCGGTCATGGAAGGCCTGCAGGCGGTGATCGATCTCCTCCAGCTTGGCCACCAGCTCCGGGCGGTCACTCTCATCCATCACAAGCCGCAGCAGCTTTCTTACTTCTCTTATGGCGGAATATTGGTTCATCGCGCTCCTCCTCACCGTTTCTGTCGGGCATTGCACCGGCACTCAAGTACCGCAAAGGGAAATCCATTTTGTTCAAAAGGTCAGTTCCTTGATCTGGGCAATGCCCTCCCGCTGGACGCCCCGGGCATAGGGATACTCTGGATAACCGAACCCCAAAATCAGGCTGTAATACCGGTCCTGGGGAATTTGCAGCAGCTTTTCCACCTCCGGCATATGGGACAGGGCCCCCACCGGGTAGGACATAATGATGGACCCAAGGCCGTGGGAGGCGCAGATCAGGTCAAACCAGGCCGCGGCCAGCACCGGGTCGGTCTGCCACTGGCCTCTGCCCCGCTGGGAGTGGATCACCAGAATATGGGGCGCGTTGACAAAGAACATATCGCCCGGATTGCGGCCGGGCTCCCACTCCAGCTGCTTCTCCCAGTCGCTTTTGGTGAAGGAACCGGGATAGATCCCCTGCTCCGCCAGCCGGAAGGCCTCCTCCCGCACCAGCTTGCGCAGCTTGTCCATCTCCGCCTTCCGGTACACCACGTTGAAGCCCAGGGTCTGCAAGTTGCTGCCGGTAGGCACATTCTCCAGCAGCCGGAGCATCTGGTCGATCTCCTCCCGGGGCACCTCCCGGTCCTGATAGCGGCGGCAGGCCCGCCGGTTGCGCATCAGGGCCTCCAGCTGGCGGGCGTTAGCCCCCTCTTCCGGCAGCAGGGAGTCCTTGGGGTCCTTGTCAAAGATAGAAATGGCGCCGGTGGGACATACCGCCAGACAGTGCTGGCAGCGGTAGCAGCCGTCCCAGCCCACAATGCCGTCCGCCTCCGCCTTCATCTTTGGGACCCCCTGTTCATCAAAGTACAGGATCACCGAAGAACAAGATGCAACGCACCTGCCACAGTGGATACATTGATCCGGGTTTGCCTTGAAATGAAAGCTCTTCACCAGCTCCACGCTCCTTGTCTTTCCATTTGAGTAATCTCTATTATAGCCTGCCTGTCAACTCGATGTCCAATCTGCGGTACCAGCGGCGCCTTAGATGGCTCAAGCCTAACAAAAGGAATTGAGCAAATGGGATGCCAGCTTTATCCATGTTTCGCCGTTGCAATGGCGCCTATTTTCTTCCTTGTTTTATTGCGCTTTTGCAACTTGTTGCCAATCCGCCTCCCGCAGATCGTTGCTATTTCGCAACGTCCATATGAGTCCCGTGGGAAACAGGGCTGTTTTCCCCTTAAAATTTCTGGCACGGGATTTGCTCTATCTACAGGCAAGCACAATGTTGTCTGCGACAACCCAGCTGACAAAGATCAAAAAGAAAAGAGGAATCAACCATGGGTAAGATCAAAGCAGTGTTTGTTGGCACCGGCATGATCGGAGCCGGTCTGGCTGCCAACGCCATGCTGAACGGCTACGAAACTGTTCTTTACGATGTGGTCCCCCAGGAAAAGATGAGGGAGAACATCAGCCACATTCTGGACATTCTGGTGGAGGCGGGGGCCGCTACCAAAGCACAGGCTGACCAGGCCCTGGCCGACTGCCAGTTCTCCAACAACCTGGAGGAGGCAGTCAAGGGCGCCGACTTTGTTCAGGAGTGCATCCCCGAGCGGCTGGAGCTGAAAAAATCCACCTATGCCGCCATTCAGAAGGTAACCGGTCCCGACGCCGTCATCTGCAGCTCCACTTCCAAGCTCTTCCCCACCAAGCTGCAGGAGGACGCCCTCTATCCCCAGTCCATCCTGGTGGGCCACCCCTACAACCCCTCCTACCTGCTCCCCCTCATTGAGCTGTGCGGCGGCGAGCAGACCTCTCCGGAGGCCATCCAGCGGGCCAAGGAGATCTACACCGGCATGGGCAAGGTGGCGGTGGTCTGCAAGAAAGAGATCTACGGTTTTATCGTCAACCGCCTGTCCTGGGCCGCACTGGAGGCTGCCAAGGAGTGCGTGCGCGACGGCGTCTGCTCTGTGGAGGATATGGACAAGGCCATCATGTTCGGCCCCGGAATGCGCATGGCAGTAACCGGCCAGCTGCTCACCATCAGCCTGGGTGTGGACGGCGGCTTCCGGGCCATCGCTGAGAAATACGGCGAGGAGCCCACCCCCTGGAACGAGGTTTATGCCCAGGGCGTGGACGAGGAAATCGCCAACCGGGACCCCTCCATGGGCAACACGGTGGACGGCGTGTGCAAATTCCGGGATCACGCCTTCGCGGAACTGCTGAAGCTCCACAAGCTGCTCTGATCCCGCTTGGGGCCACACTTGTTTCAGTTTTGCAACAAGCTTTGACCCTTGTCCCGTTTCCGCAACACATCTGCCCCTCATCCCCCCTGTTTCCAGCCAATTTACCCCACAAATACTTGGCATTTGATTTGCAGTTATCATCGGTGTAATTGATGACACACCAAATTCTGAAGGGAGAACTGAGTATGTCTGATAAAAAAGCACTGGTCGCTCTGGCCAAGGAGGCCAGCATCCAGGAGAGCGTCACCAAGGTCTTTGACCTGATGGGCGGCGTCACCAACATGATCAAGCCTGGCACTACCGTAATGCTCAAGCCCAACGCCGGTCACGCCTCCCCTGCCGACACCTCCGTGTGCACCAACCCCGAGGTGGTTCGGGCCGTGATCCGTGAGGTCAAGAAGGCCAATCCCAAGAGCATCGTCATCGCCGAGGCCGCCGCCATCGGCTGCGACACCATGGAGTGCTACGAGGTCTCCGGTATCGCCGATGTGGCCCGGGAGGAGGGCGTGGAGCTCTACGACATTAAGGCCGACAAGGACCTGATCAACGTGGCTGTCCGGGGCTACCGCTCCAACCTGCACCACGTCAAGCTGCCCCGCCGTCTGCTGGAGGCCGACCACCTGATCAACCTGCCTATCCTCAAGGCCCATGCCAGCATGGTGTTCTCCTGCGCCCTGAAGAACATCAAGGGCGTGGTGCAGGATGCCGTTCACCTGCAGATGCACCAGCAGAACCTGACCATGGCCATGATGGACGTGTGGAGCGTCTGCCGGGCCGACATCAACATTGTGGACGCCATCCGTCCCGCCAGCGGCTACTCTCCCCACACCCCGGTGCCCATCGAGGTGGGCTGCATCCTGGGCTCCACCGACCCTGTGGCCGTGGACCTGATCGCCTGCGACCTGGTGGGCATCGACGCCGAGGCGGTGGACTACTTCCGGGTGGCCGCTGAGACCGGTCTTGGCATCACCG
Source organism: Flavonifractor sp. An9 (assembly GCF_002161245.1). NCBI lineage: Bacteria > Bacillati > Bacillota > Clostridia > Eubacteriales > Oscillospiraceae > Flavonifractor > Flavonifractor sp. An9. The sequence goes on from NZ_NFHC01000016.1 coordinate 40,653, forward strand.
AGCGGGAGGACATCGACGTGGTGGGCGCCTCCGTCAAGGACTGCTACAAGAAGATGTGGGTTCCCTACATCGGCGACATGAGCACCCGCTGGCCCGAGTACAAGGTGCTGTGCGACGGCGCCTGCTCCAGCTGCCAGGCCCTGCTGGCCATCAACATGGAGACGCTGAAGGCCATCGGCGACTATGAGCGCCGCTCCGATTTCGTGGTGGTGGCCGGCGGCAAGAACCAGATTCCTGCCGACGTGGACGACAAGAAGCTGGTTCTCCACGGCAACTGTACCCGCAAGTACCTGAAGGATCACCCCAACGCCATCCACATCGAGGGCTGCCCCCCCTCCGAGCCGCTGCTCTATATGTCCATCAGCAACGGCGAGCTGGTCCACGGCAAGGGCGGCCAGATGAGCGAGTACATCCGTCCCCGTATGGCCGCCGATCAGCCGGTGTGGCGCAAGTATGTGGAAGAGCAGGCCAAGAAATTCTACGGCAGTCAGGAAGGTTGACCATGGCGTTTCAATATGTGGACTATCCCCAGGAGATGAAGGATCTGCTCAGCCGCATTTTCAGCGACGCTTTTATGCAGGCCCACACCCGCTTCCAGTCCTTTGAGGGCTTCCGTTACTCCAGCGCGGTGTTCGTCAACTGGAATTCCGACCAGCTCATCTATAATGAGGCTCTGCTGGACCGCTTTGTGCAGGAGAGCACCCAGTTCTCCTCCTGGGAGGAGATGGTGCGCACCGCCGCCGACCAGTGCTTTCAGCCCGCCGCCTGTTCCTGAATTTAAAGATTCCAAATCCATTCTAAACGAAAAGGAGTTATTATTATGAGCAAGACCGTTCTTGTAGACCTGTCTCATCCCTTTGGCCGGGGCAATCCCCTGTGGCCCTCCAACGGCGATTTCCATATCGACCGCGTGCAGCATATGCCCATGCACTACCGCCTGCTGCAGACCTTCAACGACTTCCATATGCACAACTCCACCCACGCCGACTCCCCCTCCCACGTGATTCCCGAGGGCGCCTTCACCCATGAGCTGCCCCTGGAGAACTACTATGGCCCCGCTGTCTGCCTGGACATTCCCAAGAAGCACTGGGAGCTTATCACCGTGGAGGATATTGAGAAGGCCGCTGCCAAGGTGGAAGGCGGCATTCAGGAGGGCGACTGGGTCCTCATCTGCACCGGCATGAACAAGCGCTGGGGCGAAAACGATGACTACTTCATGTACTCCCCCGGTATGTCCATTGAGGGCGCCCACTGGCTGGTGGATCACAAGGTCAAGGGCGTGGGCTTTGACCTGCAGGCTCTGGACCACATCCTGTACACCTACGCCGCCCAGCACGGCCCCGGGCCCTACGTCCCCCGCATCGTGGACGAGTACAAGAAGGAGTTCGGCCATGAGCCCCTGGAGGACTTCCCCGAGTGGGAGCCCGTCCACACCATCCTGCTGAGCAACAACGTCATGGGCATTGAGAACCTGGGCGGCGACATCGAGAAGGTCAAGGGTCAGCGCTTCACCTTCTGCGCCTTCCCCCTGCGCTGGTACATGGGCGACGGCACCATCGTCCGGGCCGTGGCCATGATCGACGAGGACAAGATCAACAAGGACGTGCCCGACCGCGTCTACAAGTACGGTGTGTATTGATCCATATCCATAAAAAAGAGATGACAGGCCAAAGCCTGTCATCTCTTTTTTTAATCTTCCGTGTTCTCCACAGGTCCCTCCGGCTCACAGATCCGCCGGACAAAGCGCTCCAGGATGGTTACCGCCCACTGGGCCGCCTGCTGGAAGGCGGGATCATGCTTCTCCCGCACATCCGAGGGCAGCGCCTCATAGCAGGGCCGGTTGGCCCAGTCCTCCAGGAAGCCGTGGTGGGTCTGGTTCAGCACGCGGTATTCCGTGTCCACCCCTGCCTCCTGCAGCATACGAACATAGTGCTCTCCCTCCTGCCGCAGGGCATCCCGCTCGGCCAGCAGCACCAGGGCGGGGCAAAGTCCTCTCAGCTGCTCCAACGTGGCGCAGACCGGCGAGACGTGGGGGGTCCGTCCGTTGGGCCTGGGTGCAGTACAGCGCGGCAAAGGCCTCCATGACCTCCTGGTCCATATCCGCCGCGAAATGGGGCTTCTCACTGGGCTGATGCACGCTGTCCAGGTAGGGATAGCACAGAATTTGTCCTTTTAGTGCAAACTCCCCCCGCTCCTTGGCCAGCATAGCGCATACCGTAGCCAGATTGGCGCCGGCACTGTATCCCATCACGATCATCTGTTTCGGATCAATGGAGTACCGGTCCGGGTGTTGGGCAAACCAACGGACCACTTCATATACATCTTCCACCGCGGCAGGATAGGGATGCTCCGGCGCCAGCCGGTAGCCCACCCCCACCACGGTCATATCCAGTTCCTGAGCCAGCAGCTCGCAAAAGCCGTCGCACTTCTCCCCGTCTCCCAACACAAAGCCGCCGCCGTGCAGTTCAAAGATCACGGGCCGGTTTTTGGATCGGGCCGGATGGACCCACACGGGGATCTCCCTGCCAGCGCATGGTACGGAAAAGGGCAGCCCTGTGATGGGCTGCCCCAATACCGCTTCCCGCTGGGAACTGCGGAGGGAGGGCAAAAGCTTTACAAAACTGCGCAGAAACGGGTCTTCGTATCGCATCTGTTTCATCTGTACGCTTTCGCTCCGTTTTCTTATTTTGCGCTGTGGCTCTTGGCCTTCGCCAGCAGCTCCTGCTCGATGGCGGCGTCGTCAGACTCCTTCTTGTCGTCGATCCGGGAGATCACAAAGGCACCGATGAGGCAGAGTACCACGAACACGCCGTAACCGGCAAACCAGTTGTTGCCGCCGCCCAGGCTCTTGCCCAGCACCAGGATGGCAAAGCCGCAACTCTGGATGATGGTGGCCAGAGGAGTGCACACCCGGTTGGCGGACATGAACTCATAGCGGCCGAACTTGGAGATGACCATGCTGGGCATCAGGTTGGGGATGCCGCCGGCGGTGAAGCACAGTCAGGCGGTGAGCACGGTACACATAATGACGGGCATCTGGTGCAGGAACATCATGCCGATAAGGAACACCACATAGGTCAGGTTGTAGAGCACGCCAGCCCGCTTGGTGCCGATGTTGGTATCCAGCCAGCCCCAGCAGAAGCTGCCGATCAGACCCACCAGGGTGCAGCCGGACAGGATGGCCACCGGCCCGAAGGGATCGGCGAAATAGCCGGTGCTCATCATACGCACGATGATCTGGCTCATGACGCCGGCGGTGGTGGCCCAGGGAATACCGAAGCCGATGACGATCATCCACACGCTCTTGTTCTTCAGCAGGTCTACAATGGAATACTTGGTCTTGAAGTAGCGGGTCAGGTCCTCCCGGGTGTCCTGATGGGCCCGGTTCTCCGGACGGATGTTGTCAGGATAGCAGCCCTTCTCCTCAGGGGTATTGGTCATAAAGATCAGGGTGACAAAGCCCAGCACCAGCAGCACCACAGCCAGGGCGTTACAGAAGCCGGTCCAGCCCCAGCTGCCGGCGAAGCACCAGGTCACGAAGGGCACCAGGATCATGCTGGTCAGGGGCAGGCCCATGGTGGTCCAACCCATAACCACGCCCTTCAGAGTGGGGAACCAGGAGCCTACAAAGCCGTGGTGGACGGCAAAGGCCAGACAGGTGCCGAAGATCTGCACAAAAAACAGGCCGATGGTATAGTTGGTGAAGTTGGTGATACGCCCAAAGCAGAACACCGCGATGGCCATGCCGAAGCAGGAGACCACGGCCACCAACTTGGTGCCCTTTTTCAGCACCAGGGTGGTGAAGAGCAGGCCCAGCAGGCAGCAGATGATGCCGATGGGGGTCAGCATGGCGGTCAGCATATCGCTGGTGATCTCGGTACCGCTGACCTGAGACAGGTAGGCGGCCAGGCTGGCGCCGTAACCGTTGATGCCGTCCACCGCAAAGGCGGAGTACATCATCTGGTAGACGATACAGATCAGGACCAGAAACCATCCCCAGCCGCCGAAGTTGACGGCAGAGGAAACCTTATGTTTGTTTTTCATATTCCATTCCTCTTTTCTCATTGAATCAAGGCATCATATCCGGCGCCGAAATGGGTCATGGGGTTCAAAAGCGCCGCTGCCTGCGCTGATTCTGTTACACGGAACTTACCTCAGGGTTCAAAAGAAAAGCCGGACCACACCGGTACGCCGGTGTATTCCTTGGGGGCCTCGGCGCCGGTCAGGTAGCGGATGGCACCGCTGGCCAGGGCCTCCATCTCAAAGTCGCCGCCGTAGACGATGAAGGGAGCCACCCAACCGGCGTACTCCTTGACCTTGTCCACAAAGCGCTTGCTGTTGGACACGCCGCCGGTCATGACCACCGCGTCCACCTTGCCCTGGAGCACACAGGCATAGCTGCCGATGTTCTTGGCCAGCTGATAGGCCATGGCGTCAAAGACCAGCTCCGCCCACTTGTCGCCCTCGGCAATGCGGCGCTCCAGCTCCAGGGCGCTGTCGGTACCGGCCAGGCCCAGCCAGCCGCCGGTCTTGCTGACCTTGTTCTCCACTTCCTTCTGGCTGTACTCCCCGGAGAAGCACATCCGGATCACCGGCATCAGAGGCACGTTGCCGGAGCGGTTGGGGGCCATGGGGCCCTCGCCCTGGAGCACATCGTTGCCGTCGATGATGCGGCCGTTCTGCTGGGCGGTGATGGACAGGCCGCCGCCCACATGGCACACCACCAGGCTGCTGGTCTCGTAGGTCTTGCCCAGCTCCTTGGCGGCCCGCATGGCCACCTCCTTCTGGTTGAGTACATGGACGTGGCTCTCCCGGTAGATGCCCTTGATACCGGACACACGGGCCAGGTCCTGGAACTCGTCGGTGTCAGGGGGATTGACCAGCAGGGCGGGTTTGCCGGTCTGCTGGCTGAAGCGATGGATGATCTGAGCGCCCAGAATGGCGGGGTACTCAAAGATCCGGGGCTTGGTGCAGTCGGCAATGATCTTGTCATTCACAGGGAAAATACCGCCGGGGGTGGACTCCAGGCCGCCGGAGTAGGCGGCGAAGGCGTCCATCTCCTCCAGGGAGATGCCCTCCTTGCCCAGCTCAGCCAGAATGGTCTCCACCCGGTAGGGCAGCTGATCGTTGACCTTGGCAAAGCTCTTCAGGGTCTCGGGATCGTGAGTGACGTTGGCTTTGAAAATACGCTCCTCCCCGTCAAAAACCGCCAGCTTGGTGCTGGTGGAGCCGGGGCTCAGGGTAAAGATCTTGTATCCCATGGTGTTCCTCCTGTTCTCTTACTGATTGGCGGCAGCAATGACCACCATGGCGATGTCGCCGGTCATCTCCTCCACGCTGGAACCCCGGGAGGAGTCGGCCACCGGCTTCTGGAAGCCGGAGAGGGTGTGGCCGTAGCCCTTGCCGTGGCCGAAGCGCTGGATCAGCTTGACGGCAATGTTGGCGGCGTTGAGCTCGGGGAACACCAGGATGTTGGCCTGGCCTGCCACAGAGGACTCCCGGCCCAGCTTTTTGGCTGCCACCGCCGGGTCCAGGGCGGCGTCCAGCTGGAACTCACCGTCCAGCTTCAGGTCGGGGCGGCGCTCCTGGGCAATGCGCAGGGCCTCGGTGATCTTGTCCACACTGTCGGCGGCACCGCTGCCCAGGGTGGAGAAGGACAGGAAGGCCGCTCTGGGCTCCCAGCCCATCAGGGCACGCACATTGTCACAGGTGGCAATGGCGATACCCGCCAGCTCGCTGGGGGTGGGGGCCGGGTTCAGGCCGCAGTCGGTAAGCACAATGCGGTCCCCCTCAGGGCCCTCAAAGCCGGGCACCTCCATCAGGGCGAAGATGGAGGGTACCTCCACCCCCTCCTGCATCCCGATCACCGTCTGGGCGGCCAGCAGCACGTCGCCGGTGGTATTGGTGTGGCCGCAGAAGGTGCAGTCCACATCCCCCACCTTCTCCAGCATCATGGCATAGTAGATGGGGTTCTTCATCTTCCGCAGGCAGGCCTTCTCGCTGAGCATCATCTCTTCCTTGGGGAAGCGGGCGGCCAGATCGGCCCGGCCGGCCTCGTCGGTGATGTCCACAATCTCCATACCCTCGGTGGAAACCCCTGCTTTCTCGGCGGTCTCCCGGATCACGGCGGGATCGTTCACCAGCACGGGCATACCGATGCCGGAGTCCAGCACTGCACGGGCGGCCAGCAAGGTCTTTTCTGCTTCACATTCGGGCAGCGCCACCCGCTTGGGGTTCTGCGCCGCCTTCTGAATCAGTTCCTGAATCAGGTTTGCCATAGTTCCTCCTCATTGCTGTTCGGTCCCCCCTGCGCCAGGGCAAAGGCAACCGTGTAATCTGCATTGTGGGTCAGGGTCAGCAGAATGGAGCGAATCCCCCGGCGGCGGGCGGCCTCCGCTGCACTGGCGTGGAGGCGAACCGCCGGGGCACTCAGATCACCGCCCAGGATCTCAATCTCCCGGAGGGGCAGTCTAGTGTCGGTGGGCAGGCCCAGGGTCTTGAACACCGCCTCTTTGGCGGCAAACCGGCCGCAGAAGTAGCTGTGCCGGTCCCGGCGCTCCGCTCCCTCCCGCTGCTCCATGGCTGTGAAGGTGGCATGGCAGAAGGGGTCCTCCGGCTTCAGCCATTCCGGCCGAAGCTCTGTTTTGGTCACGATGTCAGTGCCAATTCCCACTACCATACCACACTCCACGCCTTTCAATCAATCAGTTGCTCTCAAAGCCCATGTCCATGTAGTAGTCGTACTTGGTGGGGATCATGGGCACCTGGAGGAAGCTCTCATACTGTCCGCCGGTGTGAATGATGTGGTTGCCGTGGTTGTCGGTATCCCAGGCCAGGGGCTCGAACCAACCCTCACGGATGTAGCGGCCGGCGATCTGGACCCGGATGCGCTCGCCCTTGTGCCAGAAGCGGCTGGAGGGCACGATGGCAATGTCTACAGGCACGATCTCGCCCTTGGACAGCTTCAGCTCCCGCTTCTGGGCCAGCACGGGGCAGAACTTGGTGGACAGCTTCTCATCCAGTTCACGGCGGGATACACGCATCTTGCCCCAGGCGCCGGGGTGGGGCTCGTTCAGAGTGAACCAGGGAATCCAGCGGCCGGAGGCGTCCGCCTTCTGAATGTTGACAAACAGGTCCATATCGTCGTGGCCGTCGGCCTCCACATACAGGCGCAGGTACATATAGCCGGTCAGCTCGGTATCCTCGTCAAAGGCCATGTCGAACTCCACCTTGCCGGTGTTGCCGTCGTAGGAAATCTGGCTCTCGTTCTCCACAGGGGTGGTCTGGAGGCTGGTGTCGGCGGCGTTGAGGTAGAGCTTCTTGTACTGGGTGCGTTCCAGGGGGAAGCTGGTCTCGGGACGGCGGTCGGCATGGTCCAGGTCAAAGGCGTCCATCACGTCCACACGCACCTTGGGGGTCATCTCCCAGCCGTTGTGGATGTCCTTCAGATAGCGGTCATAGAAGCGCTTCAGATCCTCCAGATTCTCGGGGGTGTAGGTGTCGGGCCACTCAAAGTCCCGGTGGATGCGCAGCCACTTGCGGCGGCTCTTGCACCGGCGCCAGGCGTTGATGGAGCCGGGCAGGTGGAAGTGGCTCCAGCCGGCGGTCTGATAGACGGGGATCTTCACGCTGGCCCAGTCGGCGATCTTGTCCTGCCAGTAGGCGTTCATGAAGGGGTACTTGCGGGCCATGGCCACCTGGTCATCCACGCCGCCGGTGCCGGTGACCTGAGCGGCAATGAACTCATTGAAGCTCAGGGCGGGGATGCCGCCCTCGTAGAGGCTCTCACGGAACAGGTCGGTGGTGCACTCCCAGGGAGCGATGCAGGCCAGGTGAGGGGGCTGCATGGCGGCGATGCCCCACTGGTGCATGGCAACGCCGGAGTTGCCGGACATACCTACCTTGCCGTTGCACCAGTGCTGCACGGCCAGCCACTCCACGAAGTCGTAGCCGTCCTCCCGGTCCTGGTGAGTAAACATATGTACGTCGCCCTCGGAGTGGCCGGCACCCCGCACGTCCACGTTGGCCACCGCGTAGCCCTGGTAGCACCAGTACATGGGGTCGGGGCTCTCGAACTTGGCCAGCTTGGAGACGGTGTGAGGGGGTACGCCCATGATCTGCCACTCGCTCATGCCGTCGCCGGGGCGCTTGCCGAACCAGCTCCAGGACACGATGGCGGGATAGGTGCGGCTCTCATCCTTGGGACGGAAGATATCGCAGTAAATGGTCGCGCCGTCCCGCATCTTCACGGGAACGTCCTGCTCGCACAGGATGCCGGGGGCGGCCTCATAGACACACTGGTTGAAAGCGGGGCAGAAGCCCTGACCCATCCGGGCCATGGGGTCGTCGCTGGTGGCCAGGTCGATCTCTTCCTGATTGGCCACCGGCTTGCGGGCCACCCGGTAGATGGCCTCCAGCTCCTCGCCGCCGAACACTTCCTTCTTGACTACATATTCACCCTTGGGACACTCTGCCATGGTATTCAGCTCCTCTCGCTTTTTTAGCCGTTCTCGACCAGATCGTACACATACTCAATGGCCTCGCCGATGGTCTTCTTCCGGCGGAAGGTCATGTAGGGGATCTCTACGTCAAACTCGTCCTCCAGGAAGGTGGTGATCTGGGAGTAATGGACGGATTTCGCGTTCAGATCCTCCACAAAACGCAGGTCCTCGGTGAGCTCTTCGGGCTTTTTCCCAAACAGGGGCGCTGCCCGCTGGATCAGCTTGGCCTTTACTTCTTCACGCACAGATGCAGACATTTTTATACCCTCCATTGTTAATTTTGAATAGATTCAGCAACTTTCCTTGCTTTCATGTGGTGTATTGTACTATAATAAAAAGCGATTCAAAATGTGCTGGAGTGTAAACTGACCCGGTAAAATGCGCGGCGCATTTGTGCTTCAGCACAATGGAACCAGGATGGAGGGAAGTATGCTTGGAACTGTTTCGTCTGCTGGAGGAGTCGAAATTTGAAGACGTAGTCTGGCTGCGTTCCATTGACCGTCACGCGGAGATCGATACCTTTTTGCCTGCCGATCATAACGACGCGCCGGAGATCGGGGTTCTCTATGTGGGGCCGTTGGAACACCTGCCTTCCCCCCGATTCGGTATCAGTTATCTGTGCACCGGCCCCATGCCGGATGACAGTCAGCTGCCCGCCTGGGAGGGGGTCAATCTGGTTTGGACCTCCAGTCCCCCTGACTATGTGATCCGGCGGGTCAGCGAAAGCTTGGCCCAGCAGTACCGCTATCAGTCTGCCTGCGGAGAACTGGTAGGCGCCTTATCCACCGGCCGGGGACTTCAGCACCTGCTGGACTGCGCCTACCGGGTACTGGGCAACCCACTGATCGTAGTAGACACAAGCTATAAAATCCTGGCCATCAATGCCGACCTGGCCCTTCAGCGGGCTGACTTGGCTCGTCAGAAGGATATCGGTTATATGCTGGATGCCAACATTCAGGCCATGAAGCGGGTCAAGCTGTACGAGCACGCCCGGCAATTCCACTATCCCTACTACCGGAAGGATCCGTAGGCTGCTCACGGCTGGATTACCGCCCTGGTGTACTCCGACGGCATCGAAGTAGCCCAGATCGGCGTGATGGACTGCAACCGGCCGTTTCACCGCTACGACTTTGAACTGGTCCATTTCCTCTGCCGGCTGGTGGCACTGGATATGCAGAAAAATGATTTTTACGGCACCAACGTCAACCTGCAGCACAGCGTGCTGCTGGGCGACCTGCTCAACGGCGATGTAACTGACGGAGAGACCGCCACCGTCCGCAGCGCCCAGCTGGGCTGGGTGTTGAGCAACAGTATGTATATCATCACGGTGTTCGATCAGCACTTCGGCGTTTTTGATCGAAAAGCCAGACTGGTATCGGAAGCGCTCCATTCCCTGCTGCCTAACAGCCGCTGGGTCATTTATGACAATAAAATCGTCTATTTCGTTACCTATCCCGCCGATAGCTACGCGGAGGAAGCCTTAAATGACGGATTATTGGAATATCTGTCCAAAAACAAGCTCTCCGCCGCCATCAGCGGCCGTTTTCAGACGTTGCTGGAACTCCGTCAGGCCTACCAGCAAAGCCTGGCCGCCTTCGAGCTGGGCTGCCGGGTCAATCCCGGCCAGACGGTCTACTGCTACCGGGACTACCTGCCCTATCATATCGGAGAGCTACTGTCACGCCATGCCCCCCTGCGCTCCTTCTGCCATCCCGCTGTGCTCCGCCTTGCGGAGTACGATCATGCCAACCAGACCCAGTACCTGGCTACTCTGTCCAGTTATCTGAAATATGCTGAGACCCCCCACAAAGCGGCAGATGAGTTGTTTATCCATAAGAACACCCTGTTTTACCGCATCCGGCAAATCAAGGAGCGCTTCGGCCTGCATCTGGAGGACGGCAGCGAGCGGATGCGGATCCAGCTGACGCTGGCCTTTTTGCAGCTGATCCAATAAACGCAAAAAGGAGGCGGTCCCAATGGACCGCCTCCCCGGAGTATGTTACACTGTGTTAAAAGCCGCTGATGGTCTTGGCAATGACCGCGAATACCGGCAGGGTGATGATGGACAGCAGGGTGGAAAGGGTGATAACCTGTACGCCGGGCACCGTGTCCCGCCCAAACTGCTGGGCGAAGATGCTGGTGGTACCGGCCACCGGGGTGGCGGCCAGAAGCACCAGGGCACAGTAGAGTCCGGCAGGCAGTCCAAAGGGCAGCAGGACCAGCGCCGTCAGCCCGGGCACCAGGATCAGCTTAAGGAAGGACGCCAGATAGAGCACCGGCTGCCGGAAGGCGCCCCCCAGGTCAGCTGCGGCCAGCTGCGCGCCAATGACGATCATGGCCAGCGGCGTGTTCAGGTCGCCCAGGAACGAGATGGTAGAGGACACTGCGTCGGGGAAACGAAATCCGCCGAAAAAGATTACCAGGCTCACCGCCAGGCCGATCACACCCGGGTTGATGATGGCCTTTTTGATAGAAAAGGCCTGTTTGCCTCCCATGATGACCACACCCAGCGTCCAGGTGGTCAGGTTGAAGGCCGCAAGGGAGAGGGCGCCATACACCAGTGCCTCGCTGCCCAGGATGGATTCCACCAGAGGGACTCCCATAAAGCCTACATTGCCGTACACCATGGCAAAGCGCAGGCTGTCCCTGGTATCCGCCGGACATTTCCGGAAGAAAAGCATGGATACCGCCAGGTAGACCAGATAGCAGGCCACAGCGATCACCGCGCCCACGCACAGCTGCTGCACCAGCTCCGGCGTCCGCTCCACCTGGAAACACTCGATCATGACGCAGGGACATACGATGTACAGCAGCAAAAACGACATCTGGCTCAGTCCTGCGGAGGAGAGCTTTTTCATTTTTCCCAGGCCAAATCCCACTGCCATCATCAAAAACAGCGTGGCCACCTGCCCGGTTACCGTCAGTAAATTGTTCAGCACCGTGATTCCTCCCTAATTTTGTCTATGGTACCTGCATTAAAGCACAGTTCCCGCCCAAAGGGAAATCATGATTGCAGATAAGCCCATTCCAAATTGAGATAGAGGCATACAGGAGAGAGCGCTCTATGGATGATAAATTATTAAAAACCTTTCTGGCGGTAGCCGATCACTGCTCCTTCACCGCCGCGGCAAAGGAGCTTTATCTGGCCCAAAGCGCCGTCAGCAAGCACATCCACCAGCTGGAAAAAGAGCTGCAGGTCCATCTGTTTGTGCGGGACACCCGTATGGTCCGGCTGACAGACGCCGGGACCCGCTTCTACCGGGAGGCCACTGATCTGCTGGAGCGGATGGAAAATGCCGCCGCCGCCCTCCGGCAGGACGCCGCGCCGCTGCCGGACAAGCTGCACTTTGGTGCATTCAGCGCCCTGTACACCGAGATCACGGACCTGCTCCGTCGGTTTTGCCAGGACTTTCCCCAGATTTCCGTCACTCTGGACTGGTTTGAATTTGGTACGCTGGTCCCCACCCTCGTCCACGGAAAGCTGGACGGCGCCTTCACCGTCAGCTTTGAACTGCTGGATCAGCCCCGTCTGGCCTCTCAAAAGCTGGAGGACGGCGCCCTGTTCGTGCTGGTGGGAAAGCAAAGTCCCCTGGCTGGCCGGACCACCCTCCGGCTGGCCGATCTGGCGGGGGCCACCTACTACACCATGCGGCCCGACGTCAGCCCCAACGGTTATGCCAGCATTCTGAACTACTTTCTGGAGCACCACTTCCGCCCGTCAGAGACCTGCAGGCTGACCAGCCACGAGTCCGTGCTGCTTCAACTCCAGATCGACCCCAACGGCTACGGCTTGATGAGCGATTTTCAGTTCCGGCAGCATCCCGGCGTGGTCTTTATCCCACTGGAACAGGAAGAGCAGCCCTCCAGCCATCTGTTTGATCTGGTGGCCGCCTGGGACCGCCAGCTGGTCACCCCCGCCCTATCCTCCTTTCTCAACTGGCTGGCCAACTATGCCCCACCTGGCTGATCCCACACCATTCCGTTCAACCGCATGATAATAAAAGCCACCTGCGCCCTTTGGTGCGCAGGTGGCTTTTTGCAGTTTAAGTATCCGCCCCGAAAAAATCCATTTTCTGCTTTACCGACTCAATCCTGTCTGAATCCTTTCCAAACAGTTTTTCTACCATGGAAATAACCGCCATATAAGCGTTGGAGGCCTCGCCATAGCGCCCCTGCGCGGCATACAGGTCGCCAAGCATCTCCTGATTCTCAATGGTATCCGCCGCAAGGGCGCCCCGCATATGCTGGTTGATTTCCAGGGCCCGGACAAGTTTATCTTCCGCCTGTGCCCACTGAGCCCGCGCATCCTCTCCGCGCCCATCCGCCTCCGCTTCCAGACCCAGGTGATAATGGGATACGCCCTGATCGTACAGCGAATAAGCAAGTCCTGACGGGTTTCGCTCTGACAGTGTCTGCTCATGCAGCAGGGTACATTCCAGCGCCTTCTGATAGTTTCCCTGTCTCTGGTACATCCGACCCATTTCCATATAGGTTTCGCCCACCCGCTCCTGAGCCAGTGCCAGGTCATACTGCTCATTTTTCATGAGCATATCCCGCTTTTCTCCCTGCTCCAGGGCTGCAATGTTGCGCTGGCGAATGGCAAGAGCCTGTTGAAAATAGGTCTGCGCCTTGTCAAAGTCCTGGTCGTACTCCCAGGTATAGCAGCGGGCCACCTTTTCATAGGCCATGGCCAGATCCTCATTTTCCGGCATACCGCTGCGGAGCATCAGCTCCAGTCCCAGTCGGTACCAGGGGATGGATTCCTTGTTGCGGCGGCTGTTGAAGTAACATCCTCCCAGATTTTTCGCCGCGTAGCCGGTCATGGGGTTGTCCTCTCCCAGCTGTTTGCGGCAGGCATTATAAAAACGATGGGCATTTTCAATGGATGCATCAAAACGCCCGACCTGCCATAGAAAGCCGGAGATCGGCTCAAAGGCATCGATTGCCCGGGTATCCGGCTCCGGAAAATAATCCGCCAGAGCCAGCACACTGTCGGTAACCGCCAGATTTTCCTGATAGGGCCGCAGCCAGGCGGTGAACAGGAACCGGGACATATTGTCCAGGAATTTGCCGCACTGATCCACATCAGGCCGTAAAACCGCATGGACCACCTCGATCACCAGCGGATGCAGAGAGATCCGTCTTTCCGCCCCTTTCAGCACCCAGCTCTTACGGATCAGCTGATTGATGGGCTCAAAGGAAGGCAGATCCATCCACTCCCGAAAACGGACCGCAGGCACACCGCTGTGCCCCATCAGAGACAGGCAGCGCAGGATCTGCTTCTCCTCGTCACTCAGGTTACTGGTATTGAACACCGAGCAGATATGCCCAAAAGCGGTATTTACAGACTGCCGGCCGGATACGGTCTCCGCCAGTCCGCTTTGCATATCTCCCTGCTCCAACAGTGCCAACATCTCGTCCGCACTGAGAAAGCTGGCGCTCATCTGCTTGGCAATCAGTTCCACCGTATAAGTGTGGCAGGCAATCCTGTCAAAAATCTTCTTCAGGCTCTCCTTGTCGCCCTCTTCCACACACTCACCATAGTTTTTCTGGAAAATGTCCAGCAGCACATCAAAATCCTGCATGGCCTCCACCCGGAGCGCCGGATATCCCGGATGAGCATTGCGGGTGGTAAAGATCACATGGTAGCTGCCCTCCAGGAACTTTTCCAGGTCCGGGTCCCCATCCACATCAAAATTGTCTACGATCAACAGCGTTTTCTCGCTGGTAATGCTCTGTAGCACCCGCAGTTTCCGCAAGAAAAAGGCCCGCTCATCTTCTGTAGGCTTCTGCGGCTCCAGATTCTCAATGGAGATCGCCTCTTCGTCGCAAACCAAGCGCTGGAGGCTGCCCTGATAGCTGACAAACAGCGTCTGCTCGTATTCCTTTTGGAATCTTAACGCATATTGCTTTGCCAGTTCGCTCTTCCCGATACCGCCGATTCCCTCCAGAAAGATGCAACGTTTCCCCTGAGCAAAGTGGGCGTGAATCTGCTCCAAAAGTGTCTCTCTGCCCTCAAATACATCTCTGGCCTGGGGCATACGGGCCAGCAGTCGATATTGACGGATGGGGCTTTGCGTCTGCTGTGTACGCTCTCCCTTTTTCTTGCCCAGCAGCATCTCCAGGCGCTCCACCAGCTCATCGATGCGCTTATACATGGGCGGCGTCATAGCATCGATCCAGTGCAATCGGCCCAGATAATACTGGGCCTCCTCACCGATCTCATCATCGGCTACATGGAATGGGATAATCTTTACTTCTTCATTCCGGGTAAGTCTGCGGCTCACCATGTCGATTTCGTTCAGCACATGAACAGACTCCGATGCCTGACGATTCAGGATCAGGAGAAAAATTGCGCACTGATTGATCGCCTTTACAATGCTGGAGGCATACGCGCCCTCTGTATTTCTGGGCGCATACCAGCAGCGAACGCCGTCGGCCTCCAATTTATTAACAATACCTTCCACAATATGCAAGGAGGACGCGGTATGATGGCTGACAAATACATCAATTTCCATGAGTGCTCACTTCTCCTTCCCATTTGGTTGCTGCTCCCGACCCAATATGCAGCAAATGATTCTCGCCACAAGGCCTTCCGATATTTTACAGATTGTCAATTATTATACTACACCTTTGTCTTTTCTACAACTATCCCCTTTCTTCGCACAGCAAGAAAACTCTGCGAAATCCCATTGCGGAGTTCAAATAAAAGCGGGGCGGAAGTCAAAAACTTCCGCCCCGCTTTCGGAGGAGAAACGCCTATTGGCAGATGCTTATTTCTCGTTTTCCGCAAATCGCATGAGGATGGTTGCAATCTCAGCGCGGGTGGCGGTGCCGGTGGGATCCAGCTTGCCGCCATCCTTACCGGACAGCAGGCCGGAGCCTACCGCCCACTCCATGGCCTCAGCGGCCCAGGAGGAGGTGTTGGCGCCGTCGGCGAAGGTGCTCAGATTGCCCTCGGCGGTCACATCGTAGCCCTTGGTCTCAGCGTAGCGGTACAGAATAGTAGCCAGCTGCTCGCGGGTCACAGTGTCGTTGGGGGCAAACACGGTATCGCTGTAGCCCTTGACGATGCCCTTGGAGGCAGCCCAGTTCACAGCATCGGTGTACCACACGCCGCTCTCCACATCGGTGAAGGACAGGGTGGCGTCGGTCTCAGGCTGGCCCTCCAGCCGCCACAGGATGGTGACGATCATGGCCCGGTTGGTGGTCATGAGGGGGGCGAAGGTGGTGGAAGAAGTGCCGTCCATCAGCTTATTGTCATAGACGTACTTCACCGCCTCATAGAACCAGTCGCCGGACTTCACATCAGTGAAGGGCAGGCCGGTCTCCACGGGGGTATCGTCCTTAGTGAAGGAGGCCTTCACGGTGACATTGCTTCTGGGCATTCTGAAGGTATACTTGCTGTCGCCCTTGTCAGTCACGGCAACGGCGTTCCCCTTGGCATCGGTAACGGTAACACCATCGGCCTTGTAGCCCTCGTCGGGAGTCAATGTTACAGTGACTGTCAACCCGGCAGAAGGACGGCTGTTGGACACCTTCACAGTACCGTTGGATGTTTCCTCAACTGTCACGTCGTAGCGGGTCACGGAGGCGCTGCTGCTGGAACTCCCTGTAACTGTAACAACACACGAAGCAGTATATCCTCCGTTTGTAGTGGTGACAGTGATCACCGCTGTTCCTTCGCCTACCGCAACGACATTGCCAAATTGATCTACCGTAGCTATAGAATCATTATCTGAGGACCAAGTAACCGTCTTATCTACCGCATTTTCCGGCAGCACAGTGGCAACCAGAACTTCATTGTCCCCCTGTTCGAGAATCAGTGCAGATTTGTTAAGCGTTACGCCCTCTACCGTCTTTGCGCCAAAAGCAATCTGTTCGCCAATACAGTTAAAGTCTTCGATGGTAACAGGAATATTTGCATCGGTACTGCCATTGACAGCAAACACCCCAACCTTCATGTCCGCAGACTGGCCAACCGTCTCATTGGTCAGCTCGCCTACAGCAGTCCAATTCTCTTACCCTTCATATTTGTACCAACCTTTGAAGGTGTTCCCGGTTCTCTCCAGCTTGAGATATGCAGGAACGTCTTTCTGGGGATCTGCCTCCGCAGTTTCGCCCCAGGCGCTGCCAAGCCGCTGAAACATTCCAAAAATATTTCCGCCTTTTCCATTATGGTAGCGTCTGGTAACCGATGCAATGGCCTGCCAATTGTCAAACACCATCACACCTACCTTTTGCGCATGTGCATTCAGCCCGCCGCTCACCTTAATGGTCAGGGTGAAATCCCCCTCCGGCGCATCATACAACCAATAGTTGTTCGGTTCCTGGTAGTCCTGCGCAAAATCACCGATTTGTGTGGTAATAGAAATCTTATTCTCCGCTTCAATCTTGCAGTTTTCATTTTGATTTACTACAGTCCATCCTTCTGCGGGAATGAATATGGTTTCGCCATTATCGGAATTTACATTATCCGCCAACACAGTCTCTGGAAGCATTGCCATAAAAAGGCACAAGCTTACCAAGCTTGCTACAACTCTACGTATCTGTCTCATGATTTCCTCCTATTCTGTTTTGCCTCCAGTCTTTTCTTCACTGCTCTGTATGACTACCATTCAGATTGGTCAATTCATAGTCTAGAAGTTGTAGCTTGCCCCGTCAATAGTTCTGGTTAATATTCGTAGTTTTTTGATATAATTTCATAGAAATTTATAAGTTGTTCACAAAACTCAGATTCTATTGTAAAAACTTCCGAATCTCTTTTACATTTTCTTTGGTCACCGGCTGGTGGGGAATCCATACATACCGGTTCTCCAGAATCTCATGCTGCTCCACCGGATCCTGGCCTTGAGCCAGCCCATAAGCCAGATCAAAAATTGCCTGAGCCTGGCCTTTGGCGTCATTGAGCACAGTGCCGGTCAGTGTACCGGCCTCTACCGCATCCAAAGCCGGTGCAATGGCATCGATCCCCACAATCATCGGCAGCTCCGTGATTCCAGCTTCCTGATAGGTATCAATGGCGCCCAACGCCATATTATCGTTGTTGCTGATAATCAGTTCGATCTCATCGCCGTAAGTCTCCAGCCATTGGGCCATCATAACGCCGACCTGCGCCCGCTGCCAGTCAGCTGTATCCCCGTCCAGTTTTTCCAGCGGGATTCCTGCATCTGTAATGGTCTTGATGGTAACCTCGGTACGAATCAAGGAGTCCTGATGACCCTGCTCCCCCTCCAGCAGCACATATTGCAGTTTACCGTCGCCGTTCTTGTCCCATCGCTCCGGCTGCGCCCGATAGGCGTCCACTACAATGTTGCCCTCCAGAACACCGGATTCACTGGCCAAAGAGCAAACATAGTACAGCTTATCCCACCGCTGCATATCCTCTGCTACCGGCTCCCGGTTGAAAAAGACAACAGGAACATTCGCTTGTTTGGCCTTATCGATGATACTTCCTGCTGCGGTCCGGTCCACCATATTGACGCACAGGACATCAAAGTCTCGTTCCAAAAACTGAACAACCTGATCATTTTGTAGGTTCTGATTTCCTGTGGCGTCCACGGTATCTACATAGATCCGAACGCCGTCCGCCTTTTCATGTTCTTTGGCAATTTTCTCAATATACAGCGGGATCTGAGCAATAAATGGGTCCTCCATTTGATAAATGGTCACACCGATTCGAATCTGGTCGTCCTCTTGATTCATGTCGAAATAATACCAGGCAAGGATACCCACCAGTCCCACCAAAAGCAGCAGTCCTGCCACTAATACTTTTTGCACAGTTATCCCCCTCTTTTCATCTGCTCAGTTGCCAAAGGGGAACAGCAACCGCTCGTTCTCCTTTTCATACATGGTCTCCTTTGTGATAACGCGAAACTCCACTTCAGGCAGAGTACTCTGTTCTCCATTTCGAACCGCCTCTGCGGCCTGTTTGACACCAACATACCCCATTTCCACTTCATTCTGCGCAATGATACCATATATCACATCCTGCTCCATGTAGTATGCGATTTTGTTGTTTGCCCCGATGCCAAACAGAGGAATATCACGGTTTTCACCCGCCAGGCGAGGCGCTCCCGCCTCCAGATGATAGGTGTCCAGAGCAAGGACAGCATCATACTGGCTCAGATCTGTTCCCGCGTGGATGGACGCCTGCTCTGACACCGTAATACCTGTGTCCTTCAAAACACTCAGTACGCCTGCACGCCACTCCTGGATACTCTGACAGTTGGCGTCCCCTCCAATGATCAATACGTTTCCACGGTCAATTCCCCTGTTCAGCAGCAGCTTTCCCAACTCTTCGCCCATTTGATAGTTGTCGGCGGAGATGTACCCGGCATGATCTTCACAGGTCAGGCCCGATTCAAAACAAATAACCGGAACCTCCTCTTCCGCTTCCGCAACTGCAGAGCAAAGAAGCTGAGAATCCGCCGCGGAAAGCAAGATTGCCTGGGCATTCAGCTCAACTTCTCTCGCAATCAGCGCTTTTTGCTCTTCAACATTGTTTTCTTCCGAGAGGGTAATGAAGGTGACATCAATGTTGTAATCCCGTGCCGCTAACTCGATTCCACGCCGAACATTATCCAGACCTTCGCTGGACTGGCCGCGCACAATGACCGACAATTCAATGGGCATATCCTTAAGCTGCTTTTCCCTTAAAATATTCCAGATGCACAACAGAATCGCAAGAACTGTCAGTACCAAAATGATGTAGTTGATGATTCCTTTTCCGCGTTCTTTCATGATTTTCGATCTCCGTTCTGCTCCTCAAAGGGAATACACGGCAGACAGGCCTCCACTATGGTTCCCCATCCCAGACGGCTGTGAATGGTAAGGCCAAATTCCTGCCCAAAGGCCAGCCGAATCCGCTCGTCCACATTACGCAGCCCGATTCCCGATCCTCTGGACGACACCTTCGGCGCACTGTCTCCCGCCTCTCGGCTCAACAGTCTGGCACAGAGTTCCGGCTCAATTCCGTCACCGTTATCTTCCACCGCAATCCAAAGCCGCCCGTCTTTGATCCTAGTCCGTACAGTGATCTCGCCCTCTCCGTCCATCAATTCCATGCCATGATATATGGCGTTTTCCAGAAGTGGCTGTACGGTAAGTTTTACTGTGGACAGTTCCAATGCTGCCGGATCGGTATCAAACTGTACGGTAAATTTATTGCGATACCGCACCATCTGAATGGTCAAATAGCTTCTGGCGTGCTCCAGTTCGTCCTTGACGTTGATAATGGTACGTCCTTTGCTCAGACTGATCCGGAACAGGCGCGCCAAAGCTGAGACCATGTTGACAGACTCCTCTTTGCGGCCTTTTTCAATCATCCATACAATGGAATCCAGGGTATTGTACAAAAAGTGTGGATTGATCTGACTTTGCAGCGCATCCAGTTCGCTTTTGTGTTTGGCCTGCTGTTCTTTCACCACATCATCCATCAGTTTTTTGATTTCTCCCACCATGGATTGGATGGTCCGGCCCAACCGCTGGATCTCATAGGAACCGCCAATGGCGATCTCCGCGTCCAGGTCGCCGTTCTCCAATTTTTCCACCGACTGCTGCAACCGCTCCACGGGGCGGGCAATCTTGGAGGATACCGACTGATTAACCAAAATAATAATCAGCGCTAAGAAAATTACCATCAGAAGGCCTGCTATCTGAATAAAAAGATAATCGCTGCTGTAGGCCTCAATGGGCGCCACACCGATAATCTTCCAGCCGGTGTAGCCCACTGTCTTAACTGTAATCACGGAATTTTTTCCACCACTCACACCCACATAGTCTCCATCCTCATGGGCGGAAAAAGCCAGGCTGTCCTCCTGGAACAGGCCTGAATAGATCAACTGCTGCCTGGGGTGATAGATGATTTCTCCTGTATCACTCACCAAATAGGCGTAACCGTTATCACCATACCCTACGTTGTTAAAAATCTGCTCAATGCCGGAAAAGTTGATGTCTACCAGAAGCACACCCTGTTCTACCTGTCCATTTCGGGAGAGCTCCACCGCCCGCGACAGCGAAACCACCCACCGATACCGGCCATCCGGATCATCAAACAGGTTTTGCACATGAGGCATGGAGAAATGGAAGTTTTCGATCTTGGTCAGTGCTTCCTGAAACCACATCTGCTCGTTAGCCCTCAGATCCTTTTTGGGTTTTGCCATGGGAGCACTGCTGAGAATATTTCCTTCCCCATCCAAAATCACAATACTGACCAGAAGATCTTTGTTGGCGTCGTAAAGCAGGCCGATTTCATCGCTGCTGTGGGTCAGCGCCATGTCATTTTTCTTAATGACCCGGTAATAGACCGTGTCTGAAACCCGCATCATATTTTTCAGATGGACGTCCAGATTCAACCCCACCTGCTCAACTACACGATGATTGGTCGTCTTCATCATGGCTTCTGTGGAGGAAAAGAATCCCGTATACAGCACAACTCCCACCAAAAGCATTCCCACCAATGTGATGCCTGTAAATGCAATGGCAATGGTGAATTGTATGGTTTTGCTGCGGTAGCCTTCAAGCCAGCGTGACAAGCGCTTTTTAAACCATTTCATGTCCGTTTGGCTCCTTAACGTAACGATATTTCATAAGCCTTTCCGTCACCGGCCATGAACAAGCATACAAAAATCGCAAGGAAAATCACATGGTCAAACCCTTGCGATTTCCTTGCGATTTGGTCAGAAGTCCTTGTCACACCTTGTCATTGAATTTATATCCGATGCCCCAGATCGTCAATATGTACTCCGGCGCATCCGGATTGGGCTCAATTTTCTTTCGGAGTTTACGAATAAACGCCATAATGTTGCTGTCATCCAGCAAATAATCATTTTCCCACACCGCCTGATAGATCTGCTCCTTGGTAAATACCTCTCCGCGGTTACGGGCCAGAAAATACAGAATATCAAATTCTTTGGGTGTCAGAGCAATTTCCGCCCCACTCCGGACTACCTTTCGCAATCTCAGATCGATAGATAGGTCACCGCAGCAAATGGTGTCGCTGGCCGGCGCCAGGATTTCTCCCTCTCCCAGTTCCAGCATAAGAGAGTTTGCCGCGCCCTCCATCAAATCTGTAAGGCCCTCCAGCAGCTCCTTTGCGGCCGGGGTATCGGGTGCTGAGATCCGAATCTTTTCAGAAAGCCACCGCGCAAGGGAGGAATCCAGCGAGACAAAACTGATTTTCTTTTTCATCACAGATTCCTCCTTTCTCAAAGCAGTTTATGATATTTTTTCATATACCAGCTCTTTGCCAGGGTAACCAGCAGCAAATAAAGCAAAACGATCACAACCAAGAAGCCAAAATAGGTCAGAGGCAATGCGGTCAGCCCAATCAGCTCGCCCACCGGAGTAAAAGTCAGAACAGTAAAGAACAGAATCCCCAGCATGGTGACCAGCATCACCGGACCGGACGGCTTACTCTGGAGCAGCGGGACCTTCTGGGTGCGGAGCAAGTGCAGGATCAGCACCTGGGTCCACATCGATTCCAGAAACCACCCCGTCTGAAACAAGGCAACAAACCGTAGCTGCTCCCCGCCCGCTGCCAGGGATGCAAAACTTCCGCCGCACACCGAGGGGCACAGCACAAAAAACAGGTATGAAAATGTCAAAATATCAAAAACGGAACTAATGGGGCCAAAAAAGCGCATAAAGCGGCCCAACGTTCTTCCAGACCACTCCAGCGGCCGGGAACAGATCTCCTGGTCCACCTGGTCCCACGGAAGTACAAGGCACAGCATATCATAAAGCAGATTCAGCAGCAGCAGCTGCACCGAGGCCATGGGGAAAAACGGCAGGAATACGCTGGCAACCACGATGGACAAAATGT
The DNA here is from genome assembly GCF_002161245.1 of Flavonifractor sp. An9. Classification (NCBI taxonomy): domain Bacteria; kingdom Bacillati; phylum Bacillota; class Clostridia; order Eubacteriales; family Oscillospiraceae; genus Flavonifractor; species Flavonifractor sp. An9. The sequence continues at coordinate 62,979 of NZ_NFHC01000016.1, forward strand.
TTCCAAAGTTGGAGGACGCCGTAATCTTAATGTATTTTGACACATTGGCAAAGGCATTCCGGCCTTCCTTGATCCCTTCTTCCAGCACGTTCAGGTCCTTTTTCAGCAGGATGACATCCGCCCCCTCCTTAACGGCATCGGCAGCCGTATCCACCGAAATGCCCACATCCGATTCCACAATGGCGGGCAGATCGTTCATGCCGTCTCCCAAAAAACCGACGGTATGTCCATTTCCCTGCAGCGTCTGCAGGATCTGCACCTTTTGTTTGGGAGACAATTCCGCAAACACAGTGGCCCGCTCGATCCGGATCTGCACCTCATCGTCGCTCAGCTGTGCCAGCTCCTCGCCGGTCAAAACTTCCGACGTAGCAATTCCTAATCTGCGGCAAATGGAAACGGCGACGCTCTTTTGATCCCCGGTCAGCACCCGGACACCGACATGAAGATTCTGAAGTTTTCTGATGGCATCGGCGGCTGTCCGCTTGGGTGCATCAAAAAACACCAGATATCCCAGAAGAATAAAGTCCCGCTCCTCTTCGGCGCCCAGTCGCTCCTGCTCCAATGGTTTATAGGCCACAGCCAGAACCTTCATGCCGTCCTCCAGCATCTCGTCCACAATGGCGTGGACACTGGCAAGGCCATCAGCGCCCATAGCGCTGCGCTTACCCTTGTATTCAAAATAACTGCATCGGCGGCACACTTCGTTCAGGCTGCCCTTGATAATCAGCAGGTTCTCCTTCTCACCTTTGACCAAAACGCTGGCAAATTTCCGCTCATAGTCAAAGGGCTGCTCATCCAGTTTGGGATACTGCACCACCAACCTTTGAAAGTGCGCCCCATGCCCCGGCATCTCCTGACAGGCGAGGATGGCGGTATCCAGGTGATTCCTGACTCCCGTGTGATAAAGGCTGTTCAAATAGGCAAAATCCAGCACCTTTCCGCTTTCATTGCCCAGGATATCCAGGTAATATTCCAGCAAAAGCTCATCGCCGGTGAGTGTGCCTGTTTTATCAACGCACAGAATATCCATACTGCCAAACCCCTGCATGGCATTGATATTCTTTACCACCGTCTGCTTTTTGCCCATGGCGGCGCTGCCTTTGGCCAGGCAGGCGTTGATTACCATGGGCAGCATCTCCGGCGTCAGCCCCACGGCCACCGACAGAGCAAACAAAAACGCGGAAATCCAGTTTCCTTTGGTAAGCCCGCAGGCAACGAACACAATGGGAATCAAAATCGCCATGAAGCGGATGAGCACCCATGCGATGGAATTCGCACCCTGATCAAAGCCGTTTTTGCGGCCTGCCTCCGTTCCCGAAAACCCGCCATAGACGGTATCCTGACCAACCGCAAGCACAACGCCTTCACCGGACCCTCCAATGACGGACGAGCCCATAAACGCGATGTTGCTGTATTCTCCATAGGACCGCGCCTTGCCTGAAAGAAGTGTCCCGGCATTCTTTTCCAGAATACCGCTCTCCCCTGTAAGGACAGATTGTGAAACAAACAGATCGTTTGCCGCAGTAAGTCGGAGATCCGCCGGGACCCGATCCCCGGCAAGCAGGCGCACAGAGTCGCCCACCACAAGTTCTGTGGAGGAAATTTGGATCCATTCCCCGTTTCTGCGTACCAACACATAAGATGCAATCATTCTGGTCAGATGATCCGCAACACGTTTTGCCCGCATTTCCTGAATAAACCGCACAACACCGCTGACCAGCAGCATACACAGGATAATAATCACCGTTGTCATATTGCGGCTGAAATTGGACGCGAGAAGAACATCGGTCACAAACGAAATACTTGCCAGCACCAACAGGATAATTGCAAAAGGATTGATAAAGGCCCTTCGCAGGCGAAAAAGCACCGTGTCCGCCGCCCGGCCCGACAGGATGTTTCTGCCGTATCGTACGCGGCTCTCTTCCACCTGTTCATCCCGATAACCCTGCTCAGTTATATGAAAATCCCGGTACAATGCGCCAGCACTTTTGCACGCATATTCGGAAACACGGCGATGAATGGTATGATGGTTGCTCACTCATTTCACCTCCACATGATTGGTCCTATCATATCATAGAACAGCTCCATTGGCTTAAAGAAAAACCTTGCTTTTTCCTTGCTTCATACACAAGGTCGGAAGATCCTGCTTCACTTTCTCAGGAAAACTGCGCACTATAGCAAACAGGCGCACCGCTTTGCAGCGGTGCGCCTGTTCCTTTTTTCATATTCCGTTTTTTACAGAAGCTTCTGGTAGATTTCCTTGATCTGCTCGGGTACCGCGCTTCTGCAGTTGCCCGCGGTGCAGCGGTCCTCCAGTGCCAGCTTGGACGCCCTGTCCAGTTCTTCTGTCAGCCGGGTCCGGTCCTCTTCCCGGGTAAGCCGGTGGGCAATTCCCACCTCGTTCATCAGCCCGGTAATACGGCGGACCAGCCCCTGAACCGCCACCTGCTCGGTATGGCAGCAGCAGCCGGCCAGACGGGCCAGCTTGGCGTACTTGGCCTTGGCCGAGTCATCTGCGCTGTTGAAGGCGATCACATGGGGCAGTAGCAGCGCGTTGCTCCGGCCGTGGGGCAGATGGAGCAGCTCGCCCATGGCGTGGGCCATGCCGTGACACAGGCCCAGGGTGGCGTTGTTGAACGCCATACCCGCCATACAGGAAGCGCTGTGCAGCTTCTCCCGGGCCTCGCAGTCCTGACCATCCCGGAAAGCACGGGGCAGATACTCCAGCACCAGGGCAAAGGCCTTCTCCGCCAGCGCGTCGGTGAAATCGGTAGCCGCCGGGGAGACATAGGCCTCCACCGCGTGGGTCAGCACATCCATACCCGTGTCCGCCGTTACATGGGGAGGCACGGTGATGGTCAGCGCCGGGTCCAGCATGGCGATCTCCGGCAGCATGGCGTTGTCCACCAGGGGGTACTTGGCCCCCGCCTCCGGGTCGGACAGGACCGAGAAGGAGGTCACTTCACTGCCTGTGCCCGAGGTGGTGGGGATGGCAATACACCGGGGTTTGGCCGCTCCCGACGACTTTGTATAGATAAAGCTGATGGCCTTGCCGGTATCGATGGCGGAGCCGCCGCCCAGGGCAATGACCGTGTCCGGGCGGAACTCCAGAATGTGGGCCACACCGGCGCTGACCAGCTCCACGGTGGGGTTGGGGATCACCTGGTCAAAGAGCTCCCACTGGGCGCCCATCTCATCCAGGGGATCGGTGACCCGCTTCACCCCGCCGTTTTGGACCAGAAAGGGGTCGCAGACCACGCACGCCTTCTGAATGGGCAGCTCCTTTAGCCGCTCCAGGGCGTTCTGGCCCAGATATACGTTTGTATGCAGTTTAAATTGATTCATGGCTCTTCCCTACGTCATTCCGATATACGTCTTTACGTCGGCGATGCCCGCGTTTTCCTTGCTGCTCACATGGAAGATCCGGCCACAGCCTGCCAGCTCCAGCTTATCCCTGCAAGGAAGATCCTAATCGGGTGGTGAAGCGTGTGCGGTATGTCTGCTACGGAAAAACCCGCAAGCAGACCGACTGTGACGGACAGACGGGCTACACGGCCCATATCCTTGACGGGATCATTGATAAGCTGGTGCGCCAGATCTTTGAGCGCATGAAAGCGATCCCCAAAAGCGATATAGTCAATATCCGCTACCGGGAAAAGATGGAGGAACGGAAAAGCCTGCTCCATAGCGTCCGGGCGGAATACGCCAAGGCCGCTGCTGACCTTGAAACGCTGAAAGGCGAGGTTATCAAGACCATCCGTGGGGAGAGCACCTTTTCCAAGGAGCTGTTAAGCTCTCTGATTGCCGAGGCCGAGGCCAAATGCCAGGAGCTTCAAGAGAACATGGAAACGGCACAGGCGGCCTATGACGAAGGGAAAACGGTGCTTGCTTCGTTGAACGCCCAATATGACGATATAATCTCATGGGCGGAAATGTACGACACGGCCAGTATGGAGGCCAAAAAAATGATCGTCAACTGCTTAATCAAGCGGGTGGATGTCTACCGGGACTACAAGCTACACATTGATTTCAATATCGACTTTGAGCAGTTCTGCGGCGGGCTGGACATCGTGACGATTGCCGCATAAAAAACAAAACCTCGCTTCCTTTCGGAAGCGAGGAAAAGTTCTTTCCCTTGAGATGGTGGAGATAAGCGGGATCGAACCGCTGACCTCTTGAATGCCATGGAAACAATTTCCATTTTACTCCAATTTTTATATTACTCTATGTACCACCTTAAAATTCAAAATGCTGCCTAAAAATTAACCTATGTCTCAAAAATCTTATTCACTTTATCCAGCTAAATTTTAGCCAATTCTTGAGCCATCTCAGATTAGCCATCAAAAGTCCATCTCCTTTGAAATATGGCACAAGACTTCCTGATTTTTTTGATCTCTCTCCTCACATTGCCTATCAATATATTTTTCAGCAGTTCTGGTATCGTTATGTCCCAGTAACTGCATTACATGATAGGCGTTAATCCCAGGTTGGTTACTCAATTTTGTCGCAACAGTATGACGCAAACGATGCGGCCGTAACCTATCTATTCCAGATCCAGACTTTTTCAAATAACGATTAAGTGCACTACGGAAGCCATCGCAAGTCCACGATGGCCCCTTAACCGTTCCAAAGACAAAGTCCTCATCAGAAGTTTTTGCCTTACTAACGGCAGGTGCTCTCTCTCTCCACTCTTGTAAGAAGACAATCAAACTATCGGGTACGCTGATGGTTCTTGTGCCGCTCTTGCTTTTTGTTGGGCCTACTACTGTTTTTGAAGTGGTCTTATTTCCGTGATCATCAAAATCTATTTTCTTTATAAACGCTCTCCTAATGCTCACTTTCTTTTTATCAAAATCTATGTCACCCCATTGCAGAGCTAACGCTTCTTGCGTCCTCACCCCTGTTTGCAGCATAAATCTGACTACTGGATAAAGTGTATTGTGCGACTTTAATGTATTTAGTAATTTGTCCACTTCATCATTTGTAAGCGCAGTTATTGATTTTTCTTCCTTATTGGACTGAGGTATTTTGAAATCATGGTCATTCATGGGATTACTGTCCAGATAGTTTTTTTCTACTGCACGATTAAACATCCGCCCAATGATTAGCACCATCCGCCCAATACTTGTTTTACTGTATTGATATTTCCCCTGCACCATCGAATTTTTAATGCCTGAGAAAAATTTGTTTAATGCGTATGCGTCCACTTCACAGATACGCTTACCCGCAAAAGCTGTAACGAATGGCTGGAGCATACACACATAATTATAGTATGTGACATCTGATACCACATCTTTATCTTTACGAACACTATTCCGCAGTGCTTTGACCTTAAACTCCTCCACGAAGTCCTGCACGGTAGTCTGCCCGTTAATAACCACCTTCTCCTCCTCTAAGTACCCATTCTTACTGAGCCAGAGGTGCATTTTATCCATGGCCTCCTGCTTGGTTTTGCCCGTCTCTACATGACGGAGCCGCTTGCCGCTTTCATCTTTGCCCAGGCTAAACGCCGTGCCAAAGCGTCCATCTTTCATCTGATAAACGCTGCCCTCTCCATTGGGCCGTCTGGTGTTCTTCTTATTCATCTTAGTTTACCTCCTTATAAATCTCCAGTTACCAAATAGTTGGCCACTGCTATAATTGGCACCACCTTGCGGCGGCCTATTGTCCGCACAAAGCGGCACTTCTTCAGCCAGTCGTAGACATTGCTCTCCCCGACATTGAGGACAGCCTGCAACTGCTTTGCGTCTAGGCAGTCTACCTTATAAGTATCGCGGAGTTGCTTGGTTTGTATTTCAACCAGTTTTGCCACATCTGTACACGGCGACTGTTTTATTTCTTTGCTCCGGTTCTTAGTAAAAAGTGTTCCTGTGTAAACCATGGTAAAGCCCTCCTATATGTTCTTCACCATGGAATACAAAACTGCTTAAATACCAAGTTTTTTCATACACGATCTAATTTTGGAACATTGTAACGCTGGGAAATTTGGGTGTCAGCGGTGAGAATAGCCAGAATATCTCCCTTGTAATTAGACGATTATCCAGAATAGGCCGGAACCCAATCAACTCATTCAGGCCCTATATGATAGTTAAGTTCAATGAAATAGGTCTGACCGTTTATGCTTTTATCTGTGTCATTTCAGGCACTTGGAACATTTCCCGCCCACATTCTCAACTAGCCTATTTCATGTAGGACTCTTATTTTTTCTAACTTCTCCCACTTAATCCTTCCATTTTAAAAATCCACCCATTTTACCTACTCTCTCAAAGGAAAATCCTCTACTCCCTCTTTTTCGTCTTGACCTAGATATTTTTCTTACAAACACCTTCAAACAATAAGATTTATTGTTGTCTGTATCATCTCTTGTGTCATTTTTTATTGAAATATCCTAGATAAACTATCAACCCATCCACGTATTTGATAGTGCGTGTATCTTTCCCCATCTCAACTAGCCTTCTGCCTGCTCTTGCTTTTCCAGCAACTCAAACAGCAAATTTATAAAATAGGTCAAATACATCATTACAACTAGCCTAACTCACGTATGAAAAAAAGTGCTTAAAGAAGTATAAAAAGTAGGGGAGCAGCATGATACGCTGCTCCCCTGGTCGGATGTGTTTTTAATCCTTTGGATTCACACCCCAACGCTTCGCCAGTGCCTTGGTGATCGGGCCAAGAGCCGCCACATCCTTGGCATACTGGCCATCCTGTCCCAAGAACAGAAGACCAATCTGTATTCCCTGGGGCGTGAAGATAGCATACTGCTGCCCCCGCTGAACCACGTACAGGTTGTTTATCATCTTATCCACCCCCCGATTAAAAAATATACTCCATCTGTAAATGGAGTATATCAAGCGGCTATGACTATTGGTATCAATATTTTCTTATTAAATGTCTTTCTATCTGGAGCCTGCTCAGTCATAACATATTGACCCCCTCTACAAAATAAATTTAGTTTATAATGGAAACACAGTAGCTATATGAGCATCCGACACCGGAATAGATGCTACATAACTACTGTGTCTCCATTTATTTAGTATACCTATATTTAATTAAGATGTTATATTCCAGTGTCTAAGTGCAGAAATTTAAAAACTACTAAGTAAATTTACCTTTCTAGACTGATACTATCAAGGTTAACCTCCTACCTGAATTTGGCCGCCTACCCATTCACGATCTTCATCTGTAAGCGGGCCCCCTACACCGCCAGAGTATCCATGATCCTCTCTGCCTTGCTCTATTGCTCCAGCTAAACCTGATAGTCCGCCACCACTACCACTAGAGGTATTGGAACTTCCCTTATCTATCTCAGAACCGCCAGTAGTCGTCTGGCTATTTCCACCACTAGAACCACCTATGCTGGGCTTGGTGGTGGGCTTACTTGTCTGAGTGCTGCCAGAACTACTATTACCAGTACTCGGTTTACTTACACTGACTTGTGGCTTGGTAGCACTGAGATAGTCACTAGATACATACGCTACCTTACCATTAAACTCTATCCGACTCCATCCCGCCGCATCACCAGTTCCTATGCCTGTACGAGTAACAGATTGGGCCTTGGTTAAGCTACCTAACTTATCGCTGTTGGTGCTATAACTGGAACGTACATTGACTGTGGTGGTTGCATACATGGTCTCGCTACAATCGGTGAAAAGCTGCTCCTGTTCCGTGGTATCATCCCGGGCAGGAGTGGAAACGCTCTCCGGGGTGGGGGTGGTTTCGGGTGCGGTCTGGGTGGTCTGCTCTGGGGTGGGGGTACTGCTCTCCATGGACTGGGAGACTTCGGGGGTGCTGGTTTCCTGACTCTTATCAGCGGCGTTTTCATTGGAACCACCACAGGCTGTCATGGATAAAATCAGGGCCAGGGACATACCATATATGATCGCCTTTTTCATTACGTTTTCCTCCCGTGCCGTCACAGTGACGGCTTTTTTATTGACTCTCAACAGCTTCCACCCAAGGGGGACAGAGCCAGCCTGTCTCCCCTTGAGCTTCTGCCGCCGAGACAAAAAGAGCGCACACAGGTACAAAGATACCCATGCACGCACGAAATGATCTTGCTATGTGCTTTACACAACTCGTATAACGCACCTTGCTAATTCAACAAGATTGCATTATACTGTGGATGTGGTACTGCTGACGCAGTTGTGCATGGTGGTCACGACACCTGTACAGGGGATAGAGGGTTGCCGCCCTCTATCCCTGCCGCACTATTTTTTTGCCTCGTAACCTCATTCTAAACCATGTGGATATAAAATGCAAGTAGAGCAATCGATCTTAAAAGTAAATGTCCATTTTATACTTCAAGTCGATCCATGCATATATCCACCATGGATGAGGTGCTATTGTGTATATCTATTAAGCACTTTTTGAGGCAGGGAAATTTTTCATCCAAGCAGCTGTTGAACGAAGATGTCCTGGGGAAGTATAGTATGTTTTGCGTTTCCGAAAATGTTGAGGTTCTATCTTTATGCCCATTTTCTTTGGAGAAACTGTCATTCCATCTAAAAAATCCATGCCTATTTCTGCTTCTATTATTGACGAGTAGGAAAAATTAGTTGTCTTACCGGACAAACCCAACATTTCTCACCAGCATTTTAGGACTTCACCGGTTTTATCTACGCTCTCTCTGCCATTTCTTAAGAGTCGTTCACCGTATTATACTTAGTTTCACCTCCCTAATAGTAAGTCTTTGCCTTTTGGCGAAACAGGTCGATTTCTTTCTGCCCCACTTATGGCAGTCCATCTTTACCTAATCAGTGTATCTTGTGCCGTTAATTAAAGTCGTTGCTTGCTATGAAGCTAAAAATTGGCGTTCACTGTTCTACACGATACCTAATGTCTCGTTTATCTCGAATTTTTGGTAAATTTGGTAATCAAGTCGAAACCGCCCCACTGTCTCCTGCATTTATTCGACCATGTAGCCGTGACTGTATCACCTTTTTTTCACAAGTCAGAAGTGAAATTGCCCTTATTTGCCCTTATTCATCTCACCCCCAATATTATTAAAAAATGCTGGGAGCAGCAGAGTATCCCCATTTTTTGCACACTGCTTGGCCCTGCCGCTCCAAAGGACCCCTTACATCTTTTCCTCACCCTCTGGGGCTTGTTTCACCCCCTTTTCCTCCTCTGCATACCACATACCCCCCAGCACCCCAAAAGCCCTCTCCAGCACTCCCAGAACCCCCAGGATCGCCACCACTCCCAGGGTGGTCATGGCAATCAGTACACAACCCCCAATCACCAGCTCTGCAATATGGCACATCTGCTTCACCTCCCTTTTAAACTGAGCGGGCCACCCTTACCGGGTGACCCGCTTACTGTTTCCTTATTTTTTCACTGTCTTGCCCTGGGGCATTTCCTCCCACTCCCAGGCACACTTAATGGTGTCACCGTCCAGCACAACACCATTCACAGCTCCCAGGTCAAGCAGTGCCTTGATCTTGTCGGCGCAGAAGGTCTGACGGCCAAACCGGGAGGAAATTACCTTGTAGTTCTCTCCGTCCCGGCGGTACACCGTGTACATCAGATTTGCCACCGCTGCCGGGTCGGTGCTGGTCAGCGTCCCCACCCCGGTCTTGACCATGATGGCCCGGTATCCCTTGGCCTCGTCCAGCTTCAAGGCCCCGCTACCGTCCAGCACCATCCCCAGCACCTCACCGGACTTGACCGCCTCACTCAACTGCTTGGCGGTCATACCCAGAACCTCACCGCCATTCACACCGGGGTTAAAGACCTCATACCCAGTCACTCTTTGCCCCAGGTCAACCCGGTTAATGATGAACTTCTTATCCATAGTACACACTCCTTAAATTTATTGTCGGTCAAGTTCTATCTCTCAACCACAACTAAACTATAACGCTAACACAGACCTCTTGACTGCTGACGAAATAGCCGGAGATTTTAGATTTTGATTGGTGAGATGGGAGAGGTTAACCCAACATAAAAAAGTACCGTCTGGGGCGCTCCAGACGGTACTGCTGTTGACTGTTTATAATAGTTTTTGTAGATCAGCTATCGTTGTAATATGTATAGTATCATTTCCCTCGTATTCCGGTCTAAAATACTCTGTTTTTTTAATATGCTTTTTAACCAAACCGTTTGTTTCTGCACTTCGCTCCACTAGACTTTCACGCCGATTATCAAACAAGTTTTTCTGATGATCAGGTTCCAAGTTGTTGTTGATTCTTTCTCTGGCAACAGTCTCACTTCCCCATAGAACCAAATCATGTAAGCCTAGCTTCATTTTGCTGTTATACCCATATCCGGTAACTCTCTGTCCCCATGTAAACTCTTTACAGTTACACATGCTGTCTTTGTCGATAATCAAATAGCATACGGGTCTTTGGGCCCATGATTTGCTATTCCCGCTATGCTCAACTTTTATTAAAACAATATCTGGTATTTGAGGCACTTTATAAAAAGAATTTCTTGATTTTCCGTTAATAGGGATTGCTTGAATTTGTACTCCATCAAATAATTTAGAATCAATTGTCAGATATCTATATTTTGTTGGATTGGCCGCCACATTTATCCTCTCCTATACATCTTTAAGTATTATTTTATCAACCCATAAATTATTTTGTCAAGGTTAACCAAATTAAACAAAAATCTGGTACTGTCCGGGTTCTCACAGACAGTGCCAGCTTTTCACATTTCATCCCATTGCAGAAGCGGTAAAACCGCCCTTTACACCTCCTGGGGCACTTCACCGGAAGACACGAAAGTCCTTACGGCTCTAGACTTTTCCTCTCCGCGCTTCTCGATAGCTTCTCTCAGGAGTATAGCCTTCACCAAAACCAATAAGCATAGGTCTGGTATTAACTGTTTGTAACTTAGTAACTCGGTAACTTCTTTGAAACTACTATTGTTAAAAACAGAATACTACACTTGTCATTCAAAGTCAATCGAAATTCCTCCAGATTACTTCTGTACGATAATTGTCAGCCTTACCTCCCACGCTTGTCTTGGTGTCAATCTCGTATTTCTTCCATTGGGGCGCTTGGAGATATGCGTTGTATAGTGGAACATCATAGTTACTGATTACAATTTTTGCCTTTGCGTTACAAATGGTTTTGAGCAGCAATTCATGGTTTGCGTAATCGGAGGAGAGTTTATATACACTCCCCAAATTCTTTTGCTCATCTTCCGGATCCAGGTAGGAAGGATCCAGGTAAAAGCAAGCGGTTTTGTCATTTAAGTAACTACATTCCATCAGATACATCAATGCACCTGACTGGCTGACCTGTACGCCATTCATACGCTCTGCCACATCATACAGTCTGCTGATTTGTGCATGGTATTGTTCATTGGTTTTGAATTTCTGAGGGCTGAATGCAGTCCCCATTCCGTCACGGCTCATGGTATAAACGATCCATGTTGCAACCGCTAAACTAATATCATCCGAAAAACTGGATTCATGATTGTTCAGTGTATGGGAGTAGGCAGACTGATAGAGCTGCTGTCTGAATTGTTCCTCTATCCGCTTTGCGTCAATCCGGTTTGGCTTCCCATGCTGAATCGCTTGTATTCTCTTTTCCAATGCAGCTTTCCGGGCAAGCTTTTCAGGTTCTACCTCGGCTGATAACTTTTTCACCTGGGCCGACAGTCTTTGAATATAAGTATGGACAGCCTCAGGCGCAAGCTCATCGCTTTGCTCCCGTAGTATATCCGCATAGATGGGGCGGAGTAGTGTCAAAAAATCCTCAGTCTCCATCTGAAACTGGGTAAGCTGGGCAACTTCTGTTTCTGTCAGTGTCCCTCTCAACTTTAGCCGCTGGAGGGGTGACCAGTCCATTTGTACCGTACATTTGTTTATGCTTTGTCGAAGCAACCGGAAGTTTTCAACCATATCCGTAGCTGTATATTTCTTGCCTAGCAGGCTCAGATATTGTTTGAACTGGCGTTTTAACTCGGAAAAATAGTCGTCCTCTTCCTCGTTTCTGAGCTTCACAGCGGCATAGAAGGTCTCGGGGGTACAGTCGGTATCATAAAGCCGGTAAATGACCTCCTGGGCTTTCTGAGGGTCGCCCATGCACCGCATAAAAGCACAGAGACCGGCGCTGGCGTCATTATAAATTTCAACAGGGTGCCTCGGCTTATTGAGCAGGACACGGGCACCGCCCCCAAAGGGCTCAATAAATACTTCTGTGTTGGCGTAGTCCAGCATATCACAGATGACAGGGGCCAGGGCCGCTTTCCCGCCGTAGTAGGGAAAGGCGCTCAATGTCTGGTTTCTCATGCCTGCGGCCCTTCTTGCCCAGCTTGTTCGACGAAATCTTTCATTTTTTCTTTATACAGGCAAACACACTTTTGCTTGCTTTTTCCGTCTCCTGTGGAGGCCACATAATCTAAGCTACCCCGGTTCACCAATGTAAATCCGCCTTGGTATAGGTATTCCAAAATCGCTTTCGGGGTTATATCTTGAAATTGGCCCCGTTGTATTTCCTCGTTAAAAAGTTTGACGGGAATGGGATAGATGTTGCAGCTGTTAGGCAAATGCCGGGGCTTTATGGTGATGGCCTCAATGTGGTTAACTTCAATCATATTTACCAGCAGCTCAAGGATATCCTGCAAGATGTTATCGTCAATGATACTGCCGTCATAACAGGGGAGGGGATGGAAGCTATAATAGTTTTCCCGAATACATTTTGCGATTTCGATACAATCAGATCGGGAGAGCATGACACCATATTTCTTAAATGCAGCCAGACCACCCTCAAGATCGGCTGGTTCCAGTTGTGTTGTCCCTAAAAGGGCAGGTTCGGCATTTCCCAAACGATACGCCGTGACTGAAACTTTTTCTTCGTTATTCCATCTATCCTTCAGTCGCTCGACTTCCAGCCGAAAGCTGTTGCCTTCTATTACGTGCTGTTCTGCCAGCTCTTTGTTATCTATGCTCCATACTGGTGCCGCCATGGTCATTTCCCCCTGTAACTATTTTCTCTGTCAAAATCATCACCGCTAGATTAGTTACACTTTATCACAGGTCAGAAACTTTGTCCACGGTTGTCAAATGAACTTAGAAAATGAGGAATTTCCCCGATTTTTGGCTCGTAGCCAGGAGCCAAATCCATAGCCAACGCTCCGAACTCCCCATCAAAAGCCACGATTAGGCAAGAAAAGACACGGGGTATTGGCTACAAAGCCAATACCCCCCTGCACACAGCCATACAACAAGAAAAGCCCTGAACCCCTACGGGCTCAAGGCTTTCTCGTGTACTTTCCCAGTACTTTCATGGTGGAGATAAGCGGGATCGAACCGCTGACCTCTTGAATGCCATTCAAGCGCTCTCCCAGCTGAGCTATACCCCCAGATGTGGGAAAGAACGTTTATTTAGTTTTGTTGAGGGGTGCTGTTACACGCTTGTACCGCGCTCCCAGCTGAGCTATACCCCCATATAACCGGAAACCCTTGATTTTACTGAGTTTCCGGGGTTTTGATTAAATTGTCATTTCCTCGCGTTGAGGGGTCGTCACATACGGTTGCTGGCGCTCCCAGCTGAGCTATACCCCCAAATGTGTTTGTTCACCGACGGAACAGGTTATATTTTACCAGCTTTGATTCCCATTGTCAAGTTCTTTTTTATCTTTTTTTACTTTAGGAAAAATACATACCAAGACTCCGTGTCCAAACACCTTTCTATCAATGGCGCATCAAAAGGAATGCAATCAGCAATGGAACACAGGCAACAGCCACCGTGCAGAGACTTAAAAAGCTGCTGCACCATGCACCCAACGCCGCACCACCAATGAAAAACAGAATGATTCCACCGTACTGTGCGGCCCGCAAAAGTTGATCCTTCTCCCCAGTACGGATAAACTGATACAGACGCTCCGTGCCGCTACGCAGATTACCGGTACACATGGTGGTAGCAAAGGCATTACCGCGGACCTTTCGGAAGCTCTCTACCTGTATGGCACATACAAATGAGACCATGATATTTGCCAGTGCATTCAACTGCTGCGGAAGAAAAGCCACCAGCGCCAACAGGATAATTTCCAAACAAACTGTAACCTGTCGCCAATGAACGACACGTGCTTCCTTCAATCGTTCTTTGATACACTCAGCGGCGATCACACCAGCTGCAAATGCCAGGATGGGCAGCAAATAATGTAGCACACCGCTCCAGTCCCCTTCCACTGCCCGCACACCTAACAAAACAATGTTACCTGTCTGTGCATTGGCAAATACGCCGCCCCTCATCAAATAGGTATAGGCATCCAGCAGGCCACCTGCTACCGCCAACAGCGCACCGATCCGAAATCGTTCCGATGTCTGCAACCCCTTGGCCGTCTCCATGTTCATGTTCCTCCGCTTTCGGGTTCATTGCTTTTAATGGGAAATGGCCGCCCACAGGCGGCCATTTCCCGTTTCAAATTCAGAAGGGCAAGTTCAGGCCGCCGGTCAGCTGCTGCATGGAAGAGGCAGAGTCGTTCTCCGCCGCACGCAGCGCCTCATTCACGGCTGCCACAATCATATCCTGCAGCATCTCCACATCCTCAGGATCTACCGCATCGGGGTCAATAGTAACACTCTCCAGCACGCGCTTGCCGGTCACAGTGGCGCTGACCGCACCACCGCCGGCTGCCGCAGTGTAGGTCTTGGTCTCCAGCTCCTGCTGCATCTTCATCATATCCTGCTGCATCTTCTGGACCTGCTTCATCATGTTCATGTTCATGCCGCCGCCCATGCCGCCAAATCCGCGGCTGTTAAATCCCTTTGCCATAGGTCGCAACTCCTTTATTCTTCAATAATAATGTTGTCAAACTGCTGGCCCATTGCCAACAGATCATCCAGATTATCATGCTCGGCTGGCTGTTGTGCCGCCGGAGCTGTTTTTGGCGGTGCACCCACCTTTACAGTACACCGTACAGCCCGGCCAGTCTGCGCAGCAGCCAGCTTTTCCAACGCTTCCAGCACTGCAGAAGTGCCCACCATGTTTTTGGTAAAATCCGTATCCACCCACAGCGTTAACACACTGTCTTCCAGCAGGCCCTGTACTGCGGACGGATTGCTGAGAAACGGATAGACTGCCGGGAACTTTCCCCGAAGCCCAGCCACCAGCCCTGGCCACAAATCACCAGATAACGCCGCCATAACCGGGGTATCGGCAGGCTTCTTCTCCACCCGAGAAACAGGCGCTGGGGCAGGCTCCGATTCTGCTTGATAAGCGATACGCTCCCCGGGTTCCTCTGGCAGCGGGGGGCGCTCCTCTTCCCAGGGTGGGGTATCTTTCTGACTGCTCCGGCTATCCGGCACCTTTTTCTGCGGTACAGGCGGTACCGCACAGGCGGTAGGTATCCCACCTGCCAGTAGTTCCTCTACTCTGGACAGACGGGCATTGATTCCCGCCATACTCTCATCCAGCACCGGATCACAGAGACGGATCAGACAGAGCTCAGCATCTGTGCGGCGGTTGCCGCTGCGGGACAGGTCAGCAATGGTAGACTGGAGCACACCCAGCATCTGGGCCAGCCGGGGCGTTTGAAACAGATTGGACAGCCGCCGCATGGTATTCTCATCGTAGCCACCAGTCAGCAGTGCTGCTCCACCCTTGGGGGCCGTCTTTCGTACCAGAAGATCCCTTGTCAGGGCAGACAGCTCACCCAGCAGGCTCCCTACTTCCTTGCCGGCACCATACAGTCTAGCCAGGGTCTCCAGGGCAGCAGCGGTATCACCGGCTCCGATCTGCTCCATCAGGTGGGCTGTCTCCAGGTTCCCAGCCAACCCCAAGGCGTCCAGCACCTCCTGAACACCGATAGGGCCGTCCGGTATCGCGCACTGGTCTAGCAGGGACAGGGCGTCACGCAGTCCACCGTCCGCCAGCCGGGCCAGTAATTCCGCACCCTCTCCTCTCAGCTCCAGACCCTCTTGGCGCGCCACATAGGCCAGCCGGGCGGCGATATCGCCGGGCAGAATGCGCTTGAAGGAGAACTGCTGACAGCGGGACTTGATGGTAGCCGGCACTTTATGCAGCTCCGTAGTGGCCAAAATAAACATCAGATGGGCAGGAGGCTCTTCCAGGATCTTCAGCAACGCGTTGAATGCCGCGGTAGAGAGCATATGGACCTCGTCCACAATGTACACCCGTTTCCGCACCGCCGCTGGAGTATATACCGCCTCATCCCGCAGGGCACGAACCTGGTCCACGCCGTTGTTGGAGGCCGCATCCAGCTCCAATACATCCAAAATAGAGCCGTTCGCAATGCCCAGGCAGGACGGGCACTGGTTGCAGGGGTTCCCGTTGACCGGGTGCTCACAGTTGACCGCCCGGGACAGGATTTTGGCACAGGTAGTCTTGCCTGTGCCTCTGGTACCTGTAAACAAATAGGCGTGAGAGAGTCGTCCGGTCTCCACCTGCCGCTTCAACGTATCGGTGATATGGGCCTGACCCACCACGTCGTCAAAGGTACGGGGCCGCCATTTTCGGTATAAAGCCTGATACACGCCGGTCACCTCGTCATAAAAGTGAAAAAGAGGGGCGGAGGATGCGGAAAGCCGCGTCGCTTCGCCCCTCCTTGTACATCCGGTTCATGGCAAGACCGCACACCGACCTTTGGAATCAGCGCTATGCCCGTTACCCTGGCAGCCGGCTCAGGAGCGGGAACCCCGCGGCACAGATCGCGGTCCGCTTAGTGCTGCTCGGTTCCCCGCCTGACACGGTTCACGGGGCGACCTTGCGCGGGACCGATCCATCATCACTACTTACCGGGGTCAGACGACACAACGCAGATCCGGGGGCCGGGATTCATCCCTGCTGTAGCGGGTTGCAGGTACAGGGCACCGCTAACTCCCCGACTAGTGCGGCCTTGCCTTGGACCGGACGCATCAGCGCCGTCCGCTGGAAGGCTGTATTTGATATCATACATCATTTCCGACCATTTATCAATATCACTTTTTAGTTTTTTTCAAAAACCTCTTTACAACCGGTTTAATTATGCTATAATACTGGAGTGTTGAGTAAATACACTTTAATAATATGGGCCTATAGCTCAGCTGGGAGAGCAAAGGCGACATAACACGGGCCCAGGCACTCCAACAGATTGCACAATCTAAGTGGGTAAGATTTATTCAAACTAAACAAAGACGGGCTCGTAGCTCAGTTGGGAGCGCAAAGGGTTCGGTTTTCTGCCACATCTATAATTTCATATCGCTTTATTCTTCTGTTCCGCTTTTGGAACTGTTGATTTGGGCCCGTAGCTCAGTCTGGGAGAGCGTACGGTTCGCATCCGTAAGGTCGAGGGTTCGATCCCCTTCGGGTCCACCACACTCGGGAGATCTCGTTTTGAGATCTCCCGAGTTTTTTATACTTTCAGGATGCACGATAGTACACACTCTTGTCCCCTTCGGGATACAGGAAGTCGAAGAACTGTGTGACGCTGATTTTAAATTCCACTTCGATTTCAAAATCCTTTCCGATATTCACCCGCTCAATGAGCTGCCGCAGGATCATCTTCTTTCCCTCAATGCTGCTGCCCGCATACAGGTCGGCCCAGGACATAATCTTGTCATACTCCTTTTGGACGGCAACGGCAGAGTTCTTCAGATCAGCCGCTTTTTCTTTGGCCTGTTCCAATTCCTGTGTCAGTGCCGCCAGTTTGCTTCGGGTATCCTCTATCATCTCACCGAGGATGTCCGCCCCAAAACTGCCAGTCCCGTTGATGGTCTTGATGATTTCTTTCTTGTAGCTTTCCAGCTCCCGTTCTGCGGCGGCATGGAGTTTCTCCAGATTGGCTACTGAACTGTTTGCCAGTTGGAGTTCCTTCTCACGCTGTTTTTGAATGAGCTGGCTCCTGGGTGCAGTCTTCATCCGCTCAAAGAGTTGGATGACGATCTTATCAATAATGCCGTCCAGTTTCTCGCCAGAGTATCCGGTCTGACCGTCACAGTCCTGAGGATGGCGGATCTTGTAGTGGCAGGCGTAGCGGATACGGGTTTCCCGTTTGGGCTCACCCTTGGCGCGTCTTCCACTGCTGGTGGTCAGCACCAGCTTAGAACCGCAGTGGGCACAGTAGACCATCCCTGAGAGCAGCGCCTTCCCCTTGGAGTTAAAGGGCACCTCATTGTGGTGCATTGTCCTGGCTTCCATCAACTCCTGTGCCCGCTCATACAGATCCAGAGGAACGATTTGCAGCTCCGGAAAGATTTCTGAGCGTGTTTCCCCACTGCGCAGGATTCCCACATACATGATGTTCTTCAGCATTTTGATGATGGTGGTATTGGCGAAGTTGGTCCCCTTTCGATTGAGATAGCCGTTGTTATATAACCACCGGGACAACCGCTGTGCGCCGAACCCCTCATAGACATATTTTTCAAAGATGATGCGCACCACCGCAGCTTCATCCGGGTCAACCAGAATCTCGTTGACTTCGTGATTCTTTTTATTGAAGCGCCCCTGCTTTTCCAGGCGGTATCCATAGGGGACGATCCCGCCCCGGAACCTCCCCTCCTGCACAATTTGCGAAAGGCGTGTCTTTGTTCGGGCAGAGGTTTTGAGGCTCTCGCCGGAGGCCTGCCAGTAACGGATATAGTTCAGCAGTTTGTCGATATGATCATCCATCTTCTGCTGCCCTTCCATTGCGCTCCACACTTCGATTCCGTTGCGGATGAACCACTCTACTACGAAGGGTGTCTCATCGTCCCGCCGCCCCAGGCGGTCGAACATGAACACCAGCAGGATGTCAAACTTCCGTTCCTCAGCGTCCTGGCGGATCTCTTGAATCGCGTCGCGGTCAGCGGCAGCCACCTTGAAACCCGAGACACCTTTTTCCGCAAATTCTTTGATGATCGTCCATCCCTGGCTTTCCGCAAATTCACGGCAGTATTGTTTCTGCATCGGGATATCATCTTTTTCTACCTGTCCTTTGGTAGAGACTCGATAGAGGCAATATACTCTCTTGTTTTTTTCCATGATTGCACCTTGTCCTTTCTGGTGTAGGACTGCGGTGCATATGGTTTGCTGTTCATTCAGTTTTCAACGCCTCATGAAATGCCATCACAGCTGAGAATGAAAATATAGTCTGTGCGTTAACCGAAGGATTTGCTAAACTGAATACAGCAGGCGTAGTCCGGTTGCACCTTGGT
>NZ_NFHC01000017.1:0-81260 GCF_002161245.1 Flavonifractor sp. An9
CCCCCCGCACCAAGCGTCCCCCCTGGGAACAGCTGCGTTCCTTTGTGACCGCCAGTCTGGAGACGGACTGTCCGGTGGCCTTTCTCAACCTGGACAACGGCAAGGTCAAGCAGCTCCACCGGTGGCACTGGGTGACCCTCATCGGGCTGGACGGCGACACTGCCTCCATTGTGGACAACGGCGAGGCCTTCACCATGGACCTGCACCTGTGGTACGACACCACCAAGACCCGGGGCGGCTTTGTGTCCGCCCTGGGCGCCGGGGAGGAATTTGCCTCATGCTGAAGTGGATCGCGCTGTGGGTGCTCTTCTGGAGCATCCTGGACTTTGTCCTCATGGGTGTGGATAAGCGGAAAGCCAAAAAGCACCGCTGGCGGGTACCGGAAAAGGCCTTTTTCCTCATCGCCCTGGTGGGTGGCTCCCCCGGGGCCATTCTGGGTATGTACGCCTTCCGCCACAAGACCCGCCACTGGTACTTCAAGTGGGGCCTGCCCGCCATTCTCATCGCCCAGCTGGCCCTGGGCGGCTGGCTGTACTGGCGGTTTTTTCTGCCATAACCAAAACTACCGGGCTGCCGATAAGGCAGCCCGGTAGTTTGTTCAGCGCTGGTACTCAAACTCCAGGTTGTACAGGGACACGATATCCCCATCCTTGATGCCCATCTCCTCCAGCCGGTCGAAGAGGCCGGACTGGCGGAGCATCTTGTCGAACCAGTTGCGGGACTCGTAGTCGCCGAAGTTGACGTTGGCCATGAGCCGCTGGAGCCAGGGGCCCTCCACGATCCAGGTATCGTCCTCATGGATGATGTTGAGGGGCTCGGAGGTATCCACCTCCGGGGGCCGCTCCACATAGGTGGGCTCGTACACCGTGATGGGGGGCAGGTGCTCCAGTTCCCGGGCGGCGGCGAACATCAGCTCCCGGGTGCCCAGCTGGGCGGCGGCGGAGATCTCGTAGAAGGGCATACCCAGCCCCTCCACATAGGCCTTCAGGGCCTCCAGACCGGTGCGGTGGTTGGCGATGTCCACCTTGTTGCCCGCCACGATCATGGGCCGGGAGGCCAGATCGGGGCCGTACTGCTTCAGCTCCTCCTGGATGGCCTTGAAGTCCTCCACCGGATCACGGCCCTCGCAGCCGGACACGTCCACCACATGGATGAGCAGCCGGCAGCGGTCGATGTGCCGCAGGAAGTCGTGGCCCAGGCCGGCGCCGTCGGAGGCGCCCTCAATGATGCCGGGGATGTCGGCCAGCACGAAGGACACACCCTCGTCCACATAGACCACGCCCAGATTGGGGAAAAGGGTGGTAAAGTGGTAGTTGGCGATCTTGGGCCTGGCCTTGGACACCACGGAGAGGAGGGTGGACTTGCCCACGTTGGGGAAGCCTACCAGGCCCACGTCGGCCAGCAGCTTCAGCTCCAGGATGACCTGCCGGTCCTGACCGGGCAGGCCCGCCTTGGCGAAGCGGGGCACCTGACGGGTGGGGGTGGCGAAGTGCTTGTTGCCCCAGCCGCCGTTGCCGCCCCTGGCCAGCACGAAGCGGTCGGTCTCCGACATATCGCAGATGATCTCGTTGGTCTCGGCGTCCCGGACCACGGTGCCACGGGGCACCTTGATGACCAGGTCCTCCCCGTCCTTGCCGGAGCAGCGCTTGCCCTGGCCGTCCATGCCGTTGCCCGCCACATACTTGCGCTTGTAGCGGAAGTCCATCAGAGTGGACATATGGGGGTTGATCTCCAGGATCACATTGCCCCCCCGGCCGCCGTCGCCGCCGTCGGGGCCGCCGGCGGCCACGTACTTCTCCCGGTGGAAGGCCACCGCGCCGTTGCCGCCGTTGCCCGCCTTAACGGTGATGCGGGCGGTATCTACAAAGGGTGCTGCCATATAAACCTCCTTGCCAAGGGGTGATTTGTCTCGTAGGGGCGACCCTTGTGGTCGCCCGGCCGTTCCCCTCATCCGTCTGGCCTTACGGCCAGCCACCTTCCCCCAGGGGAAGGCGATAGAAAAAGCCCCGGAACGGGAGTCCGTCCGGGGCTTAGTGTACCCATATTGCGGGCAATTACTGGGCGATCTCCACAATAGAGACCTGCTTGCGGTCCTTGCCCAGGCGCTCAAACTTCACGCGGCCGCTCTTGAGGGCGAACAGGGTGTCGTCGCTGCCCTTGCCCACGTTGACGCCGGGATGGATATGGGTGCCCCGCTGGCGGACCAGGATGTTGCCGGCCAGAACGAACTGACCGTCGCCCCGCTTCACGCCCAGACGCTTGGCCTCGGAATCGCGGCCGTTACGGGTGGAGCCCACGCCCTTTTTATGGGCGAAGAACTGAAGACCGATGTTCAGCATGGTGTCACACCTCCAAACTTGTGTGTTAAAAAGTCGCCGTACGGAGAGGTCAATCCTCCTCCAGTACGAGAATATTTTCGGGATACTCCTCGTGCAGGCTGGTAAAGTGGACCATGAGGGCGGTCAGAAGGGTCTGACAGGTGCTCTCGCTGGTCTGGCTCAGCCCGCCAGGGATGCGCAGGGAGATGGATGCGTCATGCTCCTTCACCTTTACGGTCGCCCCCAGGCCCAGCACGTCGTTGACGGCGCACTCGGTCAGGCGGACGGCACTGGTGACGGCGGCGCATACGATGTCGCTCCCCGCCTCGGCGTAACCGCTGTGGCCCTTCACAGTGAAGCCCACGATGCGGTCCCCCTCCATGTGAAAAGAGACGGTAGTCATCTTACAGGGAGATGGCGCCGATGGTCACCTTGGTGTAGGGCTGACGATGGCCCTGACGCTTGCGGTAACCCTTCTTGGGCTTGTACTTGAAGACCAGGATCTTCTTGCCCTTGCCGTTCTTCACCACGGAAGCGGCCACCTTGGCGCCCTCCACCACGGGAGTGCCCACGGTGATCTTGTCCCCGTCGATGACAGCCAGAACCTTGTCAAAGGTCACGTTGTCGCCAGCCTCGTTGGGCAGCTTCTCGATGAAGAGGGTATCGCCCTCAGCCACCTTATACTGCTTACCGCCGGTCTCGATGATTGCGTGCATTACGTTTTCAACTCCTTCATTACGGGCTCGCTGTCGGGGGAGGGCCGAAGCGTGACGTCACATCCGTCACGTCGGTCACTTGGTTGTCACGCTGCACGCCCTCCGCAACGGCCAACTGCTCAACCCTCCGCCAAAAATGCCGCCAGCCCCTGGCTGGCCTGTTTTTTGGCCTGCGTGTTTCGCTGTTGCCCTGCTCCCGGGCGTCTCCGCGCTTCTCATTCCCATTCAAAGCGGCTCTAGTAGTATATCAATGCAATCTTTAAAAGTCAAGCATTTTTCAACTTTTTTGCAGCTTTTTTGTCAGCTCAGCAGGGCCCAGCTGCCGGTATCCGTCCTCTGGGTCACAATGGGCACAATCTCCAGCCCTTCGACGGCGGGGACCGTCTCTCCCTCGGGCACCTGGGCATAGACCCGGTCGGCATACTGCTTGAGCAGGTCCAGGGTGAGGCCGCTGCCGTCGGAGCCGCCGCCCAGCACCGTCAGGCTGGTCACCACCGATACCTTTATATCAGGATATTGGGCCAACGTCTGGTCCAGCGTCTGGAAGAAGGCCTCCATGGTCTGGGTCAGGGTGTTGGGATCGTAGTTGCTGTCGCTCTTGATATAGCTGACGGTGCCCCGGGTGGGGTAGCCGCAGTTGTCCAGCAGCAGCTCGTCAAAGCCCAGCCCGGCCAGTTCGCCGCACACCTGAGCCACATAGGTCCGCACCGATTCCACCGCCGGGCTGCTCCAGCGGACGCTCTCGTCGTCCCGCCAGTTGCCCGAATTGCTGTGGATGCCCAGGGCCCGGTCGTTCCAGGGCAGGGCGTTGTCCCGGAAACAGGAGATCCGGGCCACGGTGTACAGCTCCCCTCCGTTGAGGGTCTGGATAGCCTCATTGATGCCCTCCTGATCGGTGGAGGTGCCCAAAGTGGTCTGGGACTGATAACCCAGGGTGCCGTCCGCCTCCTTCATAGAGAAGATGGCGGCGGTGCCGCGGTTAGCCTCCAGCTGGGTCTGGGCAGTACCGTCGGTAAGGGCGGCGGCAGGCAGCTGCACGCCCCGGAAATCCACCTCCGGCTCCGGCGTGGGGGACGGGGTGGGCTCCGGTGTGGTGATCTGGATGGGAACGGTACCGACCGGCGGGTCAGGCTCGGTCTGGCCGCCGCCGAAGAAGGGCAGCTCCAGCCGCACGCCGTCGGCGGAATACCGAATATAGGGCTCCAGGAAAAAGAGCGCCGCCACCGACAGCACCAGCAGCACCAGCAGTACGCCGATGAGCACTTTCAGCGCATTACGTCCCCGGCTGCGCCCATGGTAGGATTCATAACCATTCCGCCTCACGGCAGGACACCTCACTCTTTCCTCTCAGATCAGGGATCACTTCCCCTTTTCCTCTACCTGGCTCAACGCCTCGTCCAGCTTCTGGAGGGCGGCAGCCACCAGCTTCCGGTCCTCCTCCGGCATATTCCCCATCAGGGCGGTAAAGTAGCTGTTCACGTCGGTGACAGCCTTGTCCCGCAGCGCGGCGTACTTCTCGGTGGCGCTGACGTAGATCACCCGGCGGTCGGTCTCGCTGCGCTGGCGCTTGGCCAGCCCCAGCTTCTCCAGCCGGTCCACAATGCCGGACACCGTGCTGTTGGCACTGCCGGTCCGCTCGGCCAGGGTGCTGATGGGCACCGGTCCGTCCTCCCCCAGTACGGTAAGTACCATGGCCTGGGGAAAGGTCAGATCCATCCGGCCGAAGTGGCTGCGAAACTGCTGGGACATATGCTGAGTCACCCGCAGATAAGATATGAACAGACTGCTTTGCTCCATGTTGGGCGTTCTCCTTTCTCTTGCCCGTGCCGTAAGGGGCCGTCAGCCCATGGCCTGGGTATTCATCCGCTGTAAAATCACCGCAAGCTGGGCCCGGGTGGTGGTACTCTTGGGGGAGAGCTTGCCGCCGTCTCCCTCCATCCAGCCCATACCGATGGCATGGGACATACCCTCCTTGGCCCAGGAGGCCACCTGGTTGGCGTCGCTGTAGAGGTTCAGGGCGCCCTCCGCCATCGTACGGCCCTTATATGTGTCATAGCGGCTGAGCATCACCGCCAGCTCCTGCCGGGTCACCACGCCGTCGCTGAAGGTGCCCTTATCGGTGCCGTTGATGATGCGGGCCTCACAGGCCCAGTCGGCGGCAATGCCGTACCAGCTGTTGATCTGCACATCGGGGAAATGGCCCCGCCACACCGGGGTGGGCTCCCCCTCCATCCGCCACAGCACCATGGCTACGGTAGAACGGGTCACCGTGGCGTTGGGAGAAAACAGGGTATCGGACACACCGGTCATCCACCCCTGTTCCACCGACTCCTTCACCGCCGATTCATACCAGGCTCCGGCGGGCACGTCGGTAAAATTCGCCGCGGAGGCGGGCAGCGCCAGGCCGGCGCATAAAGTCAGGGCGCAGGTGAGCGCCGCAAGTCGTCTTTTCAAATGGGTCCACTCCTTATAATCGAGTATTATTTATTTTACGATACGGATTTTAAAAAACTATGAACACAAAAGGACCCATTTATAAATAATTTTACAAAAAGGACGCCGCACCTCCGGGCGGCGTCCTTTTCTTACACAGCCAGCATCCACTCCAGGGCCGCCAGCAGGCCGAATCCGGGCAGCCCCAGCAGCCCCAGCACCAGGGCGTTGGTCAGGTTGACCCCCAGCTGGAGGCCCAGAATGCCCCCGGCCCAGCGCAAAACCCACAGCACCCCCAGCCCCACCCCTGTCCGGGCCGCCAGACGGCCCAGCCAGCTCAGGGGCTTACGCAGCACTGCCAGCAGCAGCACCAGAAACAGTCCTCCCGCCACCCATGGCAGGGCGTTGAGCAGCGGTTCCACCGCCGCCACCTCCTTTCTGTGTGCCAGAACCTTGGCGGCGGGGCGGGCCCCTCTTATCCGGTGTGGACAGCCTGCCCGCCCTCCAGCTCCTTGACCTGGCGCAGCAGGTAGGTGTACCGGGACTGAAGGGCGTTGATCTCAAAGACATAGGATTCGATGAGATCCGGGTCACAGGCGTCGTTGAAGCCCTGATAGGCCTGGGCGATAAGGGCCCTGGTCTGGCTCAGTCCCTCCAGCAGGACCCGGCGGGTTCCCTCCCGCTCGCTCTCCCGTCGGCGCAGGCTGAAGCGCTTGGTGGCTTCCGGCATACGATCCTCCTCCTTGCTCCGGGCTTTCCGGTTTTATCCTATGTCCAGTTTGGGCAATTATGTCCGGTTCTATACCGTTTTTTTCCTGTATTTCAGGCCGCCATCGGGGCATACTGATGTTGGACCGGATGACCGCTGGTTCTTGCATCTCCTTTTAAGCCGGTGCCGGGTGAGCTCACCCTCTGGCGAAAGGCGAAAGGAGTGGAATCAAACGAACTCCGATCCTGTAAGGGGCGCGGTGGAAACACCGCGCCCCGGTTTTATGCGTGAAAAAGGCGCGCCCTGCGGGCGCGCCTTTTTTTGCAATTAGTCCTTGCCCTTTTTCAGGTCGGCAATGACCTTGACAATCTGGATCACCAGAGTAGGCAGGAAGGCCAGGCCCACCATCTCGCCCAGATTCATCAGGCCGAAGGCGGGAGAGACCATAAAGAGGCTGGTCAGGCCGGGGGTAAAGAGCACCAGCATCAGCAGCACCACGCCGGCAAAGAAGGCGGCGATGGAGGCCTTGTTGGTGCCAAACTTCAGCCGGAAGATGGACTCGGCGCCCCGGCAGTTGAAGCCGTGGAACAGCCGGGCCAGGGTGAGGGTGGAGAAGGCCATGGTGGAAGCCAGCGCCGCGTCCCCGTTCTGGTAGCCCAGGTAGAAGGCGATCATGGTGACAATGGCGATGAGCAGGCCCTGTCCGCCAATGCGGGAGAGCAGGGGCTTGTTCAGGATGGGCTCCTTGGGATCTCTGGGCTTCTGGTCCAGCAGGCCCTTCCGGGCGGGCTCCATGCCGATGGCAATGGCGGGCAGGGAGTCTGTGAGCAGGTTGATGAACAGCAGATGCACCGGCTGGAAGGGCACCGGCAGCCCCATCAGGGAGGCGTACAGCACACAGAAGATGCCGGCGGTGTTGCCGCTGAGCAGGAACTGGATGGCGTTTTTGATGTTGGTGTACACGCTGCGGCCGTTGACCACCGCCCGGACAATGGTGGCGAAGTTATCGTCAGCCAGGATCATGGAGGCGGCGTCCTTGGACACCTCGGTGCCGGTGATGCCCATGGCCACACCGATGTCCGCCTTCTTCAGGGCGGGGGCGTCGTTGACGCCGTCGCCGGTCATGGACACGATGTTGCCCCGGCGCTGCCAGGCGTTGACGATGCGGATCTTGTGCTCGGGGGACACCCGGGCGTAGACCGAAATCTTGGCCAGCCGCTCATCCAGGTCGGCGTCGCTCATCTGGTCCAGCTCCAGGCCGGACACCGCCTCATCCCCGTCCTGGAAGATGCCCAGCTGGCGGGCAATGGCGGAGGCGGTAACCTTGTGGTCGCCGGTGATCATGATGGTGCGGATGCCGCCCCGCTTGGCGTCGGCCACCGCCTGGATGGCCTCGGGCCGGGGCGGGTCAATCATGGAGATGAGGCCGATAAAGGTAAAATCGTTCTCGTCCTCCAGGGTGAGGGGCCGGACCGCGTCCACCTCCCGGTAGGCAAAGGCCAGCACCCGCAGGCCTTCCATGGACAGCTCCATATTGACCCGGGCAATCTCCTCCTTGCGCTCGGGGGTCATCTCCACTCTGCCCTGCCGGGTGAGGAGCCACTTGGACCGGTCCAGCAATACGTCGATGGCGCCCTTGGTGAACATGGTGGGCGTCCCGTCGATGTCGTGGAGGGTGCTCATCAGCTTACGGTCGGAGTCAAAGGCCAGCTCGCCCAGACGGGGATGCTGGGACCGGTAAACCTCCTCGTCGATGCCGAACTTCTCGCCCAGCATCACCAGGGCTACCTCGGTGGGGTCGCCGATGGAGGTACCGGTCTCGGCGTTGTTGGTAGCGTCGCTGGCTAGCAGGGCTGCCTTGAGCAGCAGCCGCTGCACGTTGTTGACCAGCTCCAGATCGCCTCCCTCCAGCAGGGAGCCGTCGGCATACACCTTCTGGGGAGTCATCTTATTCTGGGTCAGAGTGCCCGTCTTATCCGAGCAGATCACGGACACGGAGCCCAGGCTCTCCACCGCCTTCAGGTCCTTGATGATGGCGTTCTGCTTGGCCATCTTCTGGGTACCCATAGCCAGCACGATGGTGACAATGGAGCTGAGAGCCTCGGGGATGGCGGCCACCGCCAGGGCCACGGCAAACATGAGGGAGTCCAGCACCCCCATGCCGGTACGGAAGATGGACAGGGCGAACACCACGACGCAGATGGCCATAATGACGATGGCCAGCTTGGCGGAGAAATTGTCCAGGCTCTGCTGCAGGGGGGTCTTGCGCTGCTGGGTCTGGTTCATCAGGGCGGCGATCTTGCCCAGCTCGGTGTTCATGCCGGTGCCGGTGACCAGCACGGTGGCACGGCCATAGGTCACCAGGGAGCCGGAGAACACCATGTTCTTCTGGTCGCCCAGGGCCACCTGGTCGGCTTCGATCACGTCGGCGGTCTTATCCACGCCCTCGCTCTCGCCGGTGAGGGAGGACTCATTGACCTTGAGGGAGAAGTTTTCCAGCACACGGCCGTCGGCCACCACCATGTCGCCGGCCTCCAGCAGCACGATGTCGCCGGGCACCACGTCGGCGGAGGGGATCTCCACCCGCACGCCTCCCCGCAGTACCTTGGCGGTGGGGGAGGACATGGCCTTCAGGCTCTCCAGCGATTTTTCCGCCTTCAGATACTGGACGGTGCCCAGAATGGCGTTGAGGATGAGCACGGCAAAGATGACGATGGTGCTCTCCACATTCTCCGACACCGCGGAGATGATAGCCGCGATGATGAGGATGATGACCAGCAGGTCCTTGAATTGCTCGGCAAAGACCTGGATGGCGCTCTTCTTTTTCCCTTCGGACAGCTTGTTGGGGCCGTACTGTTCCCGCCGGCGTCCGGCCTCCTGATCGCTGAGGCCGGACATCCCGGCTTGCTGGGCCTCCAGCGCCTGCTGGGTGGTTTTCCGGTAATAAGCCTCTGTCATACCTTTCATTCCCTTACAGTTTACTTTCGGCGAAGAGCAAATAAAAAAAGACCCTCCGCCAACCGCCGGGCATAGCACGGCAGTTGTCGAAAAGTCTTGTTACCCATGGGGTGCACACAGCCAGGCTGGTGACAGCCGTGATTGTTGGCAGTGTGACTTTAAACTACTCCCTTTTCAACTGCGGCCATCATAGCACAGTTTGACCGGCAAGTCAATCTCATTTTGATAGGATACCCGAATTTTTCCATCCTATACCTCCCAGCGTTGACGGCGCATCGCCCATCCGTTATAATTTTATGATAGAAGGCACACAGGAAAGGAGCGCCCTCCATGAAAGGAACCGTCATAAAATTCCTTCTGAAAACCGCCTGGGTTCTGGAACTGGCCATTGCCCTGTTTATTTTGGTGATTACAGTGGTGCAGATGGTTCTGACGGGAATGGATTCCCTGGACTATCTGGCCCTGGGGCAATTCAGCCTGGACGAGTTTTTGGCCAATACCATGAACATCGTGGTATGCCTGGAGTTTGTGAAGATGCTCATTCTCCACACCCCCCGGGCGGTCACCGATGTGCTGCTCTTTGCCATCGCCCGTCAGCTGGTGGTGAGCCACTCCAGCTCCATGGACACCCTGCTGGGGGTGGCGGCAGTGGCCCTGATCTTCATTATCAAGAAGTTCCTGCTCAGCCGGGAGGACTCGGTGCCCCCCAAAGAAGTAATCAACCAATTTTCTCAGGAGATCGCAGCCCAAAAAGAGGAGGCATCCCATCATGACTGATTTTCATTGGCTTTCTGCCATATTCAGTCCCACCGGCGGCACCGCCGCCATAACCAAGGCCATCACCGGCGGCCACGGCCATGTCGTGGATCTGTCCGTTCCCGCGCCGGTCACGCCGGTGGCGGACAGCACCGTGCTGCTGGCCGCCGCGCCTGTGTTCGGCGGGCGTATCCCCGCCGTGGCGCTGGAGCGGCTGGCCGCCCTCAGCGGCAACGGCCCCGCGGTCGCCGTGGCGGTGTACGGCAACCGGGACTATGAGGACGCTCTGCTGGAGCTGTCCGACGCCCTGAAGGCGGGCGGCTTTCAGGTGATCGGAGCTGCGGCCTTTGTGGCCCAGCACTCCATCGCCCCCACCATTGCCCAGGGCCGTCCGGACCAGGCCGATCTGGAGGCTGCCGCCAACTTTGGCCGGGCGGTGCTGGACAAGCTGGCCGGACCCGACCCCCTTACTCCGGTAGCCGTGCCGGGAAATACCCCCTACAAGGATTGGAAGGGGGTCCCCTTCCACCCCGCCGCCGGGGAGAGCTGCATCTCCTGCGGTCTGTGCGCCTCCCGCTGTCCGGTGGGCGCCATTCCGGCGGGCAGCCCCAAGGAGACCGACCCGGAGCGGTGCATTACCTGTATGCGCTGCGTCTCCCTCTGCCCCCGTGGGGCCCGGACCATCCCCGCCCCTGCCCTCCAGGCCACCACCGCCATGCTGACGGAAAAGGCAGGCGTCCCCCGTCAGCCGGAGTTTTTCCTGTAACCGCAAAAATACCCTCTGCCTTAGGCAGAGGGTATTTTTTATGGACAATATCGGATGGGCAGGCGGCTTCCCAGCCGGGAGAGCAGCTCGTTGGTAATGGTGCCGCACCGGGCGGCCACCTCCTCCGCCCGGATCTCCGCCCCGCCGTCCCGGCCAATGAGGGTAACCACGTCGCCGGGGGCGGTCTGGGGTACGCCGGTCACGTCCACCAGCAGCTGGTCCATGCACATCCGCCCCACCATAGGGCAGCGTACCCCCCGGATCAGCACTTCCCCGCCCGCCTGAGCCAGCATCCGGGGCAGGCCGTCGGCGTAGCCCACGGTGACCACCGCCAGCTTGGTGTCCCCCCTGGCCCGGAAGGCCAGGCCATACCCGGCCCCTTCCCCGGCGGACACGGTGCGCAGGGCGGCCACCCGGGCCCGCAGGAACAGGGCGGGACGCAGACCGTCGGAATCTGGCCGGTCCTCCTCCCGGCTGTACACGCCGTACAGGGCGATGCCCGCCCGGGCCCATGCGCAGGGCTGGTGCGGCAAATTCAGGATGCCGTAGCTGGCCTGGATGTGGACGCCCCCCGGGTCCAGCCCGGCGGCGGCCATCCGGGCCACAGCCCCGTAAAACCGGTCCAGTTGAGCCTGGGTGAAAGCCTGGTCCTCCGGGCTGGTACTGTCCGACACGCACAGGTGGGAAAAGGTGCCGGTAAACTTGAGGTTGGGCAGGGTCCGGGTACGGGCAATGGCCCCATGGTCCTCCGCCGGGATACCCAGCCGGTGCATCCCGGTGTCCAGAGCCAGGTGGACCTCCAGGGGCACCCCCGCCGCCGACAGGGCTCTGCCGTGGGCCTCGTCGGCCACGCACTGGGTCAGCCCCCACCGGGCCAGCTCCGCCGCCTCCTCCGGCGGGGTATAGCCCAGGATCAGAATGAGCCCCTCCACTCCCTGCCGCCGCAGGCTGATCCCCTCCGACAGGCAGGCCACCGCGAAAGCCTTTACCCCCTGCTTCTCCAGGCTTCGGGCCACCGGCCCGTCCCCGTGGCCGTAGGCGTCCGCCTTGACCACCGCCATCAGCCTACATTCGGGGCCCATCCGCCCCTGGAGCCATGCGGCATTGTGGGCCACGGCTCCCAGATCCACCTCCCGCCAGGCCCGGGCAGTGCTCACTTCCTCGTACTTCATACCCTCTGCTTCCTTTCCAAGATCCGGGACGGCGGGGCCACCACGGTGCTGCCGTCGGGGATGTCCCGACAGACCACCGCCCCCGCGCCGATGCGGACATTCCGCCCCACCCGGATGTCTCCCACCAGCACCGCCCCGGCGCCGATGAGGCAGTCCGGGCCGATCGTCGGGGCCTTTCCGTCCACCTCGCCGATGGTCACATTCTGATAGATTTTGCACCTTGCCCCCACCACCGCGTAGCGGGAAATGAAGACCCCGTGGAGGCCGTGGGGGAGAACCGGTGGAGACTCAAACTCCGCCCCCGGCCCCACATAGCCCCCGTGGCGGTGGGCGCTGCGGCACATCAGATAGGTGCAGAAGCTCCGCACCAACCGGTTCTTCGTTTTCTGCCGCAGCCGGTACAGCCGCCAGAACCAGCCCAGTCCATCCCCTCTGGACCGGGCAACCAGCCTGTCCTTTCCCATGGACTCACCTCCCTGTGCTCCGCCAGGAGGCGGCCACCACGCCCCCGCAGTTGTCGCCGGAGCACAGCAGCCCCTGCTGACCCGCCAGCCGGAAGGCCCGGCACACTCCCTCGTCGGGAAAATAGGGGCGGATGAAATCCACGTTCTCCTGCCGCCGGCCCAGGTCGATGGCCAGACCGGTCTGGTGCTCGCTGCAATCGGGCATGGCCACATAGCTTTGGGTGAAAGCCAGCCCCTCTTTGGCCAGGGTGTCGTCCCAGATGGCCTGCTGCTCCGGCCGGCTGCGCCAGCCGGACACAGGGAGGATGCCCGCCGTCCCCCCCACCGTCCGGAGACAGGCTCTCAGAGCCGCAGCCGCCCGCCGCTCCAGCTGCACCCCGCCCTCCAGTTCCACCAATTCCGGATCAGCCGGGACCCTCAGAGGGTGGGCGGCGTTGACCAAAATCAGCGGTCCGGTACAGGTCAGGTCCCGGACCGTCCCCTCCCCTCTCACGGCTCCAGCCCCAGGGCGATGAGGCGGCTCACCAGGGCGGAAAAGTCCAGGCCGATCCCCTTCATCATATTGGGGTAGCGGCTGTGGGCGGTAAAGCCGGGGATGGTGTTGACCTCGTTGAAGTAGATCTCCCCCTCCGGGGTGAGGAACAGGTCCACCCGGGCAAACACCCGGCAGTCCAGGGCCCGATAGATGGTCCTGGCCGCCGCTTGGATGGCGGCCGCCTGCTCCGGCCGGATGCGGGCGGGACAGTGGATGGCGGAGGTCTTGAGGGTGTACTTCTCCTCGTAGTCAAAAAAACCCTGGGACAACTGGATCTCATCCACCAGCCCCACCGTCAGTTCCTCGTTGCCCAGCACGGCGCACCCCACCTCAAAGCCGGGCACCGCCTCCTCCAGCAGGGCCTCCCGGTCGTGCTTCAGGGCCCCCTTTATCGCCCCCACCAGGGCCTCCGGCCCGGTCACCCGGGTAATGCCGAAGGAGGAACCGGCCCGCACCGGCTTGACGAACAGGGGATAGCCCAGGTCCCGGGCCGCCCTCTGGAGGTCGTCCTCCCGCCAGCTCCGGTCCACCACCGTCCCCCGGGGGACCTTCACCCCCGCCAGGGCGGCCAGCTTATGGGCCCGGTCCTTGTCCATGCACAGGGCGCTGGACAGGGTGCCGCAGCCGATCACCGGCACCCCCGCCAATTCCAACAGGCCCTGGAGGGTGCCGTCCTCCCCGTTTTTCCCGTGGAGCACCGGGAATGCCCCGTCAAAATGGAGCCGCGTTCCAGTACCGTCCAGCAGCAGAAGCGCTCCCCGCTCCCGGTCCAGTGAGAGGGTGCAGGGGGTACAGTTTTCCTGCTGCCAGGTGTCGGCCTCCATCCGGTCCAGAGGGCCGGTGTAGTACAGCCACTGTCCCCAGCGGGTGATGCCCACCAGCAGGGGCGTATAGGCCTCCCGGTCCATATGGCTCACCATGGCATGGGCCGATTGCAGAGAAACGGCGTACTCCGTGGAGCAGCCGCCGAAAAGTACCAGAATGGTTTTCATGGCAGATTCCTCCCAACAGGCAAAAAACGCCTTGCTTTGATACCGATATGGTACCAAAGCAAGGCGTTTGATGTTTTTGCTTTTTCTTTCCCGCACCCTACAAGTTTCCGAACATTTCTTTCAGTTTTCTTACAGGGTCAGCTTTCTCCCAGCACCACGGCATACACTGCCTCCTGCAGGTCCACCACCTGGCTTCTGGTCACCAGGGCGGTGGACTGGCCGTCCACCACGGCCAGACAGTAGGCGCCGTCATAGCGGTAGAACTGGATGCTTACGGTGGGCTCCCCCTCCAGGGACAGGTGGAGGGTAAAGGAGATCTCCTCCTGTCCGGTGGGCTCCTCTTCGGTAAAGCGGTCGGCGGTCAGGGCCTGGAGGGCGTCGGGCAGGTCGCTGGTCTCCAGCTCCTGCTCCCCGTAGGACCAGGTCCGCTCCTCCCCCTGGCCGCTGGCGGTGACGGTATAGGAGGTGCCGTCCAGGGTCACGTCCACCTGAGACACATTCTCCAGGTCGGCGGGCAGGATCTCCTTGTGCCGCAGGGTGTCGTAGGAGGCGTCCATCAGAGCACGGTATTCCTGGGTGGTGATCTTGTAGATGATGGGGGAATCATCCACCCGGGCGTAAGCGGTGACCTCCTCTTCCTCGCCGGTCTCCGTTTCGGCGTCGGCCTGGGTGTCGTCCCACCGCTCCGCCGGGGCACGGCTCACCGCCAGAGACACGGTGTGGGCGGTCTCGTTGCCGTCCTCATCCTGGGTGGGGTAGTCCAGCGTAATGGTGCGCTCCGGATCGTCCAGGCCGTAGGCGGCCAGGTCATCCTCCCCGGCGTTGTAGGTCATATAGCCGGTCAGATTCAGAGAACTCAGGGTGTACAGGAAGTCCTCCACCAGGCCGGTATCCAGCGGCTGGACCTCTCCGTCCACCGTGACGAAATAGTGGTCCTCCTCCCGGTAGCTGGCGCTCTCCTCCTGCCAGGTGATCTGGAGGGCGTCCTCACCCTGGATGCTGATCTGGTCCGCCGTCTCCACATAGGGCAGGCTGTCGTTGGCGATCAGGTCGGACAGCGCCACGCCAAAGGCGTCCAGGGGGTCCTCCTGCACCAGATAGACGTTGCCGTCCCCGATGGACACATACCGCTGGGAATCCATGGTGCTGAAGTCGCCCAGCTGGATCTCATAGCTGGCGTCCCCGGTGGTGAGCCGGATGGTGCACACCGGGTCGTCCAGGCCGTACTGGCCGTAGTCCTCCACCTCCTCGATGATAAAAGAGACGCCGAAGGACTGAAACACCTCCAGCAGGGTGCTGATGGCGTCCTCATCCACCGGGAAGGTCTCGTCGGCGTCGTAATACCACGCGTCGTCCCGGTGGAAGGCCAGGTTCTGGCCCTCATAAGTCCAGGACAGGGCGGTCACCGATTCCTCCGGAATTTCCAGAATGACCTGGTCGCTGGTTTTGATCTGTTCCTTGTGTTCCTGGTAGCGGCTGACACAGAAGGTCACCACGCACACCGCCGCCAGGACGCCCAGCAGCAAAAGAAGCTTTTTAGACCGGCTCATGCTGCATCCTCCTTCTCTTGACCACCACACCGATGCCCACAGCCAGATAGATCAGAGGGAACACGCCGATCATGGTCACCTTCAGCAGGGAGGCGGTGGACTCGTTGATGGTCAGGTAGTTGTAATTCAGGGACTTGCTGCGGATGGACATGGCCTCCCGCTCGCCGATGAGCTGGGAGAGGGCGTTCATGGTCAGGTTCACGTTGGCCCCGGAGGAGTAGGCATTGTACCCGTCGTCCAGGAACAGAGAGGAGGAGAACCATACCATCTCTCCGCCGTCGTTCCGCTCCACCGACACCGCCACAGCAAAGGGTCCGTCCATGTCCCCCTCCTCCTCGTCATAGGTGGTCATCTCATAGCCGGACACCTTGCTGAAGGCGCTGTCCGAGGTGGTGAGCAGTTCGGTGACGGTGGCACCCGAGGCGCTGCCGCTGACGGTCAGGCCGGTGGCCACCGGCACGATGGGATAGTAGTTCTCGTCGATGAGGGGCTGGGTCTCGATGTTGTCCTTCTCCAGCTGCTCCTGAAACGTCTGGGGCAGTTCCGCCTCCCCGTGGCCCTCCAGCAGGTAGAGCTGAGGCAGCTCGTCGCTGACCACATAGTCGATGGCGGAGGTGATGGCTCCCTCGCCGTCGAAGGAGGCGCTGGTGTAGCCGTAGGAGTAGAAGTCGGTCTCATAGAGATAGATGTCGCTGTAGGAAATATAGCAGCTCTTGTCCCCGCACTCCACGATCAGGCTGTTGTTGGTCACCGTCTCATCGGTATACTGCTGGGTGAAGGTGGGGTAGACGTCGGGGTTTTTCTTGACCACCGAAATGTGGCCGGACAGGCTGTCGTATTTGTCCAGCAGATTCTCCACAATGGGGTCCTCCTCGTCAGCCTGGACGATCCAGTAGATGGTTACGTCCTCCTCCAGGGCGTTGACCACCGACTTTGTGTTGCTGGTGATGGAGTACAGCTGAGACGAGCTGATGTCGAACCGGGTCAGGCTGGTGGGCAGAATGGACACCAGCACGTTGACCACCACCAGCAGGGCCAGCACGATGGCGGAGATGGCCAGGGCATAGGAGCCGCCCTGGAAGGCGATCCTGCCCCGCCCCTTCCCGCCGTTTGGATTCAAATGCACCGGCAGTTTCATCACTATCAGAGAGGCGGCCTGGGAGACGTGAAGATCAAGAAGTTTTTAAACAGCATCATTCAGGAGGAGCTGGCCCCCATTCGGGCCAGAAGGAAGGAATACGAGAAGGATATTGGGGCGGTTTATGACATTCTCAAAGCGGGCAGCGCCGAGGCCCGGGCTATCGCCCAGGTCACCCTGAACGAGGTCAAGGCCGCCATGAAAATCAACTACTTTGATGATCCGGGGCTCATCGAAGCCCATAAGGAAAAATATAAAAACGGAACGTTCTGAGCTGAGAGGGCAAAGAAAAACCGCAGCAGGCCCGGCATGGGGTCTGCTGCGGTTTTTGGCACGCCTGAGGGGATTCGAACCTCCGACCTACCGCTTAGGAGTTTGGCGTGCCCAATGCCGTACGGAACGGACATAATTTATGGTGATTCCTCGTTCGTGATATATTTTGAGGTACAAGGTTTTTGTGGTGCAATTTGCACAAAATGCCGTGTACTGCCGCGCTTTTTAAGACGGCCAATTAGCAAGCTCTTAGCAGGAATCGCCTTGCCCACAACGTCTTTTCATCACACTCTATCACCTTGTCACTGAACAAATTCATGGAGGTCATACAATGGAAAATCATGAAAAGCGTCCGTTGCCGGAGGCGCGCACCTATACCGTGGAAGATATTGCGGCCATGCTCAACATTGGGCGCACATCGGCCTATACTCTGGTAAAGGAAGGTCACTTTAAGACCGTGCGGATCGGCACGGCGATCCGCATTCCTAAGAAGTCGTTCGATGAATGGCTGGAGGAACTGGAACTGTAGGATTGATCAGCACATGTTCAAAGAGCCGCCGTAGGTTTAAAACTACGACGGTTCTTTAGCATCTGTTGCTTGCCAAATAAATTGCTATGGTTTCCTGTGAATGACATCGCAGGAATCCTAGGTATGATAAATAGAATGTTCTCGGCATCGGCCGCACTTCGGCCTATAAACTCACAAACTCCGGATTGTCCAAGACGATCCGCATCTTCAGAAAGTCCTTTGAGGATTGGCTGAAGATGAAGGGGCTGGACGAAGAAACTAAATAACTGGTAGAAACGCCATAGGTTTCAAAACCATGGGATTCTTTGATAGTAGGTAAGCAGGGAAAATATTCACCATATTATACATTCCTAGACAACATATTTGCATTCTGTAAGTATATTTACTAAATCTATGAACCACTCACTTTCTACACTATGTTTTAGCCCCAATTTCATAGTGCCATTTGAAGAAAAAAATATATCCAAATGGTGTTCAGGATGCATTGCTCCATTTTTATGCTCCACATCGTGATCATATCGCAAATATCCGGGCTCAAACAACATAAGATGTTTTACAAGTTCACATACACCTTCTAAATCAATGTTTTCCCATTCGTTTTCTATAATCTCCTGTAGCATCTTTTCATTAACATTTTCTAGTGTTCCATTAAAAAGATCTTCTTGCTCCAAGATAGCTAATAGTAATGAACTCGTAATACTATCAAATTCAAAGTAATCTTTAAAACTAATAGATATTGAATTGTCTTCCGGATTTACGCCCACATAAAAGGGAAAGCGAAACGAAAATATTTTGTCTTTGACGCAAAAGAACAGACGACTCATTTTATCAATATACAAAATTAGCTTTTTATCTTCTACAATCTTAGTTGTATCTGCGGCAGGATTAAGAATTAAAAATTTTACGGTATGAGCTAATAACCTTAACAAATCGCCTTTTGTGCGAATTGGCGACATTGCCTTGTCATATAGCAAATCAGAAAGCTCAAATTCAAATTTTTTCATACTATATTTCACCGCTATTATAAATAAGCAGAAATCATTTTACTCGTACGATCCTGAATCTCAACTTCAGTCATTGAACCTTCTTCGCCAATAAGCTCTAGCATTGCGTCTACAATACGCCGTTTACTTTTTGTAGTTAACTCTGGATACTTGACAAAAACTTCTTCAATCACTTCCCTGAGAGGCCGTTGATTCTTAGTGACCGCAATACTAACTTTTTGATTTTGCATTTTCTTCTCTTCTTCAGGAGGTTCATGCAAGCACATAACTCCGCTATCGCTTATAGATTTGGCCGCAGCCTTATAAATAGAAATAAAATCAGCATTAGAATCCATGTTATTGATAAGAAAATATGATGTTATAAAAGAGCGCGTTAATATCATATAGATTGTATTTCGAGCAAAAACATTATCTGTAATTTGGCCACGCACAAGACAGATTACAAATGGAAATTCCAATCCTTTAATATTATTTCGATTGCTAATAAAAACTGCATCTCTTGTGCTGTCCTTAGTTTCGTAGCCTTTAACTGCTTTCCATGAATATTTCTTGTGGATTGTTATTGCAAGAGAATCTGCGAGGGTATAGTTAGATTTAAGTCCTCCTTCTAAAAATACAATTGCAATGTCTCCTGCATGAACTGTGGGGTGATTACTCCGAATGGAATCAATAATATTTATTATAGCATCTTCCATCCTCTCATTTTCACCGTCACTACTTACAACTTCAATATTATTAATATTCGAAGTATCCAAATCCTCAAATCTTCTTAGAGGAATTCGTGACAGGATAAAATTCGATTTCTCTCGCTTAATTTTATAGCCACAAGAAATCCATTCATCATCATCAAGCCAACGGATTACGGGGGATTCATAAAGTCCCATTCCTACGGCATGTGCAAACATCAGTGTTTTGGGATCTGTCCGATAACATTTATTTAGAAGATAATCACTTTGAACTGACTGATTAATCGTTCGATCATAAATATCTTGGAATATATCCCCCGCCAGATAAACTGTATATTTAGTAACTAACTCACATAGTTCGAAAAAGCTTTGAGGAAAATCCTGGCTTTCATCAATTAATACATAATCAAAGCAGGGCTCAAAGTCTTGTATTGCTTGTAGTTCTTGAATTGCAAGATTACAGACTGCATCAAACTGCCATTGATAAGAATAAGAATGAAACTCCAGTTTATAGTTTGAACAGATATAACTGTAAACTCCAGTATTGGGTTGTCCTCTAGATCCCCAGCTGGACATGACCCAAAGGCGCTCATCCCATTTAATCTGTTCATCAACCTTCATAAAGTTAAAAAAGTCTGGAATTCGGATCTTCATGCTTTTCGCAAGGACTTTATTAAAGCAGGTAAACACAATTTTGGAGGATTTGTTTTTTGTATATAAGTCTTTCAACTTATGCAGTAGCAATTCTGTTTTTCCTGTACCAGCTAAACCTTGAATGGTTATTCTTTTTTGAGCAGACGGTTGAGAATATATGAATCTGCTTTGGTCACCATCAAATAGAATAATTTTCTTTTTAACTTGATCTAATATAGTTGACGGACTTTCTCCTCCGATTCTGCTAATATCATTTATACTTCCAATGAGCAATGAAAGCAGAAATTCCGCATTGCGTTGCTCAACTGTACTATTTAGTTTGCATTTATCCAAAATATCCTCAACACAGGAAATATCAGAAATTTGCATATATGCGGTAAGAGCTTTTTTCCAGGCTCTTGGACGCCCTAACTGCTCTCGATATTCAAATTTTTC
Source organism: Flavonifractor sp. An9 (assembly GCF_002161245.1). Lineage (NCBI taxonomy): Bacteria > Bacillati > Bacillota > Clostridia > Eubacteriales > Oscillospiraceae > Flavonifractor > Flavonifractor sp. An9. The sequence continues at coordinate 20,089 of NZ_NFHC01000017.1, forward strand.
GGATAAATATCCTAAATCTTCTATAAAATCCTCACAAAACTCCTCAAACGAGTCTTGATCTTCCTTTAGATTTACAAAGCATATTTTTTGCTTTGGCATCAAGATGACAACAGCATCATTAAACTCATACTGTGCAGATGCATCTATTCCTAGTGGTGCATTAATAACATAAGTCTGGACAGATTTTTCCTCGGAAAATTGTGAAAGCAATTCGATTAAATTAGAGTTAAACTCGTTTTTTTCCACATTACAGAAAAAAAGACTGTGATCCATAGTACTAACCTCGCTAATTCCACAAGAGATGTTGGTATTAAAGCATCCGCTATAATTGATTTGTGCACCTTCACAAATTGAATATTAAAGTTATTATACCATTTGGTTTCATTGACAACAACACCCTTCTTGCCCTATATTATATAATTTTACTTCAGCCATAGGTTTCATGCCCATGGCTTTTTGTATGCCCAGATCAATCTCTCATTTGTCACCTATTTAATGTATACTTATGTGGTCAACACTTTTCAAGAACGCCGAAAGGAGGTGCTAATATGGCGATATTTCGCATTGAGAAAACCCACGACTACACGGTGATGTCCAACCACCACCTGCGCAACGCGGGGCTGTCGCTGAAATCCAAAAGGCTACTCTCCATGATGTTGTCCTTGCCGGAGGACTGGAATACACTACCAAGGGGGCTGTCCAAAATCTGCAAGGAGGGCACGGACAGCATCAGCTCCGCTTTGAATGAACAGACATGTGCCAGGTACATCGCACAGCTGTCTCCAGGATAGCAGTGCACGACTGATGAAGGGAATCATTTTAATCTGTAATAGCAAATATTCTTCCCAGAGCCCTCCCGTTTCAGTTCACCGGATGCCACCAATTTCCGCAGTGCCCCTTCGATGGAACTGATGCTGAGCGAAGGGCAGAGTTCCCGGATGTCCTGCTTCGTAAACCGGCCGATTTTCTCCATGGTCGCCCGGCGCACAGTCTCCAGGGCAGGGAGTCTGGTCTCCACCAGAGCAAAGCGATCTTCGAAATCCTTGTAGGCGGAAAGAATGGTCCCCAGCAGATACTTGATGAACGGAACCACATCTTCGGTGCCTTCGTGCCACCCAATTTGCGCCTGGCGCAAGACATCATAATAGAGGTCCTTATTTTTGGCGATCTTGGCCTCCAGCGAGATATACTTGCCCACATAGAACCCGCTGCGGTAGAGCAGCAGTGTGGTCAGCAAACGGCTCATTCTGCCGTTTCCGTCGTTGAAAGGGTGGATACAGAGAAAGTCGTGGATGAACACAGGAATGACGATCAGCGGCTCCACTTCCATGTTCCCAATGACCCGGTTGTACTCCTCGCAGGTCCTGTCCAGGGCCTCCGGCGTTTCATAGGGAGCCAGTGGCGTAAACAAGGTCTCCACATGGCCGTCGGGATAGGTGGCGCTGATGTAGTTCTGCACGCTTTTGGTCCTGCCCGCCATGGGATTGTTCATGTGGCTATAAAGGATCTTGTGGAGCTGCAGGATGTAGTTCTGGGTGATGGGGATGGTGTCAAAGTTCTCGTGGATGAGGTTCAGCACGTCCCGATAACCTGCAATCTCCTGTTCGTCCCGGTTTCTCGGCGTTGTTTTCTCCTCCACAAGCTGCCGGATACGGGTGTTTGTGGTCACGATGCCCTCAATGGCATTGGATGCCTCGGTGCTCTGCACCTTTGCGATCTCTACCAGTTTCTCCAATTCCTCTGGCCGCTGTTTCAGGTACAGTTCCTGCTTTCCGGCTTCTTTATAGATCGCCGCGACCAGGCCCAAAATCTCCGAGTCCCACTTCTGCTCCCGGATCGCAGAGTAGTTGAATGCACGCATACCCTTACGCCCTCCCTTATTTCCTTAAATTTTAGCAAAAAATAAGGGGAATATCAACTCGCGGAAAGAACTTTCCCTTAATATTATGCCAAATTCAAGGGATTATATACGCCTGTAAGGGAAAATCAACCGTATTCCTGCCATGGTTTGCGCCTGTGGCTTTTTTCATGTCCGTTTCTATCACTCATCCCTAAAGCTGTACTGAAAGGAGTCAATCTCATGTTTTTTCTTCCGCAATCGGTGGCGAGGTTGCCGCCCATAGGTTTCTCCTATCTAGAACATCTAGGCTCTCCAGTCAGGGCCTTCCCCTGCAAAAACTCTATTTTCAAACCGCAAAAAGAGATGATCGCTTTTCCACTGCGTACGGGCATATAATTGGCTATATTTTGTCTTTTGTGCATAACGCCCGCAATTTCACTGGAAAGGACGGCATGGCACGGGACAATGTAATACGCTATGGATTATACAGAAAAGTGGTGAAATACCACTTGCGTTTAGGAGTACGGCGTACCATTTCGTAAATTGTTCATATCATATCTTCCCGTGTTGTTTCTTCGCAAATTGTGCTGCCTGGAGGCAGGTCAATTTGCACAAAAACCCCTGAAATATGCTGCCTTACAACGGCTTTTCAAATGTCGTATTAGCAAGGTATTAGCAGGAACCCCTTGTGACAGGGGGCTTTCAGGGGCCATTTCAAAATGCTATTAGCAAGGGAGGATCATTTTATGAGCACCAAAGAAAAAGGGACACCCCAAAGCAGAACATACACCGTGAATGACATCGCAGCCATTCTCGGTATCGGCCGTGCCTCGGCCTATAAACTCGCCAACTCCGGATTGTTCAAGACGATCCGCATCGGCAACATGATCCGCATCTCCAGGAAGTCCTTTGAGGATTGGCTGAAGGCAGAGGGGCTGGGCGATGAAAGTGAATAAGAATTAAGGGACTGACATACTATTAATAATCTATGTCGATCTATATTTTGAAGATATATTGATTCCAATAACCCCCCAATATATAGTTGTAATTATCGACAAATTATATTTTCGATTTTTGTGCGTTTACATGGAATATAAATTATTTTAGAGGTAGTGCATTTTTCCTTAAAATGTTATAATGTGCTTAGAGGTGATAGGTTATGGCAGACGGTAACGCACCCAAAAGAGTATTCTTACGAAAAGTCTTATACCGGATTGACTTTCAATTAATAACTGAAAAAATGCAAGAAGATCTATTTGATTTTGTTGGGCAACAATTTGGAGAATTTTTTTCCTCTCATGACCAAGAGATGGAAAATTCTATTGGGATTGAGATAAACCCTAACCAAATTGAACAATCTAGACTAAATCAGAAAGCTCAACCTGTTTTTGTTTTTTCTTGCCCGCAAACTCCGGATTGCGATGGGCGACAATTAAAAATAGGGAGAACATTTTTGTTTTTAGAGTTGACGCTGACCTTACAATCGATGAAAATTCCATATTACGAATGGATGTCGGCAATAGTCAATCACCTTTTTGAGAATCGTATGTTTAGATTGTCACGCGTCGGGTTAAGAAAATTCAATTCTTTCTTCCTTTTAGATGAGCACAAAGATGTAGTAAATGATTTGTTTACCATTCAGTATTTGTCGCAAACAGATAGTGAAGGCTTTGATTTGGATAGTTTTCAGGAAATGCAGGTTTATAATAATCTACCGTATACTTTAAAATTCCAAAAAAACTATTCAAGCGGCAATCTGAACAATGAGAGTCTAGGAATTGTAAATCACCCTGCACATTTAATTGCGTTTGACTTTGACCTGTTTACTACTGATTTAGACGAATTAAACGAATTTGCTAAAGATGCAAAAATCGGTTTAGAGAAAATGAACCGTTTGATTTACGAATTTTTCATTAAAACTCTTAAACCCGACATTGTTGATAGAATTAACACAGGCGATTTACTAGAAGACTATCATATTATTCCCTTTTAATTTGAGGTGAATTAAATGATAAAGCAAAAATATACTTCTCATGGGGATTATTTTTCTGTTTTTACACCACGGCAATCTAAACAGAAAGTTGCACAAGAGAGGATGTCTGGCAGCACCAAGAGTCAATTTTTTACAACAGAGAAACACAGAGGAACTTCGGGGACATCGGCATTTATTTGCATGGACGCCCGAAGAAAATATAAGTACAATGATAAATAATCCATTGTTTAAGCAATATTACCAACAATTGACTTGCAAAATCTTTATTTTAGGACATCCATCTCAAGGTGAAAGCATCGTATTTGCTCTTTATGGAGATAAACGAATTATATATTCATGTGTAGTAGATTCGTTTGTTCAAAATGATAGAGTTGTTCCTAAAGATTTATTATATGGTTTAGGCGTAGATAAAATAACCGACTTGTTTTGGACGCATCCCCATGATGATCATTCTAATGGTTTGGTGGAATTAATTGAGACCTTTACTCCACAGAGCATTTATATCCCTATTGAATTGCAGAGATTACCTGAAAATAATCGGAGTCTATCAGCAAGCGTATTAGAACATATCAACAAGTATAAGGGATATGACCGTCGATGTAAACATCAGCCACGAGTACAAGGTCTGGCGGCAAATATGTACTTATATAATGAATACCTTTCTGTGGGGCAATACACTGTTCCATTTCAACTTTTTGCAGCAGCACCCTGTAGTGGAAAGGTTCGGAAAAATGCTGTTGATGGAAATTACTCAACATTAAATGATTATTCTGTTGTGTTAGAATTAATAGTTGGAGATTTTTCTGTTTTTCTTACAGGTGATGTTCAAAACAGAATGGTTGGTTTTATGTCAGAAGAATTGTCTATGTCGATTCCAACCCCCAATATTTTGAAAATCCCTCACCATGGCTCTAAAGATTCAACAGATATCATAAATCTTTTTAGTGACGATTGGTTAACTGACATAGCGGTCACAACAGCAAAACGTAGTAGTGACTTACCAAGAGACGAGGCGCTACAATATTATAATTCGTGTTGCGAAAAAGTGTTCAGAGTTGTGCCAACCGCCACTAATAATGCAATCTGGGGAGTAGAAGTCAACATACTAAATGGTACAATCACACAGATCCTCAACGAAAATTTTGAGTGAAAAACCGCCGCAGGTATGTCCCGCGGCGGTTTTTATTAATACAAATCCCAATATTATACGAAATATTATATTCTTATCTAAATGCCATGGTTTAATCTCTATGGCATTTTTTCATGTCAAAAACTGCACCGAAAGGCGTTTAAAATTCCATGTTTATTCTTCCACAATCAGCCGAAAGGACACCGCCCATAGGTTTTCCCTTCCAGGGTATCTGGTCGGTATAGAGGTCGTCTTTTCCCCCAAAATAAACACTTTTCCGAACCGCCGAAAGGAGGTGATAACATGGCGGTATTTCGCATTGAGAAAACCCGTGACTACACGGTGATGTCCAACCACCACCTGCGGAATGCGGGGCTGTCGCTGAAATCCAAAGGGCTGCTCTCCATGATGCTGTCCTTACCGGAGGACTGGAACTACACCACCAAGGGCCTGGCCCAAATCTGCAAGGAGGGCACGGACAGCATTGGATCAGCTCTGAAGGAACTGGAGCACGCCGGATACATAGTCCGCAATCGGCTGCGGGACAGCAAGGGCAAGATCGTGGATGTGGAGTATGTCATCTACGAGACGCCTCATCCCCCGGACACGGGCCAGCCGTGTGAGGACGAGCCGGATACGGCTTGTCCAGATACGGAAAATCCGGATATGGATAACCCATGTCTGGAAAACCGGCCGCAATTAAATAAAGAGAAAAGAAATCCTGAAGAACCAAATACTGATTCACCAAGTACGGAAGGATCAAATCCTATCCAATCAAGCCCCCAAACCCCCGCGGGGGCTAACCGGACCGGACGGGACTGGATGCGGGAGCGAGAGAGCTATCGGGAATTGATTTTGGAGAACATCGAGTATGACATCCTCGTACAGAACGAGCGCATGGATCGTGAGCGTCTGAACGAGCTGGTGGAGCTCATGGTGGACACGGTTTGCTCCCATCGGGAGATGATCCGCGTTGCCGGGGACGACTATCCGGCGGAGGTGGTCAAATCCCGGTTCCTGAAGCTGAACAGTTCCCACATCGAGTATGTGCTGGACCGTATGCGGGAGAACACCACTTATGTCCGTAACATCAAGAAATATCTGCTGGCTGCCCTGTATAACGCCCCGGCCACCATCGGCAGCTATTACACTTCCCTGGTGAGCCATGACCTGTACGGCGGCGGAGAAAGGAGGTAGTGCCTATGCAGGAAGAAATCACCCAGGGCGCGGTCTCCCTCTCGGTGGAGGCGGGCAAGATGACCGCGGACCTGCTCCAAAAGGCCCTGAAGAAGGTGCTGGAGGAGATGCAGAAAAAGCCCTCCCAGCGCACCCTCCACCAAGGAAAGCAGACCCTGCACCAGCTCAAACAGCATGGGGCCTCCCTGACCAACATCGAGATCACCGAACAGAACATCAAGGCGTTTTCCGTGGTGGCGAAAAAGTATGACATCGACTATGCCCTGAAGAAGGACCCCACCACGGCCCCCCCGCATTACTATGTGTTTTTCAAGGCGAAGGATAAGGACCAGCTCCAGCCGGCCTTCAAGGAGTTCACCGCCATGACCCTGGATCGGGAGAAGCGCCCCACCATCCGGGAGCGGCTGGCCCAGGCTCAGGAACAGTCCAAGACCAAACACTGGGAACGGGAGAAGGTCAAGACCAAGGACCGGGAGGTGGCACGATGACCGATAAGCTGAAAAAGCAGCTCATCCTCAACCTTCCGTATCTCGTCTTTGTGTATCTCTTTGACAAGCTCTGCCAGGGCGTGCGGCTGGCTCCTGGGGTTGACGCCTCGGAGAAGCTGCTCCATATCGGGCAGGGCTTTTCAACGGCCTTCACAAGTCTGGCGCCCAGTTTCCATCTGCTGGACCTGTGCGCGGGTGCCGCCGGCGCGGTGCTGATCCGGCTGGCGGTCTACTCCAAGGGCAAAAACGCCAAGAAATACCGCCGCGGCATTGAGTACGGGAGTGCTCGTTGGGGCACACCGGCCGACATCGCTCCCTACATAGATAAGGACTTCTCCCAAAATGTTCTCCTCACCCAAACGGAGCGGATCACCATGTCAAGCCGCCCCAAGGAGCCCAAGTACGCACGGAACAAAAACATCCTGGTCATCGGCGGTTCCGGCAGCGGCAAGACCCGATTTTTCGTCAAGCCCAACCTGCTTCAATGCCATTCCTCGTATGTGGTCACGGACCCGAAGGGCACCATCTTACAGGAGGTCGGCGCCCTGCTGGAGCGCAGGCAATACCGTATCAAAAGTCTGAACCTTATCAATTTCAAAAAATCCATGAAATACAATCCCCTGGCGTATATCCGCAGCGAAAAGGACATTTTGAAACTGGTGAACGCCCTCATTCTCAACACCAAGGGTGAGGGCGAAAAGAGTTCCGAAGATTTTTGGGTCAAAGCCGAGCGGTTATACTATTCTGCCCTCATCGGCTACATTTGGTATGAGGCGGAGCCGGAGGAGCGCAACTTCATCACCCTGCTGGACCTTATCAACGCATCGGAGGCCAGAGAGGATGACGAGGAGTTTCAGTCCCCGGTGGATCTGCTGTTTGCCAAGCTGGAAAAGGAGCAGCCGGATCATTTCGCCGTGAAGCAATACCGCAAATTCAAGATGGCTGCCGGCAAAACTCTGAAATCCATCCTGATTAGCTGCGGTGCCCGCCTCTCTCCCTTTGACATTCAGGAACTGCGGGACCTTATGGCGGAGGACGAACTGGAGCTGGACACCCTGGGAGACTGGAAATCGGCGCTGTTCGTCATTCTCTCCGACACGGACAGCACCTTCAATTTTGTGGCGGCGCTCATGTACTCCCAGCTTTTCAACCTTCTGTGTGACAAGGCGGACGACTTCTACGGCGGCCGCCTGCCGGTTCATGTGCGGTGCCTCCTGGACGAGTTCGCCAACATCGGGCAGATACCTAACTTTGACAAGCTGATCGCCACCATCCGGAGCCGGGAGATCTCGGCTTCTATTATTTTGCAGTCACAAAGTCAGTTAAAGACCATCTACAAGGACGCCGCAGACACCATTGTGGGCAACTGCGACAGCACCTTGTTTTTGGGAGGCAAGGAGAAATCCACCCTGAAAGAAATCTCGGAGCTGCTGGGCAAGGAGACCATCGACAGCTTCAATCAATCCGAGAACCGGGGCAGCCAAGTCTCCCACGGTCTTAACTATCAGAAATTGGGAAAGGAGCTGATGACACAAGACGAACTGGCAGTAATGGACGGAGGCAAATGTATTTTCATGCTGCGGGGCGTGCGCCCGTTCCTTTCGGACAAGTACGACCTGACCAGGCATCCCGATTACAAATATACTGCCGACGCCGACAAGAAGTACCTCTTTGATATGGAACGGTACATGAAACGCAGACCGGCCATCGTGAAGCCGGACGAGCCTTTCGAGATGTACGAATTGAAAGCGACCGACCTTTAACCTGATAATTCCAACGAACGAAAGGAGAATTGACCTATGGATTTCTTTGCAAAGTCGATTGAGGTTTTGCAAACTTTGGTTATCGCGCTGGGCGGCGGCCTGTGCGTGTGGGGCGGCATCAACCTTCTGGAAGGTTACGGTCAGGACAACCCCGCCTCCAATGCTCATGTGTCGTAAAGTAGCACAAACAAGAGAGCAGATAGCCACCCCATTATTCTGTAAAATATTTCATAATTGACTGGTAGAAATATTATTTCCAGAGTGCTAAAATGAAATATAATGCAAGCAATAAATTGGAATGTATTGTGGATTAAGAAGATCAGAAAATCGGAAAATATAGGAGTGCGCCATGTTAAAAATTGGAAAGTTTGTATTTGAAGATGATTGGACTCATAGGCGGAGTAGTCTTATGTATTTCAAGAGAAATGAAGATGAAGCGCCGTCATGGTCTGTAGATATAGGATTTGCTAAGGGAGATTATAATGGAGAGGAAATATTACCTTCTCTTTGCATAAATCCAATAGACACTAAAAAAGAATCAATTGCAGATTTGGTGGGAGAATCTTTTTCGGTAATGACAACAGATGAAAGCTATGATAGAGAAGATTCATTTTATATTTATGAACATGAACCTTTAGCTGATTACAAATTAGAAATTCTTGAAATAGACTCTGATAAAGCTCATATAAAATGTAGTGGAACGCTTATAGTAGACGGATATAAGGAACCACCTATAAAAGAAAAATTTGAAATTGATAGCTGGATACCCGTTATTGAGTCAGTTAAAGATTGGGAAAAATTTGGGCTATAGACATAAATACCATACTTGAAATTTATAAAGATGATATTTCCCTTGCGCATGGATTGGAGATTATCCCAACGGGCAAGCCGTAGTGCTATAATAATACGCCTTTATCGGAGAGATCATCGAGCCAACTCGCCCTATTGCTACTCGCAAACCCATATCTGCGATTTGGCAGGATTGGTGGCAGCGTACTTCCAGCTCTTGGCCCGGAGGCCAGAAAAGAACAAGGGATAGAGCGATAAATCGGAATTTGAAGGAGCAATAAATATGGAATTTCCTTTTTATGACGCACCGAATACTGCTGCAATTATTTGTTGTCACATAATAGAGAGTAAGTCCCCTATTTTGTATGTATCGCACGATGAAGACGATGGAATGTGGCAGTTTCTATGTGGACAAGTACATACAACAGATGAAGCAAAATTAGTATCTTTGAGATGGGTTTTTGATTTTGATCATTCTGTCGGCGTTTTAGCGGATATGCCTTGCGGCTACTATGCCCAAAGAAAAAACCGAGATGATAGTTGGACAATTAAAAAACAATAGCTTCCCATTTATCAGTGAAAAAGAAACGGAGGTGAGCGCATGGCAAAACTAAAACCTATCGCTTTTGCCGTTGGGATCATGCTGTTGATTGGGGCGGCGCTATGCCTTTATTTCAGTTTGCGGAACCTGTCCTCTATCCGGCCTGCGTCAGCTTATGAGGACATGGGTGTTCACATTTTTGTGCCGGAGGAAGTTTATCCTGTACAGAGGGAGAACCACGCTACCGGGCGGCAGAAGCGCAATCATCCCACTACGACTGTCTACATCGTGCGCTATCGGGCGGAGGACGGGAGCGGCTATCAGTACAAGTACGAGTCTGGCTCTGTGGAAAGCACCGCACAGAGTATTTTGGAAGCGGACGAGCCGATAGAGCGCCGTGTTCTGTCCATCCCTGATGAGGACGGCTACATCACCATCGGCGCAGACGAAACCGCACAGACCTACGAAACCAGACAGAAGCGCACCTATTGGACGATTGCCGGGGTATCTGCGGCCTATCTGCTGGTATGGCTTGCGGTCAATGGGCTGCTGCTCTATAAACGGCGCAAAAGAATGTAAACCAATTTAGCTTCTTGCCGGGAATGAAAAAGGTAATCCGCCGCAAAACGGAAGAATAAACGAAGCGACAAATCGGAAGTTGGCAAGATAAAGAGGATGGAATAAAACAAAATGGAAGGCGGAAAATTTGATTTCAAAAAGGCGCAGCGGGAATTGATCCGCAAGGAACTGCGACCTATCCTATACGAATATGGATTTGTCTTGTGCGGCCCGACCGCATATATCAGAGAGCGCGGCGGCCTGCTGCAGGAATTTTATTTCAAGGTCGAGGTCAGTAAGCTGCGCCCCTGGGTAAGCTATCGCCCAGTGTTTGATGCGCGGCCCATCGTGAGCTTTGGCTCGGATGGGCCGAACGGCGCAAAGTATGAGAACCCATATAGAGGGTTTCGTTGGTGTTCTATCGATTACTGGTATACGGAGGACGATGTGCTGAAAGAAAAATATTACCAGCGCCAGTTTCTCCCCCAATTTGAAGCGTTAAAAAGCAGTATCGTAAACGGTCTGCTACCCGAGATGGACGCGATGCGTTCACTGGATGATTTTATACAGCTTTACGAGTCGTGTGGGAAACTGTTTGGAGAACCGATTCGCCACTACGATATATCCCACACATATTTTCCATTTATATCCGGTGTACATGGAGCCTCGGGGAAGAAGCGGATGGAATTGATCCTTTCAGAAATGGGCGGGACTTGGCTACCTACCCTTCCCAAAATCGTAAAGAAATATTTGGAGTCACATATGGGTGGGATGGATACGGACAGCGAGGCGGACAGGATATTCCATGCGTATTGCAATCAAGTGCGAATAGCGTATAAACTTGATGTTAAATGACAAAATAAGATACTCCGTTTTATGATACGACAATTCCCGTTTGTCGGGGAAATAGCAAAGCCAGCCGAGCCAGTCAACGGTCAAGATGAACGGGCTGTGCCCGCCGTTGACAGCCCCGCCCGCCTTTGCTGACAGGAAATCAAGGGAGCAACATCCTAAAATGCTGTCGCTCCCGACCATGATGGGAATAAATGTAGAAAAAGCACTATGAAATACCCCGCAAGTGCTACAATTAATATTTTATGTAATTTGAAGTTCGTGAGGTGATGGAATGAGTAAAATAGATGAATTTGAACAAAAAATCATCAAGCACGGAATGACCGATGAAGATTTTCTTGAATATGGAAAGTTGTTAAAACGAGTTCGAGGCAATCTTCTAAAACGCCAACATTGTTATACAACAGCCATTCAATTCTCCGATGAATATGCTGAACAGGCTGTTAAGTTAATACAATATGGACTTGAAAACTTTGAAGATGGCTGGTTTTCCACATACACCTCTTATTTGTATATAGGACATATCTATGAAAAAGCAAGAAATTATCGAAAGGCTTACGAATCCTATTTGTTAGCGAAAGATGCCCTTGAATTAAACCGAGAAGAATATGTAAATGAACTGTCCAAAGATCTTTTATGGGTGAAACTGCATATAGATTCCTTTTGTTACTCAGCCGAACTGGAAGATTATTACTCTTGTTATTTAGCAACTGATGAGTTTTCAAGAGCATTTGTAAACAGTGAATTTAGATTAGCTGTTGCGAACATCATAATTTCTTTACATCACGGAAGGACTGATGAAGCCAAAAGGTCGCTTGCCATCGCAAAAGAAATATGCGAACCACATTATAGGGGGAAATTGCATAGTATTCTTGCAAAACACAAATATTACGAATCACTAAATGCAACACCCGAATCAATTACATTTGTTAAAAGTATTCAGATATAAATTACTGTTTTCTGCTGATATAAATTGAATATCGACCAAGCGGCAACACCACAGATTTTTTGAAATCCGTGGTGTTTTTTTGCGCCCATTTTTGGCAGAACAGGCAAGGCGGTGGTGTTAAGAGTGAACAGGAAAATTTTCTGTCTGCCCGGTTGCCAATTCTCGTTTTTTTGTATTACAGAGAGTGAAAAAGGCTTTCTCCGGCATCAGGTAGGAAGTTCGGTGTCTGTCGCCATTTTAGCGAAAACGGGCAGGAATGTCCTTTGCCGGATTATTAGTAGCAGAAAAAGAAAAGCAGCTTGCCAAAACCGGCTCTTGATGAACGAGTAGTAGGCAAAGGAGAAATGAATTTTTCTGGTTGCGATTTTCCGAAAAAGTGGCGGACGGAAGTGAGAGGAAGTTTGCAGTCACGGAGAGCAAGTTTCTACCACGGTGCCAAAATCCGCAATTCTGCGGTTTTGCCCCTCGCGGGAAACTTGTTGGGGAGTGCCTTCCCCAAACCCTGCTTTGCGGCTTGCGCCGCTTATCCCCGCCGCGCTCATGCGGCAAGAAAGGAGGTCACGACCATGCGAAAGAAATACAACACACCCCACCGCAGCCGCGTTGTGAAAACCCGGCTGTCCGAAGATGAATACGCCGACTTCACAGCGCGGCTTGCGCCCTATGGTATCAGCCAGTCGGAATTTCTCCGGCAGGCGATACGGCGCACCACCATACGCCCCGTTATCCATGTGTCAGCGGTCAATGACGAACTGCTCTCCGCTGTCGGGAAGCTGACCGCCGAGTACGGCAGGATCGGCGGCAACCTCAATCAGATTGCCCGGTATCTGAATGAGTACGGCGCACCCTATAACGCCCTCTCCGGCGAGGTACGCGCCGCCATAGCCGACCTTGCCGCCCTCAAGTATGAAGTCTTACAGAAAGTAGGTGACGCAGTTGGCAACACTCAAGCATATCAACTCTAAAAATGCCGACTACGGAGCCGCCGAACAATACCTGCTTTTCGAGCATGACGAGTTTACCATGAAGCCCGTCCTTGATGAAACCGGCAGGCTTATCCCCCGCGAGGACTACCGGCTGTCCACGCTGAACTGCGGCGGGGAGGATTTTGCCGTTGCCTGTATGCGGGCAAATCTCCGCTATGGGAAGAACCAGCGGCGGGAAGATGTGAAAAGCCACCACTATATCATCAGCTTTGACCCACGGGACGGCCCGGACAACGGCTTGACCGTAGACCGGGCGCAGGCATTGGGCGAGAAGTTTTGCGCCGAGCATTTCCCCGGCCACCAAGCCCTTGTATGCACCCACCCGGACGGGCATAACCACAGCGGCAATATCCATGTGCATATCGTCATTAACAGCCTGCGGATAGAGGAAGTCCCGTTCCTGCCCTACATGGACAGGCCAGCCGACACGAAAGCCGGTTGCAAGCACCGCTGTACCGACGCTGCCTTGCGCTACTTCAAGTCCGAAGTCATGGAAATGTGCCACCGGGAGGGGCTTTACCAAATCGACCTCTTGAACGGCAGCAAGAACCGCGTCACAGACCGGGAGTATTGGGCGCAGAAAAAGGGACAGGCCGCGCTGGACAAGCAGAACGCCCCCATGATTGCAGACGGTATCACGCCCCGGCAGACCAAGTTTGAAACGAACAAGGAGAAGCTGCGGCAGACCATACGCGCCGCGCTGTCTACAGCGGCCTCATTCGAGGACTTTTCCTCTCTGCTGCTGCGGGAGGGCGTGGCCGTCAAGGAGAGCCGGGGGCGGCTTTCCTACCTTACGCCGGACAGGACAAAGCCCATTACCGCCCGGAAGCTGGGTGACGACTTTGACCGCGCCGCTGTCCTTGCCGTTTTGGAGCAGAACGCCGCCAGAGCCACAGAAAAGGCCGCGGCCATACTCGAATACCCCCGGCGTGGGAAAACCGGCATACAGCCCACAAAAGCCCCTCAAACCGCCCCGAAACAGGACGGTGTGCAGCGGCTTGTGGACATTGAGCAGAAGAAAGCCGAGGGCAAAGGCCGGGGCTATGAACGCTGGGCGACCATGCACAACCTCAAACAAATGGCCGCGACGCTGAATGTGTATCAGGAATACGGCTTCACTTCCCCGGAGCAGTTGGAAGCCGCCGTTGATACCGCCTATCAGGAAATGCGCCAGACCAGCGGCAAGCTGAAAGCACTGGAAACGAAGCTGCAAGGGAAAAAGGAGTTGCAGCGGCAGGTACTTGCCTACGCCAAGACCAAGCCCGCCCGCGACGGGCTGAAAGCGCAGAAATCCGAGAAAGCCCGCGCCGCATACCGGCAGGCACATGAGAGCGATTTTATCATAGCCGACGCAGCCGCCCGGTATTTCCGGGAGCATGGCATTACCAAGCTGCCCGCCCGGAAAGCGTTGCAGGACGAGATCGAGCAGCTTGTTTCCAAGAAATCCAGCCTGTATAACACCTACCACGAACAGAAGCAGCGGTACACGGAGTTGCAGACCGTCAAGCGGAACATCGACCAGATTTTGCGCCGGAGCGAGCCGCACCGCAGAAAGGAGCAGAGCCATGAGCGATAAGCTGCCGAGAATGGACTACCGCCAGCACCGGCGGGCGCGGCGGCTGGTGCATGAGTGCTGTAACTACGACGAGGGGAACTGCCTGCTGTTGGACGACGGGGAGCCTTGCGTATGCGTCCAGAGCATTTCCTTTTCCCTCATGTGCCGCTGGTTCCGTGTGGCTGTCCTGCCCCTTGACGGGGAGCTGGCCGCAGCCCTTTTGTACCGGGGGAGCCGGAAACGGTGTGCGGTCTGCGGCGCGGCATTTGTCCCCAAATCCAACCGGGGAAAATACTGCCCCGACTGCGCCGGACGCATGAAGAAAATCAAAGCCGCCGAGAGAAAGCGGAAACAAAGGCAGAGATGTCACGCTTTAGAGCCTTTCAAACCCGCATAAATCAAGGCTTTTTTCGTGGGTGTCAAAGGGTGTGCGATACATTTATCCTTTTCCCCCGGAAACGGCGTTCTAAATGCGTACAAACGCCCCAAATCCACCCAAAGGAGGAACCATGTCAGACAACCGAAAATACTACTACCTCAAGCTGAAAGAGAATTACTTTGACGAGGACGCTATCGTGCTGCTGGAAAGTATGCAGGACGGCATCCTCTATTCCAACATTCTCTTGAAACTGTACCTGAAATCGCTGAAAAACGGCGGGAAGTTGCAACTTGATGAAAATATCCCCTACACCGCGCAGATGATTGCCACCATTACCCGCCAGCAAGTCGGCACCGTAGAGCGAGCCTTGCAGATTTTTATGAAGCTGGGGCTTGTGGAGCCGTTGCAGAACGGCGCGCTGTATATGAGCAACATTGAACTGCTGATCGGCCAATCCTCTACCGAGGGGGAGCGGAAACGGCGGGCAAGGCTGGCTTTGCAGGAACAAAAAGCCTTGCCAAAGGCTGGGGCGGACAAATGTCCACCATATCAAGCGGACATTTGTCCACCAGAGATAGAGATAGAGAAAGAGATAGAGATAGAAAAAGAGAGAGAGCGAGAGTTAGATACGGGACAACCCGCCCGCGCTGCCTATGGCCGGTATGAAAATGTCTTTCTTTCGCAATCAGAACTGGACGGGCTGAAAGCAGAGCTGCCCGACAAATGGAACTACTACATTGACCGGCTATCCTGCCATATCGCGTCCAGTGGCAAGCGATACCGTAGCCATGCCGCCACAATCTACAAATGGGCGCAGGAGGACGCAGCCAAGAAAGCCCCGAAAAAGGGCATACCAGACTACTCATGCAAGGAGGGCGAGAGTTTATGAAGAACGAAATCAACGCTGCTTTGGAGAATATGACGGCCACCACCCCGGAGCCGGAGGACTACACCGGCGAGGACGGTTTACTGTACTGCGGCAAGTGCCGCAAGCCGAAAGAAGCCTATTTTGCGCCGGATAAGGCCGCTATTTTTGGCCGTGACCGCCACCCGGCAGAGTGCGACTGCCAGAGAGCTGCCCGCGAGGAACGGGAGGCCGCCGAGAAGCGGCGCAGGCACCTTGACACCGTGGAAGAACTGAAACGCCGTGGCTTTACCGACCCCACCATGCGGGACTGGACTTTTGAGAACGACAACGGCAGGAACCCGCAGGCCGGGATTGCCCGCCGGTATGTGGAACACTGGGAGGATATGCGAGCCGACAATATCGGCTGCCTGTTCTGGGGCGGCGTAGGAACCGGGAAAAGCTACCTTGCGGGCTGTATCGCAAATGCCCTCATGGAGAAAGAAATCCCCGTCCTCATGACGAACTTTGCCCTTATCCTCAACGACCTTGCCGCCAGCTTTGAGAACCGCAACGAGTACATTTCCCGCCTTTGCCGCTATCCGCTGCTTATCATTGACGACTTCGGCATGGAGCGCGGCACCGAGTACGGGCTGGAACAGGTTTTCAATGTGATTGACAGCCGTTACCGCAGCGGCAAGCCGCTGATCGTCACGACCAATCTCACGCTGGACGACCTGCGGAACCCGGAAGACACCGCCCATTCCCGGATTTATGACCGCCTGCTTTCCATGTGCGTCCCGGTACGCTTTACCGGCGACAACTTCCGGCAGGAAACCGCGCAGCGGAAAATGGAAAGCATGAAGAAACTGATTACCGACTGAAAGGAGTATTGCCTATGACAGATAACAAGCAGCACGACACCCTCACCGCCCGCCGCCCCGACTGCGTGACGGAAATTCGCATGGGCAATTCCGTCCTTGTCGTGTCCGGCTATTTCAAGAAAGACACCACGACCACCGCCGCCGACAAAATGGCGCGGGTACTGGAAGCGGAAGCCGCTGCTACACAGGAGCCGACTTATCCGGCGTGAACCGGGGCATGGAAAAAGCGGCCACGCCGGGGAGCGTGGCTGTGGGAGTATTCTTATAGTGCGGCAATCTCTTGCGCCACTTCCGCGGCGCTCTTTCCAGATGTGTTCACTTTGATTGTGTTCAATTTCTGATAAAGGGGAATACGCTGTACGCTTCGCTCAATCACATCAGGAGTACGAATACCCGCTGTCACATCCTTTTGTAAGCGTTGGGTAAGTTCCTGCTCTGAACAAAGCAGAGATACAGCAATAATGCGACTGTTTGCGGTGTCCAGGCCAGAAATGATTGTATCAATAATGGATTGCTCGTGCATAACCCAGCAAAAAATAACATTCTCATACACGGAGCATTTGAGAAAGTTGTTTAACACCGCGCAAATATTTTTTATGACCATCTCTTTTGTCTCAGCGGTAACTTGAAACGGGCTGGAATCCCAACACCAATCCCCGTCAAGGAATACGCTGTTAGGTAATTTTTGTTTTAAGATTTGGCTAACGGTACTTTTCCCAATTCCCATAGTACCACCGATGATAAACAACTTCTTCATGTATAATCTCCCCAATATGATTTGCTTCTTACTTCTCGAACAAGTATAGCATAAATTAGGGGGATAAGCTACCGGTAATATCGTGATAACTCTTACAAACAAAATCGGCAATTTGACAAATCATAAAGAAGCAGGTTTTACATTTTTGCCGCTATACAGCCCGCCCTATTTCGTGGTACAATGAAACCACGGAATAGTGGGCTGGCTGTCGGAAACGGAGGATTTTATGTTAAGACAAGCCACCCAAAACCTCATTACTGCCCTTTATCCGAGATTGTCCCATGAGGACGAGTTGCAAGGCGAGAGTAATTCCATATCGAACCAGAAAAGGATTTTGGAAACCTACGCCAAGCAGAACGGCTTTACTAATCTGCGCTGGTACACCGACGACGGTTTCTCCGGCGCGAACTTTCAAAGACCCGGTTTTCAAGCCATGCTTGCAGATATTGAAGCCGGGAAAGTGGGTACGGTCATAGTCAAGGACATGAGCCGGTTAGGGCGAAACTACTTGCAGGTAGGGTTTTACACGGAAATGCTGTTCCCTCAAAAGGGAGTGCGTTTTATCGCTGTCAACGATAATGTGGACAGCGCAAACGGCGGCATGGACAACGATTTTACCCCTCTGCGAAATCTGTTCAATGAATGGCTGGTGAGAGATACGAGCAAGAAAATCAAGGCAGTAAAACGAGCAAAAGGCATGAGCGGCAAGCCCGTTACCAGCAAGCCGGTCTATGGCTACCTCATGGACGAGGACGAGAACTATATCGTTGACGGGGAAACCGCGCCGGTTGTCCAGCAGATATACCAGCTTTGCCTTGCCGGGAATGGCCCGACCAAGATTGCCCGTATGCTCACGGAGCAGCAAATCCCCACGCCGGGGACGCTGGAATACCGCAGGACGGGCAGCACCCGCCGCTACCACCCCGGCTATGAGTGCAAATGGGCGACGAACACCGTCGTTCATATCCTCGAAAACCGGGAGTACACCGGCTGTCTGGTAAACTTCAAGACGGAGAAGCCCTCTTACAAAGTCAAGCACAGTGTAGAGAACCCCGTGGAGAAGCAGGCCATTTTCCCCGACCACCATGAGCCGATTATCGACACGGAAACATGGGAGCGCGTGCAGGAGTTACGCAAGCAGCGCAAACGCCCGAACCGCTATGATGAAGTGGGGCTGTTCTCCGGTATGCTGTTCTGCGCCGATTGCGGCCATGTGATGTACCAGCAGCGGTATCAGAACAAAACCCGCAAGCAGGACTGTTACATCTGCGGCAGCTACAAGAAACGCACCCGCGACTGTACGGCGCACTTTATCCGCACCGACCTGTTGACCGCCGGTGTCCTCTCCAATCTCCGGCAAGTGACGGAATACGCCGCCAAGCATGAGAGCCGCTTTGTGAAGCTGCTTATCCAGCAGAACGAGATCGGCGGCAAGAGAAAGACCGCCGCAGCCACCAAGCAGCTTGAACAGGCGCAGGAGCGCATTGCCGAAGTGAGCCGCATTATCAAGCGGCTGTATGAGGACAATGTGAACGGCAAAATCAGCGACGAGCGTTTCATGGAATTGTCGGCAGACTACGAGCAGGAGCAGCGGGAACTGAAAGACCGCGCCGCCGCTTTGCAGGCCGAACTGGACAAGTCGCAGGCCGCCACCGTCAACGCGGAAAAGTTTATGGGGATTGTCCGAAAGCACCTTGCCTTTGAGGAACTTACCCCCACCCTCTTGCGGGAAATGATTGAAAAAATCGTTGTGCATGAGTGCCGCTATGACGAGAACGGCACCCGCAGGCAGGACATTGAGATTTATTACAGCTTTGTCGGCAAGATTGATTTGCCGGAATAACCGCCCGACCTATCCGACACAATGGCCAAGTGCCGGATAGGAACGGCAAAATTTTTTACACTTCTATTACTTCTTTATCACACATTAGTAAAGTCCCAGGGCATCAAGCAGCTCATGGCAGGCGGCGGCGTTGCTCTAATCGGTATGATTCTGGTTCCCCTGCTGTCCGGTCTGCTGTCCACTGGTGGCTAAGGGAGGGATTCCATGAACAGAAAAATCCGTTTTCGGCGCCCTATGGCGCTATTTCTTTCCCTGGCGCTGTGTGTCGGTTTGGTGCCCTCGGCCTTTGCCGCCCAGCAGAACAGCTACCATGATCCGGCTGACCATTGGCAGGAGGCCAACAACCGAACCAACGAGCTGGATGCTAACGCCACCGTAACCCATGAAACTTTCACCTGTGGAGAATGCGGCCAGGAAACTTCATTTTTAGCCTTCCGCACTCCTGAATATACCCGTGATGGCCAAACGGCTATGACCCGAAATGTCCGCTATTCGGATGGCACAATGATTGGCGGCGAAGATAAAGGCTCCATCCTGGACGGTGTTCCTGGTAAGGATGCCTACTATACCGGGTATCACTGGACCAAAGCAGTTTGTGAAACCTGCGGCGGTATCAATACCAATATGGCCAAAAGCGATTACTGCTATCAGACCAATGTGTACTGGCTGTACGACTGCGCCAGCAATTTCTTTGAAGAATTGCCGGAAACAAAGACCATTGAGCAATCAGACAGCAGCTACCATCGTGTGACCATTACCAGCGGTGAATACTGTGGGTTCTGCTACGGCACCTACAAGGAAACTTCCTCCTCCCTGGAGCGGCACAACATGGAAACGGCCATCCGCCCGGAGCTGGCCCATGACCGCTTTGTGGAAATGGATACCTGTGCCGACTGCGGATATGTCGAAACCGACTATACCGCTGCCAAGTCTGTTGTGGCGGACTATTTCGGCGTGGTAGACGGGCAGCCCCACACCGTTACTGTATCTGATCTCTCCGAGGCAGGCGTTACCACCGCTATCCGCTACGGCCATAGCGCCGACGCTTGCACCCTGACCAGCGCCCCCAATTACACCGAGGCCGGAGACTATGCGGTGTACTATAAAATCACCTACACATTCCAGAATACCGACATGGTGGAGGACGGCGTGGCCTATGTCCACCTGCGGGATGAAAGCACCGAGGAAACCGACGGGGACGGCACCTGCGGCGAGGATCACAACTGGACGCTGCTGGACAGTGTGGACCCCACCTGCCTGACCCTGGGCTATGACCGCTATCTGTGCGTAGACTGCGGTAAGATTGAAAAGCGGGACTATGAGGCCGCCCTGGGCCATGCGTTCCAGCGTGTTGTTATCCGGGACGCCACCTGTGAGACTGCCGGAAAGGTGCTGGAAATCTGTGAGCGGTGCGGCATCGTCCAGGAAAGCACCACCCCCAAGGGAGAACATGAGTTCTCCACCACCGTTGTCCCGGCCACCTGTACCAGTCCCGGCTACACCCTGCGGGAGTGCGCCGTCTGCGGAGAGCGGCACATTGAGGACATCACGGCGGCATTGCCCCACAACTATATTGCCAAAGTAACCCCGGCCACCTGTGAGGGCGGCGGCAAGACTGCCCATATCTGTGAGGGATGCGGCAGTTCCTTTGTCACCGACTACACCGACCCCCTGGGCCATTCCTGGGACGAGGGCACCGAAGTCACCGGCTCCACCTGCACCGGCGAGGGCCTGATCGAGTATCGCTGCGTCCGCTGCGGCTATCACCGTCTGGAGGGTGACGCGGCGGCGGGCCATGTACCCGGCGAGGCGGCCACTTGCACCACGCCCCAACTCTGTACCAAGTGCGGTGCGGTGATCGTCAATGCCCTGGGCCATGACTATCAAGAGGAAGTCACCGCCCCCACCTGCACGGAAATGGGCTACACCACCTATACCTGCTCCCGCTGCGGCGACACCTATAAGGGTAATTACACCGATGCTGCCGGACACAAGCCCGGTGACTGGATCATCGACCAGGAACCCACCACTGACAGTGAGGGCAGCAAGCACAAGGAATGTACCGTGTGCGGCGAAACCCTGGAAACGGAAGAAATCGAGAAAATCTACAATCAGGCCACCACGGACAGCAAGGGCGAGGCCGTTGTGGGCGGCTATCTGGTGATTGTCACCGATACGGATAGCAAAAACCCCGTTGCCAATGCCACCGTTGCTCTCCATACGGATAACACACTGTCCATCCAGCTGCCCTCTGGCCGCCTGCTGGACTATGCCGACCAGACCACCATTCAGGTTCAGCTTGTGAAGGACAAGTCTCCCGTGGTAGGCATGGGCGTTTCTGTCACTGACCGCAACGACAATTTCAGCAGCGGAAAAACCGATGCCGCCGGTCGGCTCACCGTCCCCGGCGGCTCGGATACCACCAATGAGGACGGCAAGGGTACCGTGGGCTGGGAGGATGCCGACGGGGACCGTTGGACCCTGACTGTCAAGGTGGAGGACTTTGAGACAAAGCGTCCCATACCTGACGCCGGGGTATCCATCGGAAAAACCGGCACCATCACCGTTACTCTGCCGGACGGCACCGACATGGACGAGGACAACCGGATCACCGTCACTGTCACCGACCAAAAGCGTAAGCCCCAGGAGGGACTGACCGTCACCGTCAAGGGCGATCTGGGCCAGAAGGCAACCGGGGAAACCGACGAGGACGGCAAGCTGACGGTTCCCGAGGTGGCGGAGCTGGAAACCCACGGGGCCTATGTGGTGGGCTACACCGACGGCACCTTTGGGCCGGACCGGGACATGACCCGGAGCGAGGCAGCCACCATCTTTGCCCGCCTGCTGGCCCAGCGCAATGGGGAGCGCATCACCGCCCCCACAAAAACCACTTTCCCGGATGTGCCCGTCAACGCATGGTACACCGGGTATGTGTCCTATCTGGCCCGCTACGGCATTGCTGTGGGCTACACCGACGGACTGTTCCACGGGGACGAGCCCATCACCCGCGCCGAGTTCACGGCCATGGCGGTGCGGTTCTTTGACGCCTATGGCGACGGCGATCCCGCCATCATGGAGGAGTACGGCGGCTTTTGGGATGTGTCCCCCGGACATTGGGCTGCGGGTTACATTGAGGACGCCGCCCGGTATGGCTGGGTGGTAGGCTACGGCGACGGCACTTTCCATGCCGACGATGAAATCACCCGCGCCGAGGTCGTTACCATCGTCAACCGCCTGCTGGGGCGTGAGGCCGACCAGGAGTATATTGCCGACCATCCCCGTGGTCTGGTTCTGTTCCCGGATGTGTCCAAGAGTTATTGGGCCTACTATGACATTCTGGAGGCAGCCAATAGGCATACGGTATCTATGCAAGATGCGGAAACTTGGCTGAAAGCATGACCATATATTCCAAACCCAGCGGGGGCTTTCGCTTCATAGCGGGAGCCCCCGCAAAGGAGGTGATCTCCCTTGATATTGGACATGATCCAGGAGTGGTTCAAGGAACTGCTCATTGACGGTATCATTTCAAACCTGACCGGGATGTTTGATACCCTGAACACAAAGGTGGGCGAGATCGCCGGGGAGGTCGGCATGACGCCCGCCGCTTGGAACAGCAGCATCTTCAACATGATCCGCAATCTCTCGGAGACGGTGATCGTCCCCATTGCGGGTATTATCCTCACCTTCGTCATGTGCTACGAGCTGATCCAGCTCATCATCGAGAAAAACAACCTTCACGACTTCGACACCTGGATTTTCTTCAAGTGGATTTTCAAAACTTTTTGCGCGGTGCTGATCGTCACCAACACCTGGAACATCGTCATGGCGGTGTTCGATGTGGCGCAGAATGTGGTCAGCCAGTCGGCGGGGGTCATTATCTCGGACGCAGGCATCGACATCTCCGGCGTGGTGGGCGATCTGGAGACCCAGCTTGCCGACTGGAGCGTGGGCGCCCTGCTGGGGCTGTGGTTCCAGAGCGTGTTCGTGGGGCTGTGTACGCAGATACTTTCCATCTGCATCTTCCTGGTGATCTACGGCAGAATGATTGAGGTGTATTTGGTGACCTCCATCGGTCCCATCCCCTTTGCCACGATGGTCAACCGGGAATGGGGCTCCACGGGGCAGAACTACCTTCGCTCCCTGCTGGCCCTGGGCTTCCAGGCCTTCCTCATTATGATCTGCGTGGGGATTTACGCAGTGCTGGTGGAGGGCATCTCCACATCCGGCGACAACATATCCGCGGCCATCTGGGGCTGCATGGGCTATACAGTCCTACTGTGCTACACCCTGTTCAAGACCGGTAGCCTTGCAAAATCCCTGTTCGGCGCCCACTAAAGGAGGTGTGAAACATTGGCTTATGTAACGATCCCGAAGGACCTGAGCCGGATACAGAGCAAGGTCCTGTTCGGGCTGACCAAACGGCAAGTGATCTGTTTTGGAGCGGCGGCGCTGGTAGGCGTGCCGCTTTTCTTTTTGGCAAAGGCGAGCCTGGGGACCACCACGGCGGCGCTGTGCATGATCCTGGTGATGCTGCCCTTTTTCCTGTTCGCCATGTACGAGAAGAACGGGCAGCCGCTGGAAGTGTTCCTGGGCCATCTGATCCAGAACAAATTCATCCGGCCGAAGGTACGCATCTACCAGACCAACAATCTCTATTCCGCCCTGGTGCGGCAATCCCAACTGGAACAGGAGGTGAAGCAGATTGCGAGAAAAGGCAGAAAAACCGGAAAAGCGTAAGCTCACCCGTGCTGAGCGCAAGCAGATCGAGGCGGTGATCCGTCAAGCCAAAGGCGACGGGAAAAACCATACGGTGCAGGACAGCATCCCGTTTCAGAATATGTTCCCCGACGGCCTGTGCAGGCTGGAAGGCGGGACTTTCTCCAAGACCATCGCCTTTGAGGATGTGAATTACCGCCTGGCGGGGCCGGAGGACCAGCGGAGCATCTTTGAAAGCCTCTGTGACTTCTACAACGGCTACGACCCCTCCATCGGCGTCCAGGTTTCTTTGGACAGCCGCAGCGGAGGCAGCGCCGCCGATGAAATGTTCGGCATCCGCAGACAGGGCAACGACCTGGACTCCATCCGGGACGAGGCGGTGGACATCCTGCGGATGCAGTACAAGCGGGGCAACAACGGCTATGTGAAAACCAAGTATGTCACCCTGACCATCGAGGCGGAGAACCTTCCCGCGGCGAGGGCCCGCTTTGCCCGCATTGAGACCGACACTCTCAATCGCTTCAAGGTCATGGGTGCGGCGGCTCATGTGCTGGACGGAAAGGAACGGCTGGAGCTGCTTTACAACATCCTCCACCCGGAGGGTGGGCAGTTTGCCTTTGAATGGAACTGGCTCCCGGCCAGCGGTCTTTCGGTGAAGGACTTCATTTCTCCGTCCTCCTTCCACTTCGGGGAGACCCGCACTTTCCGCATTGGCAGGCGGTTCGGGGCGGTGTCCTTCCTGCAAATCCTGGCGCCGGAGATGCACGACCGTATCCTCACCGACTTCATGGAGGCGGACGGGAATATCATGGTCACCATGCACATCCGGGGCATCAACCAGAACGAGGCCATCAAAATGGTCAAGCGGAAGATCACCGACCTGGACGCCATGAAGATACAGGAGCAGAAGCGGGCGGTGCGCAGCGGCTACGATATGGACATTCTTCCCTCCGACCTCTCCACCTACGGCGGCGCGGCAAAGGACCTTCTCACCGACCTGCAATCCCGCAACGAGAGAATGTTCAACATGACCTTCCTGGTGCTGCACACGGCGGAGACCCGGCAAAAACTGGAGATCGCCGTATCCCAAGCGGCCAGCGTCGCCCAGACCTACAACTGCCTTCTGACCCGGCTGGACTTTCAGCAGGAGGACGGGCTTATGAGCAGCCTTCCGTTGGGCCTTAACCGCATCAAGATCGAACGGAGCCTGACCACTTCGGCCCTGGCGGTGTTCGTTCCTTTCGTCACCCAGGAGGTGTTCATGGGCGGCGACGCCATGTACTACGGCCTCAACGCCCTCTCCAACAACATGATCCTGCTGGACCGCAAGCAATCCCGCTGTCCCAACGGCCTTGTGTTTGGCACGCCCGGCAGCGGCAAATCCATGAGCTGCAAGCGGGAGATCACCTTTATCATGCTGATGACCCAGGACAATGTCATCATCTGTGACCCGGAGGACGAGTATTCGCCCCTGGTGAAGCGGCTGGGCGGTCAAGTGATCCGGCTGTCCCCGTCCAGCACCGACTATGTGAACCCCCTGGACATCAACCTCAACTACTCCGAGGAAGAAAACCCGCTGGCGCTGAAATCCGACTTCGTGCTGTCCTTCTGCGAGCTCATCATGGGCAGCAAGACGGGGCTGGAGGCCATCGAGAAAACCGTCATTGACCGGGCGGTGCAGATAATCTACCAGCCCTACTTTGCCGACCAACGGCCGGAGAATATGCCGATTTTGGGCGACCTGATGAACGCCCTGCTGTCCCAGCACATCCCGGAGGCCGACCGGGTGGCCCAGGCGCTGGACCTGTATGTGAACGGTTCGCTGAACTTCTTCAACCACCGCACCACCGTGGACATCTCCAACCGCCTGGTCTGCTTCGACATCAAGGGCCTGGGCAAGAACCTGAAAAAGCCGGGGATGCTCATTGTTCAGGACGCGGTGTGGAACACCGTCACCATCAACCGGGCTATCGGGCGATCCACCTGGTATTTCGTGGACGAGTTTCACCTTCTGCTGAAGGAGGAACAGACCGCAGCGTACAGCGCCGAGGTTTGGAAACGGTTCAGAAAATGGGGCGGCATCCCCACCGGGGCGACCCAGAACCCCAAAGACCTGCTTTCCTCCCCGGAGATTGAAAACATCCTAGAGAACAGCGACTTCATCTATATGCTCAACCAAGCGGCGGGTGACCGGAAGATACTGGCGGAGCGGCTGAACATTTCTTCGGAGCAGCTTGCCTATGTGACCAACTCCGAGCCGGGCCACGGGCTGCTGTTCTTCAACAATGTCATTCTGCCTTTTGCAGATGATTTCCCGAAGGATACCGAGCTCTATAAACTGCTCACCACCAAACCCAGCGAGGTGGAACATGACAAAATAGAAAGGAAATGATATAATAAAAAAATAAGGGGGGCGATCGCTTTGGGTGAAGCAATTATTGGTCTTGCAGGTGTAATTATTGGCGCATTAATTGGTGTTGTAACTACGCATATGCAGAACAAAAATAGTGTCAATCTGTTCCTTTTGGAAAAAAGAGTGCAAACATATCTGCCGATAATTGAAAAGTACCTGAAATCTACCAGAGATACAGATATTAATTCTACTAGAGATGCGATGGATGAATTTCAGTTACTTACTCCTGAACTATTGCTTTATGGGAGCGATGAAGTAAAAAAACAAACCGAGAGGGTTAAAAACCTTGTTCTTTTGTCACGACTCAATATCGCAGATAAAAAAATGTTGGACAAGGATACCGTTCTAAAGGAATTACAGGAATTTGCTGCCCTAATTGAAATTATGAGATCTGAATTGAAGATTCATTGATTTAGTGGCTTGTTTTCCCGCCTCAACCGAGGCGGGTTTTCTTATGCCCAAAATTCAGGAAGGAGCACAATATGGAACAGGAAAAGTTATATGTTATCGAGGAAAAGACCTATGAGGCTCACATTGACGAGGAAGTGCATCTCTACGGGCTGCTCCACCAGCTGGCCTTCCTTGCCGGGAAGATCAAGGACCGCCGGGACATGGAGAACCTGATCGACACCGCCCGGCGGTATGGCGAGATCGCCGACCAGATGTTTGACCGCTGGAGCATCCCCGGCCGCTACCTGGTGTTCGGTGACAAGGCCGACCTCGCTCGGCTGAAGTCCCTGGAGCTGTGCGAGCTGGACGCCTTCTATGTGGAGGGCGAGGACGACGAGGACCAGCCCCATGCCTGACCGCCTCACCCATGTCAGCCTGTTTTCCGGCATCGGCGGGCTGGACCTGGCGGCAGAGGCGGCAGGCTTTGAAACGGTCTGTCAATGCGAGTGGGCGGATTATCCCTATTCCATCCTGCAAAAGCATTGGCCGGATGTGCCGAAGTTCCGGGACATCACCACATTCACGAAGGAGGCATTTTTTGAGAAAACAGGACTTGAAACCGTCACCATCCTCTCCGGCGGATTCCCATGCCAGCCCTTCTCCACCGCAGGAAAGCGGCGGGGCTTTGCGGATGAACGCTACCTGTGGCCGGAAATGTGCCGCGTTATTGCCGAACTGCGGTCCCGTTGGGTGCTTGGGGAAAATGTTGCTGGCTTCATCAATATGGGGCTCGACAAAACGATTTTTGACCTGGCAAAAGCGGGATACGCTGTTCTCCCATTCGTATTTCCGGCTTGCGGCGTCGGCGCATGGCATGAGCGCCAGCGAACTTTTATCGTCGCGGCTGATGTTTCCCACACCCCTTGCCTCCGACAAATCCACGGGGCGGGACGCTGCCAACCTGGATGTGTACCTGTCGGACAACGGGATATTCCGCAAGCGGAACAAGGACGGGACGATCTGGAGCCTGTCCCTGTCGGCGGCGGTGTTCTATCTGACCCCGGCAGCATCGGAGGGCTACCGTTCCACCCTGAAACCGGTGGCCTTCCGGGACAAATCCCCGTCCTCCAACCTGTCGGCCCAGGTGAACCGGCAGGAGCAGCCCCTTTCCGAGAAAGCGGCGCTGAACCCGGACTGGGTGGAATGGCTTATGGGATTCCCCCCGAAATGGACGGACGCATCCTCTGGCGTTCCGAGCCCGAAGGAGTCCCCCGCATGACCGAGGATACCGACAACCGGGCGCTGCGGTTGAAAACCCTGGGGAACGCGGTCTGCCCACCCCAGGCCTATCCCATTTTCCAGTACATCGCCATGATCGAAACCGGGGCCTGTGTCAACATCTGCCCCTATGGAACAGGAGGTGACGCACCTTGAAAGAATGGAAAGCCCCCGAAAAGGAGGCGCAGAAGATGACCCGTGACGGGGCGGTATCCGTCAATCTGGTCACGGGCGAGACGACCTATCCCTCTGACCGGACGCCGGAGCAGG
Source organism: Flavonifractor sp. An9 (assembly GCF_002161245.1). NCBI lineage: Bacteria > Bacillati > Bacillota > Clostridia > Eubacteriales > Oscillospiraceae > Flavonifractor > Flavonifractor sp. An9. The sequence continues at coordinate 48,503 of NZ_NFHC01000017.1, forward strand.
ACCATTCCGTATCCGGCGACACGGCGGGCGCCGCTGGGAAAGCGGTGGACCGTGTGGAACTGCACCGGGAACAGACAGCAGCCAAAAAGAAGCGTCGGAAACAGCGCAGAGCCTATCGGGAGGGCGAGGCGGCAGCGGGCCGTCCATCCTCCCGATTGCAGTTTTCCGAGGCGGACCAGGTCAAACCGGAGCTGCAAGGGGCCATCCGCAAGTCGGACAAGGCGGCGGACCGGCTGGATGCCGCCAGGGACGCGATCCCCAATAAGAGTCCGGGAAAGCCCCATGCCAATCCGCTGTCCCGCCCCATTCAGGAGGCAGGCGCAGCGATTCACGGCAAGGTTCGGGAGGTGGAGCAGGAAAATTCCGGCGTCCAGTCGGGCCACCTGGGGGAACGCAGCTTTGAGAAGGCTGTGGGCTATGGAAACCGCCGTGTCCAGAACTGGCGGGCGGAACGCAAGCTGAAACCCTGGCGAGACGCGGCAAAGGCGGAGCAGGCGGCGGTCAAGGCCAATGCAGATTTCTACTATCGGAAAGCCGTGGCGGAGAACCCCCAGCTTGCATCCAATCCTATCTCCCGCCTGTGGCAGAAACGGAAGCTGCAAAAGCAATATGCGGCGGCATACCGGGCGGCGGGCAAGACCGCCCAGGCCGGGAAAACAGCGGAGGCCACGGCAAAAGCGGCCAAGAAAACCGCCCAGGAGTCCAAGCGCACCGCCCTTTTTCTGAAACGGCATTGGAAGGGTGCGCTGATCGTGGGCGGCATCGGCCTTCTGCTGGTGATGCTGCTGGGCTCCCTGCAATCCTGTTCCTCCATGTTCGGCGGCGGGGTGTCCAACATCATGGCGTCCTCCTATCTGTCCGAGGATGCGGATATGCTGGCGACGGAAGAAGCCTACTGCGCCAAAGAAGATGAATTGCGGGAGTACCTGGATACCTACGAGGCCACCCACGACTATGACGAGTATCACTTCGACCTGGACGAGATCGAGCACGACCCCTATGTGCTGATTTCCATTTTGTCGGCGCTCCATGAAGGGGTGTTCACCATCGACCAGGTACAGGGCGACCTTCAAACCCTCTTTGACAAACAATATATTCTCACCGAAACCGTGACCACGGAAACCCGGTATCGGACGGAAACACGGACTGACAGCGAGGGTAACCCCTACACGGTTCAGGTGCCTTACACCTGGTATATCTGCACCGTCACGCTGGAAAACTTCGACCTCTCCCATGTGCCTGTTTACATGATGGGCGAAGAACAGCTTTCCTTGTACGCCACCTATATGTCCACTCTGGGCAACCGGCCGGATCTGTTTCCGTCCTCCGGGTATGTGGGCAAGTACATCGAGAACCCGCCTACGGCCTGGGACATCCCCGCCGAGTACCTGACGGATGAACGGTTTGCTACCCTCATCACCGAGGCGGAGAAATACCTGGGATACCCCTATGTGTGGGGCGGGAGTAGCCCGGAGACATCGTTTGACTGTTCCGGCTTCGTCAGCTATGTGCTGACCAGCACCGGGCTTTGTAACACCGGGCGGCTGGGCGCCCAGGGGCTCTACAATATCTCCACGCCGGTATCCGACCCCCAGCCCGGCGATCTGGTGTTCTTCGTGGGCACCTACGACACCAGCGGCGTGTCCCATGTGGGCATCTATGTGGGCGACGGGATGATGCTGCATTGCGGCGACCCCATCCAGTATTCCAACCTGAACACAAGTTACTGGCAGTCCCATTTCTACGCATATGGCAGACCGCCGTACAACTGATGGAGGTGATGAAGCATCAATATGGTTTCCTATGGGGGCGGCGCCAACAGCACCGCCCTTCTGATCGGGCTGCACCAGCACCGTATCCCGGTAGACCTGATTCTCTTTGCGGATACGGGGGCGGAGCATCCCCACACCTACGCCTATCTGGATGTGATGGACCGCTGGCTGAAGGACCACGGGATGCCGCCCATTACCAGAGTGTATAAGACCACCCGTGACGGAAAACGGCTGACGCTGGAGGATGAATGTCTGCAAAGTTGCAGCCTTCCGTCCATCGCCTACGGCTTCAAGCGGTGTTCCCTGAAACACAAGATCGGGCCGCAGGAAAAGTTCTGCAACCATTACCCGCCATGCCGCCGAACCTGGGAGGCGGGCAAGCGGGTAGTCAAATTCATCGGCTACGACGCAGGCGAGGGCTACCGCAGCGACAAGGTGCTGCTGGGAGACCTGGCCGACCGAAAATACAGCAAGTGGTATCCCCTGATGGAATGGGGATGGACACGGGACGATTGCATCCGGCAGATCGAGGCGGCAGGGCTGCCCCAGCCGGGAAAATCGTCCTGTTTTTTCTGCCCCAGCATGAGGGCGGAGGAAATCATCCGGCTTCGGGATCACCACCCGGATCTGTTCCGGCGTGCCATCATGCTGGAGGATAACGCCCGTCCCAATTTGAAAACAGTCCAGGGTCTGGGCCGCAACTACTCATGGAAAGAACGATTTGGAAAGGAGTTTTACACACATGGCAACGGTTGAGAAGATTCGCAAGGATATTGAAAAGACAAAGGAGAAGATCTCCGCCCAGCAGAAGCGCCTTCGGGAATTGGAGGCGCAGCTCACCGAGGAAGAAAACCTGGAGATCGTCCGCATGGTCAAGGCGGTGCGGATGGACAACAAGGAACTGACCGCCTTCCTGAAGGCCTACGCCAGCGGCCTCATCACCCTGCCGGAGGGCATGATGGAGGCGGAGGCGTCGGCTGACCCCGGCGAGAACGAGGTGGAGGACGCCGAGTATGAAGAATAAAAAGATCATCCGGCTGTTTACGGCGATGTTGGCCGTGGTACTTTGTACCACGGCTTTTGCGGTTCCGGCCTTCGCCGGTGGCGGAGAGGGAGAACCCTATTATACAGAAAACGCCGAGCCGGAAGTGACGGAGCCCGCCGAGGAGGAACCCGCAGAGGAGAGCACCGGGGGCATGGAGCCGGAGGGACAGCCGCTGACCCCGGAGGGCAACGCCACCCTGGTGGACGATTTCTACGGCGACAAGCAGCTCATCACGGTCACCACCAAGGCGGGCAACTATTTCTACATCCTGATCGACCGGGCAAACGAGGACGCGGAGACCGCCGTTCACTTTTTGAACCAGGTGGACGAGGCGGACCTTCTTGCCCTGATGGAGGATGGCGAGGCCCAGAAGGCACCGGCGGTCTGCACCTGTACGGAGAAATGCCAGGCCGGGGCGGTGAACACTTCCTGCGAGGTGTGCGCGGTGAATATGGCCGAGTGCGCCGGCGCGGAGCCGGAGCCCGAACCCGAACCGGAGGAGGAGAAGTCCGGGGGCATGGGCGCCCTGGCGCTGGTACTGGTGCTGGTGGTGCTGGGCGGCGGCGGAGCCTTCGCCTACAGCAAGTTCATCCGTCCCAAGCAGGCGTCCAAGGCCAGCGCGGACCCGGATGACTACGATTTTGCGGACGAGGAGGAATATATCAACGAGGATGAGCCTGAACCGGAGGAAGAAACGGAGGATACGAAATGAAGCTGGTGATCTGCGAGAAACCGAGTGTTGCAAAAGCCGTTGCGTCGGCTCTGGGTGTCACATCCAGGGCCGATGGCTGTTTTGAGGGGAATGGGCTCATCGTTTCCTGGTGCGTGGGGCATCTGGTGTCCCCGATGGACGCGGCTGGGTACGATCCCGGCTATAAGAAGTGGAAGTATGACGACCTTCCCATCCTGCCGGAGCCCTTCCGCTATGTGCTGGCGAAGGACAAGGAGGACGCCTTCCAGCACCTGAAACGCCTTATGGACCGGGAGGATGTCACCGAGCTGGTCAACGCCTGCGACGCCGGGCGGGAGGGCGAGCTCATCTTCCGGCTGGTCTATGAGATGGCGGGATGCCGGAAGCCCTTCTCCCGTCTGTGGATCTCCTCGATGGAGGACGCGGCGATCCGGGAGGGCTTCGCTGACCTGCGCCCCGGTGCGGAGTACGACCCGCTGTACCAGTCCGCCCTCTGCCGCCAGAAAGCGGACTGGCTCATCGGGATCAACGCCACAAGGCTTTTTTCGGTGCTGTATCACCGCACTCTGAATGTGGGGCGGGTGCAGACGCCCACCCTTGCCATGCTGGTGGACCGGGACAGCAAAATCACAATGTTCCGCAAAGAGAAGTACCACCATGTACGCCTGACCCTGGGCGGAGCCGAGGCGGTATCGGAGAAGATCGCCGCTCCGGAGGAGGCGGAGGCCCTGCGGGCGGCCTGTGCCGGTGCGGAGGCGGTCTGCGCTTCCGTCACCCGTGAACAGAAGAAAGAGGCGCCGCCCAAGCTCTACGACCTGACCACCTTGCAGCGGGAGGCAAACCGGGTGTTCGGCTACACGGCGAAGCAGACGCTGGACTACGCGCAATCCCTCTATGAGAAGAAGCTGCTGACCTATCCCCGGACGGACAGCCGATTTTTGACCTCTGACATGGCGGAGACCGCTTCGGCGGTCCTCCACCTGGCGGCCAAGCTGCCGCCCTTTGATGGATGCAAGGAGTTCTTCCCGGATGTGACTTTGCTGGTGAATGACAAGAAGGTGTCCGACCACCACGCCATCATCCCTACCCTGGAGCTGGAGAAGGCCAGTCTATCCGAACTGCCCGTGGGCGAGCGCAATATCCTTCTGCTGGTGTGCCGGGAGCTGCTGTGCGCGGTTGCGGAGCCCTTTGTGTACGAGACTGTCACAGCGGCCTTTACCTGCGGCGGGCAGGCTTTCACCGCCAAGGGCCGCCGTGTGCTGTCCCTGGGATGGAAGGACATTGACCGCATTTTCCGCGCCTCCCTGAAGGAGGAGCCGGAGGGCGAGGCGGAACCCGCCACCCTGCCGGATTTCACCGAGGGTCAACTTTTTGACCAGGTGGAGGCCGCTGTCACCGAGCACTTCACCACCCCACCCAAAGCCTATACGGAGGACACCCTCCTGGCGGCGATGGAGACTGCCGGGAAAGACGATATGCCGGAGGACGTCGAGCGCAAGGGCCTGGGCACTCCGGCCACCAGGGCGGCGATCCTGGAAAAGCTGGTGGCGGCCGGTTTTGTGGAGCGCAAGGGAAAAAGCGTCATCCCCACCAAGGCGGGGATCAACCTGGTTACGGTCCTGCCGGACACTTTGACCTCTCCCATGCTCACGGCGGAGTGGGAACAGAAACTGACCGCCATCGCCAGGGGCGAGGGAGACCCCGCCGCTTTCATGGCGGGGATCTCTGAAATGACGCGGGAGCTGGTAAAAACCTATTCCCATATCTCCGAGGAAGGTCAGAAACTGTTCGCCCCGGAGCGGGAGACCGTGGGCCTCTGCCCCCGCTGCGGCAAGCCGGTCTACGAGGGCAAAAAGAATTTTTACTGCTCCGACCGCTCCTGCCGCTTCGTGCTGTGGAAGGACGACCGTTTCTGGACCTCCCGCAAAAAGGAGCTGACAAAGAAGATGGCCGCCGACCTTTTGAAGAAGGGCCGCACCTCCGTCAGGGGGATGTGGTCTGAAAAGAAGGGCGCCGCTTATGACGCGGTGGTGGTGCTGGATGATACCGGAGAAAAGTATGTCCGCTTCAAACTGGAGTTTCCCAAGCGAAAGGAGGGTGTGAATGGCAAAAAGTAAATCGGATATTTCGCTGAACGATCTGAAAGCAATGCTCCCCCAGGAGGGGGAACCTGCGGAGCAGGAGGCAACGCTTCGGGCTCTGTCCTCCCTCTCCCCGGAGGATAGGGACCTCCTGGCCGCTGTGCAGGAGTCCCCCTTCCGGTTGACCACTTGGGAGCAGTTCCGAGAGTTTCCCGCCAACACGGAGTATTTCATCCTGGAGAACAACATCAGCAAAGTGGAGGATGTGGGCTGGCGCTATCTGGCGCAGCATTTGGACGTCCTTCTGCCCCCGGAGCTGCTGGATGCTATTGATCCCGTTCCCTTCGGCAACCACGCCATGCAGGAGGAACAGGGGTGCTTTACGAGCCGAGGCTATCTCACTCTCTCCGGCGATGAGTGGGAGCATGAGCGCCCCAAGGAGAAGCAGACGGAGAAAAAGCCCTCCATCAAGGAGCGGCTGGAGCAGAGCCGGAAAGAGTGTGCGGGTCAAAGCAAGGCGCAGCCCCATCGGGAAAAGTCTGCGCCGGAACTGTAAGGAGGTGTCGGTATGCCCCATTATGACTATGACAAAGATTATCCCTTTGCCGCCTTCATCACCAACCTGGGCAAGTACAACGAGGGCGCCCTTGTGGGTGAATGGGTGAAGTTTCCCACCACGGCGGAGGAACTGAAAAAGGTCTTTGAGCGCATCGGGATCGGCGCGAAGGACGACTTCGGGCAGACCTATGAGGAATGGTTCATCACGGACTACGACTGCTATGTGGACGGTCTCTATGACCTGCTGGGCGAGTATGCCAACCTGGACGAACTGAACTACCTGGCCTCCAAACTGGATGATATGAGCCAGGATGAATACGAGCGTTTCCAGGCGGCTATGGAGATCGGCGATCACACGGGCAGCATCCAGGAGCTTATCAACCTGACGGAGAACCTGGACTGCTACGATGTTTACCCCGACATCCACGACCACGACGATCTGGGCCGGTATTACATCGAGGAACTGGACGCTATGCAGGTGCCGGAGCATCTGCGCAATTACATCGACTATGAGGCATACGGACGGGACATCGCCCTGGAGGAAAGCGGTCAGTTCACCGACCTGGGCTATGTGCGGGACACCGGGGACAGCTTCCATGAGTATTACGATGGCGAGCGCGGCAGCATCCCGGAGGAATACCGGGTAATGACCTTCCAGGACGACATCCCCGAAGAAGAAATTTCGGAATGGGCCATGGACCTTGCCTACGATATGGACGAGTTTTTCCGGCAGAACGATCCGCAGTATGCCGCCGAGCACCCGGAGGAACACGCGGCGAAGGAAGAAATCTACGAAAATCTGATGGCCGGGCGTATCTCCGCCCTGGACGAGAAGCTGGCCGCCCTGGGACAGACCCAGGAGGACTATCTGCCTTCGGAGATCGAGAAGTTCAAGGACGCCACCGGCTATGAGGAATGTCTGGATGTGGACCCCCAGGCAATTCGGGAGGCAATCGAAAACCCGGATCAGTCCCATGTGGACGAGATGCTGGCCTTTGCGGAACAGGCAAACCGGGAATATGAGGCGGAGTTGTACGGCCAGCAAGCGGCGCCCACCCCGGACGACCGTGAGACCGGCGAAACGGTGCGGACCCCCAGGGGCACCTTCCATGTGACGGATATGAGCCGGGAACAGATGGAGGCGGCCGGATACGGTTTCCACCATGAGTCCGAGGACGGGAAGTATCTTATCATGGCCAACGGCAGCCGCGCCTTTGCCATCCCCAGCGGAGACACCCCCGAACATACCGCGCCGGAGAAGCTGACCGTCCTGGTGGTGGAGCCCATGAAGGAACCCTATGTGAAGGAGATCGACCCCGGCCTCCATGCGCTGCAAGCGGAGGTGGGCGGCGATATTGCCGCCTCCTATCCCTTTGACGATCCGGTGGGGCTGGTGTTGAACGACGAAGGCAAGCTCATCAGCCTGGACCTGAACCGTTCCCTCCGGGACGAGCATGGGGAGATTTACGACATTGTGGCTGGCACATTCCTGGTGGTGGGTCTCGGCGAGGAGTCCTTCACCTCTCTGCCCCCGGAACTGGCGCAGAAGTACATGGAGCACTTCAAGCAGCCGGAGCAGTTCATCAACCTGAACGGTCAGATTGTCGCCCTGCCGGTGGAGCAGGAAAACCCTCTCCGCACCGCTGAAATGACTCTGGAGGACGACTATGGGATGATCGACGGGATCATCAACAACGGCCGCCGTGGGGAGGAACTGGAGAAAGCCCAGGATGAGGCGCGCAGAACCACGCCGGAGAAAAAGCCCTCTATCCGGGAACGGCTGGAGGACGCAAAGCGGGAGTGCGGCGAGCGCAAGCCCCCGGACAAGGCTCATCAGAAGAAGCCCCCGGAGCATGACTTATGAGCCGGAGCAAGAAATGGCGTCTGGAATGGGCGTTCTTCCTGGGCGAGAACGGCAGGCGCCAGTATAACAAGCTATGCAAGGGCTGTGTCCATCCCTGCAAGCAGAGTTTCCGGGCGGTTCTTATCGCCTGCCCCCATTACCAGTCCGCACGCTCGAAAAAGTGTGCAGATAGGGGTTGAAAACGGGCTGAAAAATCGCCTGTGGCGGCTTTTCCGGGAGCCACCCTTATGATTTCCCATGTGGGTCTGCTCCTCCGATTTAAGGGGTTCGGAGAGGCTGTTTTGAACACTTTTCCATAGCAGAGCGGGAGCGCTGCCTTCGGTTTGGGCTGAGGGTGACGCTCCCGCTTCTTTTTGATTTCTTTACTTTTAAGAAAATGCATGGTAAAATTTTTCAAAAGAGGTGTGTGCTAATGCAAAAGCAAAGTGTTCAACGTTTTTTGCCTTACGAGACAGATTATGATCGATTGGGTATATGTAGGAAGATAGAAACCATTGGACTATGGATTATTAGTATATGTTCTGTTGCCCTGCCTGTTTTAGATTACTTTTCGGAAAATAATACGGTACATGGAATATATAATATAATTAACCTACTTTATTTTTTGATAATTGTTTTATACTATATACTAAATGTTTACTCTGAAACATTTTTGTATCCAGCTACTGCCCGCAAACGGAGAAAAGGATTTATTGATAATTCGTTAGGGTCAAAGTTTTTAGAAAAACCTGTTAAAGGATATTATACTAATGATCAACTATGCCAGGGCCCGTATAAAATGATTGTAAATTGTGCAGAAAATTGTTATTTTACCAAGAATATTGCTAAGGCCATGCTTCCACAAATAATTATAAAAAATGTTGTATGTGGGGTAGTATTCTTAATAATTGCTTATATTGGAATTAAAGATAATCTGATTGCTATTCCTATTTTACAGATTTTACTTTCAGGTTTGTTTTTTACGGAATTAGTACATCACATCAATTTTATCGGAAAATTGGAACAATTATTTGATCAATTCAAAGTGTTTTTTGCAAGTAAACCGGATGATAAACAACTACTCCAAGAAGCGGTGTTGTTCTTTTTAGACTATGAGACAATTTTAGCCTATAATAAAGCACCGCTAAGTGATTCTGTATATAAAAAGCTTAATAAACAACTATCAAGAGAATGGGAAGAGTTGAAGGAAAGATATGAAATATATCAATGATTCATACACTGTCGAAAGTGTATTATGTGGGCATCCAGATAAAATTTGCGATCAAATTAGTGATGGTCTTTTAGATTTGTATCTCGAAGCTGACAAAAGTGCTCATACTGCAATCGAGTGCCTCGGAACATCTGATACGCTTATCGTTGCTGGTGAAGTTAGTAGTTCGGCCAATATTAAAATTACGCAGAGTAGCCAACTATTATATCAACAAATAACAGGTTTTAAGCCCATTAAGGTGATTGACCTTATTTCTCAACAATCACCGCAATTAGAAACAGCTATAGAACATGGTGGCGCAGGTGACCAAGGTGTAATGTATGGGTATGCTTGTAGATCTAAATACAACTACTTGCCGTATGGTTACTGGTTAGTTAACACCATAGCCAAAAGGCTGGATTCATATCGTAAGGAAACAAGCGCTTTCCTACCAGATGGGAAAATCCAAGCTGTACTTTGCGGGAATAATGTGGAAAAACTCACTGTAAATGTGCAACATAAATCCGATGCGGATTTGGAAAGTTTAAGAACTCGCATTAAAAATGAAGTGCTTTATGATATAGATGCCGCAAATATAGAAATTGATGAAGATACAGGGTTTATCCGTGGGGGATTTGAGAATGATACCGGCCTAACAGGACGAAAAATAATGGTTGACACTTATGGCGGACTGGTTCCACATGGCGGGGGAGCTTTTTCTGGAAAAGACCCTTCAAAGGTTGACCGTAGTGCTGCATATATGTGTAGATTTGTTGCAAAGAATATTGTTGCAAATGGATATGCACAAGAATGTTGTGTTTCTGTATCTTATAATTTCGGACAAGAACATCCTGCTATGCTACATATGATTGTGGACGGAGTATATTCACCCGCTGCTATGGAAATAGTCAAAGTGAATTTTGATTTTCGTCCGCAAGCAATAATAGAACGTTTGGATTTGAAGAACATGAAGTATATGCAAACTGCGACATACGGGCACTTTACTAATCCGAATTATCCTTGGGAAAAAATTATAACTATATAGTTGTAAGAGGGGCGGAATAAGAGCCGCCCTTTTGCTATGCTTAAAACGTTTTTGGCTTTATTCCAGTTCGTTGCCCCTTTGCAATTTAGCCTCTCTTGGCTTTTCCAGCAGGGCCTCCACGTTCTGGCGAAGGGTGTCATACTCCCGTTCCTCCCGCTGAGCTTTTCGATATTCCGATTGCAGGGCGATCCTTCTGGCGGTGAGTTCATCCATTTCGGCCCGGAGCCGTTGGGCGGCAGGCAAGGGTACGGCGTCCAGGCGTTTCAGTTCCCTTGCCGCCGCCTCGAACAGGATGATCTCACTCTCATGCCCCCGGAGGAATTTCTCCTTGTCCCTGGACTGGCGGTATTGGTCATACAGGGGGCGGAGCTGGCGATAGGTGGCAGCGTGCTTCATAGTGAGGGTCAGCCGCTCCATTTCCTTTTCGGCGGTTCGGAGATCCGCCTTTATCCTGGCGGTGGCGGCTGCCGCCCCATCGCACCGCTCGGACAATTCCTCCAAACTTCCAATGCCATGCTCCGTCAGGAAGTTCAGCGTTTCCGCTGCCCGTTTTAGGTTCTCAATAGTTGCCCAATGTTTGTAACCGGCACTCTGCTGGGCTTTGATATTGTTCTGGATGTCAATGAGCAGACTGGGCCTCCCGGTGCGCTGTTTCGGCTGGCGGGAAGGACCTGGCCTGCCGGCGATCCGGGCGGTCAGAGCTTCCTCCGCATAGTCCGCACCCAGGGTTTTCAACCGGGTGAACCGCTCCTGACCCGGAGCCCTGGCGGATATGTACTTGCCCCGTTTCAGTTCGTACCCTTCCCGCTGGAGGCGGCGGAGCAGATCCTCCAAATCGATACAGCCGGGCAGCAGCCGGTCGATGGCGGAGCGGAGCTTCGCCTTGTAGCTGGTGCCGCTCTGTTCCGCCTGATGCTCAATGTAGCTCTTGCCCTTATCCCGGCCAGGGACGATGACGGACAAGCCGTGTTCTTTGCACAGCCGGTCGCTGGCCCGGCGTATCTCGTGATAGCTGCGCTTGTTGGAATGGTAATGCTTGTGATCGGTGAAGCTGACCGCATTGAAAATCAGGTGATTATGGACGTGATCCTTGTCAATGTGAGTGGTGAGGACAAATTCATATTTGCCGCCCAGGACCTCCCATGCCAGTTCCATGCCGATCCGGTGGGCTTCCTCTGGCGTGACCTCCCCAGGCCCAAAGGCTTGGATCAGGTGGCGGCCCAGGTGCGTGCCCTTGTCAATGGCATGGCGGCGTGTCCATTCAAATTCAATGTCGGCGGTCTCGGCGGCGCAGCCGAAGGAGGACACCAGCAGTTTCCCGTCCGTCTTGTCGGGGTTGCAGATATAGTCAATCGCCGCTTTCAGCGTTGACTTAATAGGATGCGTCTTTGTAACTGCCATATCTGATCCAGCCTTTCCCGGATTTCCTCCATATCGGCCTGATAGGTGGGGCCTCCGGCGTTGACCCGCTTGGCGATCTGATTGATGTTCCGGCCAATGGCGGACAGAAGTTTGTTCATCTCCTTAATGTCCTTGGTGTCCACCTGGATGATATATCCGTCAATCGCCATCTTCCGCAGGTAGGCACCGATCCGCTTTGTCTGGAGCTGGGCCATCTTCTGTTCCATCAGTTCCTTTTCCTCGGCGGTCACATAGAACTTCACCTGGATATTTCGTTTTCGGTTTGCCATCGTGGTATCTCGCCTCTTTTCGTATCAGGGTTTGGGATGTTCCCAACAAGCATTTTTCGGGTTTAGGGGGAGGGTTCCCTAAAGCCAAAAATCGCAAGCGGGTACTCGCTTGCTGTGCTTGCTATCGTTACCCTTTTCGTACCTTAGTAATACGGAAACGGAAGATTTGGCTACCTCCTGGAAAGAAAAAACGCCATAAACTTATCGTTTATAGCGTCTGACAGTTCCTATACAGTCGTACCGGGAACACTATTCCTCACCGTCCGTCCTTGCGTCCAAAATGGCCTGCGCGGTGGCAATGAGAATTTGTATCTCCTTGTCGGTCAGCTCTTTCACTAAGGCGTCAAGCTGACGGCATGCGGTGGACTTTCCGCTCCCTGTATTCCCAAAAAGGATTTGGTCCACGGAAATATGATAACGGGACATGAGTTCCAAAAAGATTTGGACGCTCGGATGCTGCCCCTTGTTCTCAATATTTGCAAGATAGCGGGGGGACAGGTACATCTCGTCTCCGACTTTGTTGCGAGACTCCTTGTGCCCTTTCCTCGCTAATTTGATTGCCGCTCCATAAGGGCGGAAGTCGATTTTCTCTACCGGCCTTTTTGCCATATTTATTCACCCAATTACATTTTACTGTTCACCTTTCTTTCTGAATATGTCTATATAGTTCCTTTGCATAGCCAATATAATTCATATTATGATGTTGATATTGTTCGTTTGACCGTATATAATATATCATAAAAGATTTTAAGTAGAAGGGACAGGTGCGAACATGGACTATATATCTTGCGCTGAAGCGGCAACAAAATGGAGCATTTCCGAAAGGCGGGTGCAGAAACTTTGCGAGGGTGGCCGTATACCCGGCGCAATGAAGTTTAGTCGCATTTGGCTGATACCCAAAGGAGCAGAAAAACCCGTAGACGGAAGATTGAAAACAGAGCAAAGGATTAGTGACTAAAACAGATATTTTATCTCTCCATAAAAAATCCATCAAATAGTGATATACTCACTCGAGGAGGCGGATTTATGCAAAGAATATTAGTTGTTGAAGATGACATCGAAATTCAAGATATGCTAAGAAATTATCTTACGGATGCTGGTTATGAAGTCGTGATTGCCGAAGATGGTGTAACCGGGATTGCAAAGTTTGACGATACGATTAACCTTGTATTGCTGGATATTATGCTCCCTAAGATTGACGGCTATGGGGTATGTGAGGTCATTCGTCAAAGATCGCAAGTCCCTATTATTATGCTTACGGCTCTGTCGGACGAAGAAAATCAAATCAAAGGGTTTGAACAGCAGATTGATGACTATATTCCCAAGCCGTTCTCTCCCAAAATTCTGCTCTACAAAATCGCCGCCATTTTTCGTCGCGGGTCATCCGACACACAAAAACAAATGTCGATTGTCTATAAAGATTTGTGTATGGATATTGATGGGTTCCATTTATATCACAAAGGAAAAGAAATTGTATTAACGCAAAAGGAATTTTCATTACTCCGGCTCATGCTCGAAAACCAGGGAAAAGTTTTTACCAGACAAATGCTGCTTGATCGTCTGTGGGACAGTGAAACATTTGTAGAGGATCGAATTGTAGACAGTCACATTAAGAATATCAGAAAAAAGTTGGATGCTGACTATATAGAAACAATTAGAGGGGTGGGATATAGAATTGATAAAGAAAATTAAAAAGAAGTTATCTGTCAAGATATTTCTTATTACTTTTTTGCTTTTAGGGGTAGCTTGTAGTGGGACATACCTTTGTGTTTCTAAGCTGCTGCCCAGGACATACTCAAACACGATAAATCAAAATACAGAAAATGCCGCTATTCAACTTGTAGACCACCTGGAAAGTTATAGCGATATTTCTGATTGTGAAGATGCTTTATCTGACTTTTCAAAGAGCGCGAACGCTACATTTTGGATAGAGGATGAAAATGGTAATATCGTCTTTCCCTCTGGTACAACGACGGAAACTGAAACTGTTGATAGGGATACTGCTATTACTTATGATGAAAATATGCCGTATATTGATGCCGTCCCATCTGGTGAAACGTCAACAAATTTTTATCCATTTACTTTGGTAAGCGGGAAAAATTATACACTGGCTGTTCAAGTGGATCTATTTGCGGTACGGCAGACAACAGAAATTTTGAAGGCTATTTTTCCGTATGTCATTTTAATGGTCTTTTTGCTATCGCTTTTATGTGCTGGCCTCTATGCAAGATACATTACTCGCCCCATCGTGCGGTTAAGCAAAATCTCAAAGCAGATGGCCGACTTAGATTTTTCTGGTCAATGCAAAGAGGGGCGTGATGACGAGTTAGGGAGTTTGGCACATAATCTCAATTCGCTGTCGTCCTCCCTATCAACTGCCTTAAAAGAGCTTCAGATTGCCAACCAGCAACTTCGGACAGATATAGAAAAAGAACAGGAACTGGAACGCCAACGGGTGGACTTCTTTTCAGCGGCATCCCATGAGCTAAAAACACCCTTGACGATCTTGAAAGGTCATCTCATGGGGATGCTCAACAAGGTTAAGGGATATGAAAATCATGAGGAATATATGGAGCGTTCACTTGCCGTTGTCGATAAAATGGAAGCATTGGTAAAAGAATTGCTGTATGTTTCTAAAGCAGACGGAAAGCAAAAGGCTGAAAGCAAACTGGTTGATTTCGCAGAATTGATGCGAGTACAGATGGCCGGTGTAACAGATTTGCTATCCCAAAAGGAGCAACGTCTTGAGGTAGATATTCCTGACAAACTTTTATGTGAGCTGGAACCGGCGCAGATGGAGCGAGCCATCCAGAACATTTTGGTAAATGCAATTCGGTATTCTCCAAACGGCGAATTGATCCGCGTATCTTTGGCAAAAGCAAACGATACCATTTACTGTGAAATTGAAAATACAGGTGTCCATATTCCAGAGGATACGATTTCCCATTTGTTTGAGGCATTTTACAGGGCTGATACTTCCCGCAACCGTAATACTGGTGGGACAGGCTTAGGTCTTTATATTGTTCGCAAAATTATGGAATTGCACCAAGCTAAGTATGGTATCAAAAATTCAAGCAGAGGCGTACTATTTTGGCTTGAAATGTCCTCAAAAAGAAGTGCTGACAACTCCATCTAAAATCCATATTCCTTGCAAACTATATCCAAGTCATTCTGTTATATTATAGTCGTCCTCCAAAGGACGGCTATAATTTTTTGAAAGCGAGGTTTTATCAATGAACAGCAGAAAATTGCTGGCGGTAAGCCTATGTGGGGCTTTGTGCTTGAGCCTTGCAGGTTTTACCTATGCCAGCGCACAGGCCGCCGATACGCCTAAAACATCGGCGGAAGAAACGGCGCAAACGTCAAGCACCGACATCCTTTTCAACGATGCCGATGGCATTAGCACCGATGGCGAAAATTGGGTTGCCGAAGCGGACTATGAGAAAAATAACCCAGCGCCGGATGTTGAATGGTGGACGGCAGAGGAGTATGAAAAGTGGATTGCCGAACAAAGGAAAGAACTGGAGGCGCTGATCGGCACAGGCGATGGCTGGTATGATGGACAGGGCGTTTTCCATGAATGGACACAGGAAAGCGTGGAAGCCACCATTGCCGAATATCAAGAAACACTTGAAAGCATCAAAAATGGAGTTCTATATTCCAAAGATAACGGCGAGGGAGACACCTACTCCATGATCCCCCCCTCCGAGGATGTGGTATCTGAATATAGCGTCGATGTTACCAAGGAGAATGGCGAGTCCGTCCACATCGGCAATTATGCATCTGACGAAGAACTGAATAAGGCCCTCAATGATGCGGTTGACAACGGGCAAATCACCCAGGCTGATGCTGATGCGGCTCATCAACAGTAAATAAGATTGAACCTGCCGGACGACGGCAAAAGAAAAAAAGCCGTCGTCCAGCAGACAATAATCACGCCTTTGTCCCACCCTTACGGCGGCTTTGAACAAATCAAGGCCGCCGCTCTTTTTTTCCTTTAGAGGAATGACGACCACACGCTAAAGATTATGGCGGCTTTAGGAGGGGCCGCCGTGAGGCAAAAAACATTTCGACAAAATAAGACAATAACCGCACCATCAAAAAAAGCCCGGCTACTACCGGGGCACATTCTACTCGCGAGTATGAACTGTGTGATTACATAAAAGCGTTTAATAGTTCATTGGCGCCTGTCTGTGTTTTTCAGACAGGCGCTTTTTGCTGTTTATGCGAGCCTCCACCATACGGCGGAGCCTTTCATAAAAATTTTCTTCCTTTCGCGGTTGCCAAAATCGCAAACCTTGCATTACTGAGGCGAAAGGGAGGAGATCACCACCCCGCACCCGTGCGGCGCGAAGGGAGGTGAGAAAATGAAAGACTCCTATGAGCAGCGTATTCAAAATCAGTTTGGCGCTTTCTGTGTCAGAGTTTTGAAGAATGAGGCCCGGTACATCCAGCGCGAGCTTGCCAGTCTCCAATCCCAGGAAAAATCCTTTGGAGAGCTGACCGCCTCTGAGCTGGAACAGACCGCCGTGTGGGACAAGCACTTTATGGGCGAGCATGTCTTTGAAGTGCTGGGACTTCCGGTAGTCGTTGCCGGCGATCTTCTGGCTGACGCCTTGGCGCAGCTGCCGGAGGGCAAGCGGGATGTGATCCTGCTGTCCTACTTCCTGGGTATGACGGACCGTGAGATCAGCGAGAAACTGAACATCGTCCATCAGACCGTATCCAAGCGGCGGCTCGTTACACTGAAAGAATTGCGCGAGTATCTGATGAAGGAGGGATTTGAATGGCCGGACAAGTGAAGCCGATCCCGGTGCCGGTGATCCTGGCAGCCGTGAACGGTGACGAGAACGCCCTTGCCGCCGTGGTCGCTCACTATCAGAAGTACATCCGGGCTCTTGCCACCAGGCCTGTGAAGGACGAGTATGGGAACGAGTACCTGTATGTGGATGAAGATATGCGGCTCAGGCTGGAAACGAAGCTGATCCATAGCATCGTAACAGGTTTCAAGGTACTGCCGGTCTAAAATCGTCCGGGGCAAGTTTCACGGCTCCCTTTCCTTGCCCCGGCGATCCGACAGCCAAGACGAAAGTTCCTTGACAAAGAAAGCCCGGCGGGAGGCCTCCGGCGCAGCATAAGGCAGACGGATACGATCTGTCTGCGTGGAGCCGGTCGGCCAGTGCGCCATGACCCTGTTGCAAGTCCGCAGGACGGGACCCCTGCCAAACAGGTGGGCGACAAAACCGGGCAGTAAAACAGGTGTGGCAGCCTGTGGGCGATGATATGCAGGCAGGATAATGAGACTCGCGCATTGGACGCCCGCAAAGCATCGTGCGCCGCACCCATCAGTATGGGCCGGGGTGAAATTCCCGTGGAGCTGTGCCAGCAGCCATCCGTTTTCTGCCTCTTTCTTTTTAAGCAAATCCTGTTGCTTTAAGTTTATGGATAGTTCGTAAACTTTTTGATTAGCAGCAGACAAACCCGGAATGGCGCGTTAAAATGAGGATAGGCAAATTATGACCTTCCTTCTACGCGCCGTTCTTGTTTTAGAAAGGGGGTTGCCATGTCACAAGCATGGAACGGTACGAAGAAGGAGTCCCCGGAACGAAGAACCTATACGGTAGAGGACATTACTCAAATCCTGGGTATTGGCCGCACATCCGCTTACCTTCTCGTGAAGGAAGGACACTTCAAGATCGTACGAATTGGCAACGCCATACGCATTTCCAAGCGGTCATTCGATGAGTGGCTGGAGTCGCTCGACCTATGACTTAGAAAGGAAGTATCGCTATGGCATCGATCATCAAACGGAAAAAGAATTATTCCATCGTTTACAACTATACGGATGAGAACGGTGAGACCCGGCAGAAATGGGAGACCCGCACCTCTTATCAGGACGCATTGAAGCGCAAGGCGGAGGTGGAGAATCAGCAGTTCACGGGGACCTTCCTTCCGCCCAGCAATCAGACCATCGCAGAATTTCTTTTGGATTTTGTTTCTCTCTATGGGGAAAAGAAATGGGGCGTGTCCATGTATGACAGCCAGAACTCGCTGATTTCCAACTACATCAACCCCATCATTGGGGATTTGAAGGTGCAGGAGGTCACGCCGCGGGTGGTGGACAAATACATTCAGACCTTGCAGAAAACCCCGGCAGTGAATACCAGAACCCATCACGCAAAGACGGACCTGGTCACCAACGCCACCATCGAGAAGATTATCAAACTCCTGCGCTGCGCCTTCAAGCAGGCGGTACGGTGGGAGCTGATCGCCAAGAACCCCTTTGAAAATGTGATCCTGCCCAAGACGGAGTACAAGAAGCGGGAGATCTGGACCGCCGATATGATCCGCACCGCTTTGGACCAGTGTACGGACAGCAAGCTCTATGTAGCGATGAATCTGTCCTTTGCCTGTTCTCTGCGCATGGGCGAGATCCTGGGACTGACCTGGAACAATGTCCACATCTCCGATGACGATATTGCCGATGACAACGCCTATGTTTTCATCGACAAGGAGCTGGCGCGGGCCTCCAAGCGGGCCATTGAGATGCTGGGGCAGAAGGATGTCTACCACATCTTTACGCCGTTGTTTCCCAACACCAGCACCAGGGTGATTCTGAAAAAGCCCAAGACGGATTCCAGTATCCGCAAGGTGTGGCTGCCCAAGACGCTGGCCTACATCCTGCGGGAATGGAAGAAAGCCCAGGATGAGCTGCGGGGCTTTCTCGGTGACAAGTATCAGGATTATGACCTGGTAGTGGCGCTGCCCAACGGACGCCCCTGCGAGGACCGCATCATCCTGAAGGAGTTTGAGAAGCTGCGGGAGAAGGCAGGGCTGCCCAGGGTGGTCTTTCATTCCCTCCGTCATTCCAGCACCACCTACAAGCTGAAACTGAACCACGGCGACCTGAAGGCCACCCAAGGCGACACGGGCCATGCGGAGATTGACATGATTACCAGCGTGTATGCCCATATCCTGGACGAGGACCGCAAGATCAACGCCCAGAAGTTTGAGAGCGCCTTCTACGCAAATCCCAACCTGCGCGCGGTCCGTCCCCCAGAGGAGCCGAAGGAACCGGCACCGGCGACGCTTGACCTAGAGGCCCTGGTGGAACAGCTCCGGCAGTCGCCGGAACTGGCAAATACCCTGGCTGCGCTGCTCTCGGCGGCACCAGGCGGCAGGTAAGTCCGAAAACTCCAATTAGCAAAGATGGGATTTTTCTTAGCAGGAACGTGGAAATTGTTCGTTTCTTCTTAGCAGGATATACATTGCAGCGCATAAAATTCTCCCGGTCCCAAACGAGCAAGAGACCGGGAGAAGCAAAATAAAAAACGCTGCAAACCAGCGAAAAATGGCTTGCAGCGGTGTTTTTGGCGTCCCAGACACGACTCGAACGTGCGACCCCGGGCTTAGGAGGCTCGTGCTCTATCCAACTGAGCTACTGGGACATATATCAAAAATATTCAATTTTCCTCCGCCCACGGACTCGAACGAACTGCCGCTTAGGAGGCGGTCGCTCTATCCTGCTGAGCTACAGGCGCATCTAACTTTGTCAGCGGAACAAAAATCCGCCTATGCCGCATTATTGTAACCCAATTTCCGGGCGGTGTCAACGCTGAGGGCGGGAAAGATGCGGGTTTTTGTTGGTTTTTTTGCGGAAAGCTGTTGCATGGCCCGTAAGGTATGCAGTATAATTAAGAGTCGAGCTGATTATGATCTTATGCGGCGGAGGATGGACGCCCCGCCGCTGAAGGAGAAGGAATATGCAGAACGAGAAATTACGCAACGTAGCCATCATCGCCCACGTCGACCATGGCAAGACCACCCTGGTGGACGAAATGCTCAAGCAGGGCGGCATCTACCGTGAGAACCAGGCCACGGTGGAGCGCGTCATGGACTCCAACGACCTGGAGCGTGAGCGCGGCATCACCATTCTGGCCAAGAACACCGCTGTCCACTACAAGGACGTGAAGATCAACATCGTGGACACCCCGGGCCACGCCGACTTCGGCGGCGAGGTGGAGCGTATCCTGAAGATGGTCAACGGCGTCATCCTGCTGGTGGACGCCGCTGAGGGCCCCATGCCCCAGACCCGCTTCGTGCTGTCCAAGGCCCTGGAGCTGGGCCACAAGGTCATCGTGGTGGTCAACAAGATCGACCGCCCCGACCAGCGCATCCACGAGGTCATGGACGAGGTGCTGGAGCTGCTGCTGGACCTGAACGCCACCGACGAGCAGTTTGAGTCCCCCACCCTGTTCTGCTCCGGCCGTCAGGGCACCGCCTCCTACTCCCCCGACCAGCCCGGTACCGACCTGGTGCCCCTGTTCGAGACCATCGTCAACTATATCCCCGCCCCCGAGGCCGATGTGGACGCTCCCTTCCAGATGCTGGTGTCCTCCATCGACTACAACGAGTTCGTGGGCCGGATCGCCATTGGCCGCATTGAGCGGGGCACCGTGAAGCAGAACCAGGAGATCGTGGTGTGCAACTACCACGACCCCGACGCCGTTCCCAAGAAGGCCAAGGCCACCGCTCTGTACCAGTTTGACGGTCTGGGCAAGGTGCCCGTCACCGAGGCCGACGCCGGCAACATCATCGCCATGAGCGGCATCGGCGAGATCACCATCGGCGACACCATCTGCGCCCCCGACGCAGTGGAGCCCATCGAGTTCGTCAAGATCTCCGCCCCCACCATCGAGATGACCTTCTCCGTCAACGACTCCCCCTTCGCCGGCAAGGAGGGCAAGTTCGTCACCTCCCGCCAGCTGCGTGAGCGTCTGTTCCGGGAGACCATGAAGGACGTGTCCCTGCGGGTCACCGAGACCGACTCCACCGACGCCTTCAACGTGGCCGGCCGCGGCGAGATGAGCCTGTCCATCCTCATCGAGACCATGCGCCGTGAGGGTTACGAGTTCCAGGTGTCTCCCCCCCGTGTGCTCTTCCAGGAGATCGACGGCAAGAAGTGCGAGCCCATCGAGCGCCTGGTGGTGGACGTGCCCTCCGACAGCGTGGGCGCCGTCATCGAGAAAATCGGCTCCCGCAAGGGCGACCTGCTGGAGATGACCCCCGTGGGCGAGCGTATGAAGATCGAGTTCCTGGTGCCCTCCCGCGGCCTGTTCGGCTACCGCAACGAGTTCCTCACCGACACCAAGGGCGAGGGCATCATGGCCTCCGTCTTTGAGTGCTACGCCCCCATGAAGGGCGAGATCCAGCGCCGCAACTCCGGCTCTCTGGTGTCCTTCGAGACCGGCGAGAGCGTGACCTACGGCCTGTTCAACGCCCAGGAGCGCGGCGTGCTCTTCATCGGCGCCGGCGTGCCCGTCTATGCCGGCATGGTGGTGGGCGAGACCCCCAAGCAGGAGGACATCAGCGTCAACGTCTGCAAGAAGAAGCAGCTGACCAATATGCGTGCCTCCGGCTCTGACGACGCCCTGCGCCTCACTCCCCCCCGCCAGATGTCTCTGGAGCAGTGTCTGGAGTTCCTGGCCGACGACGAGCTGCTGGAGGTCACCCCCCAGTCCCTGCGTCTGCGTAAGCGCCTGCTGGACCATGCGGCCCGGATGCGCGAGGCCTCCAAGAAAAAGGCCTGATCATAAGAACAACACCGCCCCCGGCGTGCCGGGGGCGGTGTTTTATGCTAAATACAACAGGCCCCGGAACCGCAGGGTTCCGGGGCCTGTTTTTTATGCCGGGATGGTTTTCCGCTTTTTTCTCCGATGGATTGCCAGCGCCGCGATGAGCAGCACAGCCGCCCCGGCGCAGCACAGCAGCACCACAGGCAAAACATTGGGCGTGGTGCGGTCCAGCAGCACCACCTGCCCGCTGGCCGGGCCGTCAAAGACCAGATAGCTGCCGTCCTGGCTGGCCTTCACCACCTGCCAGCTGCCGTCGGACTGCAGGATGGCCGCCGCCGGGTGATCGGCGTCCGCCGCCCGCAGCCGGAGGGTCACCGTATCTCCCTGGCTGCCTTCCACGGTATAGGACCAGCCCTCCACGCTCCGGTAGCCCGACAGGTCGGGCAGCTCGGTCAGCCCTTCCGCCTTCAGACCAGCGCCTGGCTCAAAAGTGCCCTCCACCAGCAGGGCGGGATGCTCCTCGCCGGAGGAGAGGGTGGCGGTAGGCTGGGTAAACTGGGCCTCCAGCACCATGGACCGGGTCAGCCCCTTGACCGGGAAGTCGGGCCACACGCCATACTCCCCGTACCGGGCAGGCGGCTCTGGCACCAGGCTCTGGTCCAGGTCGTCCCCGTAGGCAAAGGGGATCTCGGCCACAGTCTTGCCGTCGGCCACAAAGCGGTAGGAGAAGGTGAGGAAGTCCTCGGGGATGCCGCTCAGCACCGAGAAGGCGTCAAACTCCAGCCCCTCCGCCTGACCGGCCACATCCACCCCGTCCAGCCCCGCCAGCTCCTCCAGCAGGTAGCGGTTGCCGGTGAGGGGATCGTCGGACTGACCGGCAATGGCCCCCCGGTACTCCCCGTCTCCCTGGGCCCGCACCATGGCCCGGCAGTCGGTGAGGGTGCCGCCCAGACCGGCGATGCCGCCCAGCCAGCTGCCGCCGTCCAGATCCACCAGGGCGGCGCACCGGATCACCGAACCGCCGGTGCGGCCCGCAATGCCGCCGCAGTAGTCGGTGCCCGTCTCCACCGTGCCCCGGGCGGCGCAGTCCAGGATGGAGCCGGTGGTACACCGACCGGCGATGCCGCCGCCGCAGTCGTTTCTCACGGTAACGGCGCCGTCAAAGCGGCACTGCCGCACTGCCGCCCGCAGGGTGGCGTACACGTCGGAGAGCAGTTTGATGTCCTCCATGTCAAAGGTAGCCTCGGGGTCGTCCCCCACCTCGGCCCCCACGGCCCCCACAATGCCGCCCACGTTGGAGTCACCCTCCACGGTGCAGGCGGCGGTACAGGCCATGACCAGGCCGGGGCCTTCTGTAATGTCCCCCGAAAGGTCCTGGGTGGTGAGTTTGGGCTCCCGGCCCATGTCGTAGATGGCCTGACGCACCTGGTCCAGAGCCCCGATCACCCGCTGGGCGGAGGCGTGGAGGGCGGTGTTGTCCGCCCCGGCGGCCTGGGTCATCTGGTCCACCCGGTGCTCGATCACATCCAGCTGGTCCCCGATATCGTCTGCCGCCGCCTGGGTCTGCTCCCCCAGCTGGTCGGAATAGTCCTTCAGCAGGGTACGAATGGCGGAGGCCTCGTTGCTGACGGCGTCCAGATCCTTCTTACTGTCCTTGGACAGGGCGCTGCCCGCCCCCACCAGATGGCTGGCGGCGCTGTGGATGGCCTTGGCAGCCTGATCCGCGTCCTTCCGCGCCTCCTCCATCTCTTTTGAGGTATCGTGGCTCAGCGTTTCCCACCGGCCGGTGAGGTCGCTGACCAGGCCGGGCAGCTTGCCCAGGGCCTTGGAGATGGCGGACAGGTGTCCCGCCGGGTCCACGCTGGGGAAGGGTACTGCCAGGGCTCCCTTTAGGTCCAGCTTTTTCAGGCAGTCGGTCACCTGGGTGAGATAGCTGCCCAGGCTGTCCAGCTCACGGGACATGGCCTGGAGGTGGGTGCGGATGGTATTGGCCTGCTTCTCAATGCCTTCGGCGGCATCATCCAGGGCCTCCACCCCTTCCACCAGGGCGCTGTCGGCGCTGTCCAGCATCTTGCTCAGGCTGCGGCGCAGCTGGGCGGTGCCGTCCAGCAGATCGTCCAGGTCGTCCCCGGCCTCATTGGAAAAGGTATCCACATGGCCCCGGAGGCCGTCCAGGGCATCCCCCAGGGCGGCGGCATGGCTGTCCAACTGGTCGGTCATATCGCTGTAGTCGCTAAGGCCCTGGTCCCCGGCCTGCTGAGCCCGGTCCCGGATCTGGCCCACCGCCTCATGGATGACCTGGGCGTCCTCCACTCCCTGGCCCACCATGCCGCTGAGCTGGTCGGCAAAGCCCTCCATCTCATCAAAGAGGACCCCCAGACTGTCGTTGAGGCTGTCGGCGGGAGAGTCGCCGTAGCGCACCTCCACATTGGGTTCGAACTGGCCCACGATGCCCCCCACGTCCTTCCGGCCCAGAATATGTCCGGTATTGGAGCAGTTGGTGATGGAGCCGGACTGGAGCCCGGCAATGCCGCCGGTGTTGTAGCCCAAGTGCTGATAGCCCACAGTTCCGGAATTGGAGCAGCCGTCAATGTTGCCCCGGGACAGCCCGGCGATGCCGCCGGAGTTGGAGGGTATATCCTGATCGGAGGCGGTATTGATCTCCCCGGCGTTGGTGCAGCCGGTGATGGTACCCAGATTCTGCCCGGCGATGCCGCCGGCGTTGCTGGGGGCGGAGATTGCGGCCTGGTTGGAGCAGTCCGTCACGGTGCCGCTCTCCCCGTTGAGGCCTACCACGCCGCCCACATCCTCCTGACCGGAGACCGAGCCCTTGACGGTACAGTTACGCACGGCGCCGTAGTTCTCTCCGGCCACCAGACCCACCTGGCCTCCGGTGCCGCCGGGTGTGAGGGTGCCCTCCACCGTCAGGTCCTCCACCACTGCGCTCTCGGTAAGGGTGCGGAAGAGGCCCACCTTGGACCCTTTGTCGGAGAAGGACAGGCCGGTGATGGTATGGCCATTGCCGTGGAAGGTACCCTGGAAGATGGGAATGGAGGTAAAGTCTGTGCCGCTGAGGTCCAGGTCGGCGGTCAGCTCCGCCGTCACCCCTACCGACCAGGTATCCTTGGTACAGCTGCGGGCAAAGTCCAGGAAGGCGGACTCGTCCCCGATGGTCACCGTGCCCGCCGCCCGGGCGGGAAGCAGGAGAGAGCAGAGGAGGGCGGCCGCCAGCAGCAGGGCGGTTACGGGTCTGTTGTGCTTCATGGCTGATCCTCCTGTTCCTGCTCCTCGATTTGGAGCTCCTGATACTTGCTCTCAATGAGGGCGTCCACACTGCCGTGGATGACCCCCTTGAATTCGCCGTCCACAAAGCCGGATACATGGCCCCGGACGTGACCGTCCAGCCGCATGGTGCCCTTGTTGAACCGCTTGGACCGGTCCCGGTTGAGGGAGATGGCGGTGCGCTCGATGATGGCGTCGCCCAACAGCAGCAGCTGGGGCAGCACGGTCATCACCAGGAAGATGGAGGTGACGGTGCCCCGGCCCAGGGTGAGGCCCACCGAGCCGATGGTGGCATCGGTGGAGATGCCGCCGATGAGGAAGCCGGCCACCGCCATGATGGTGCCCGAAGTGAGGATGGTGGGGAAGCTCTGGCTCAGGGCCTCCACCACCGCCTTCCGGGGCTCCATGCGGGTCTTCAGCTCCAGATAGCGGTTGGTGATGACGATGGCGTAGTCGATGGTAGCGCCCATCTGGATGGAGCTGACCACCAGGTAGCTGAGGAAAAACAGATTGGTGCCGGTGAGTACCGGGAAGGAGAAGTTGATCCAGATGGAGCCCTGGATGGTGAGCACCAGCAGCACCGGCAGACCGGCGGACTTGAAGGTGAACAGCAGGATCACCACAACGAAGAGGGCGGTGAGTACGCTGATCTTCAGGTTGTCGCCGGAGAAGGAGCTGGCCAGATCAAAGGCGTTGGTGGAGTTGCCCACCAGCACCACGTCGTTATAGTAGTCCTCACCGATGGCGCGGATCTCATCCAGCAGGGCGTAGGTGTCGTCCCCCTCGGTGGGCACGTCAGCCACAAAGACCAGCCGGGACCACTCCGTACCCTGGAGCTGCTTGAGTCCCACGTCCAGCTGCTCCTGCAAATCCTCCACCTTTTGGGCCTGGTCGCCGGTGAGGCTCACCACGCCCTTGTCCTTCTGCTCCAGCAGGAACTGGAAGATATCCAGCAGAGGCACCGAGTAGTCGTCCGGGTTCTGGAAGATGGAGCCGTACTCCTCCACACTCAGGCCGTAGGCCTGGAAGAGCAGCCGGGCCAGCTCCACGTCCACCCCGGCCAGCTCGGCAAACTGCCGGGGGGTGATATCGTCGGTGAGCATCCGGCCCGGTTCCACCTCGATGTTGGCAAGGCCGGTGACCTGGGTCACCTGGGGCAGGGCCTCCACCCGCTCCAGGATGCGGCCCTCCTTTTGATAGTCCCCCCGGGGCACCAGCATGGCGATGGTATTCTTCTTGCCAAAGGTATCGGTCACCTTTTCGGCAGCCAGCTGCCAGTCTGGCTTGTTGGAAAAATCGGCGTTGTTGGTGTCAAAAACGTAGGCGCAGTGGCTGGACAGAATCGCCCCGGCAATGACCACCACCAGAAAGATGGGGGGGAGCACAAAGCGCAGCTTGACCACCCCTTTGCCCCAGAAGTTGATCTTGGGCACCAGATTTTTGTGGCGGGTGCGGTCGATGGGCCCCTGGAACACCATCAGCAGGCCGGGCATCAGCAGAAAGACGCACAGCATGGAGCATACGATGCCCTTGGCCAGCACGATACCCATATCAAAGCCGATGCGCAGCTGCATGAGCATCAGAGCCACCAGGCCGGAGATGGTGGTCAGGCTGGAGGAAGAGATCTCCACAATGGCCTTGCTCAGGGCGGCAATGTCCGCCTCCCGGGCATCCAGGCCGTTGTCCCGCTCCTCCATGTACCGGTGGCAGAAAATGATGGCGTAGTCGATGGCCAGAGCCAGCTGGAGCACCACGGCGATGGAGTTGGTAATAAAGGAGATGGTGCCGAAGATGAAGTTGGTGCCCATGTTGAGCACCGCCGCCGCCACAAACACGATGAGGTAGACGGGCACCTCCATATAACTCTTGGAGGTAAAAAGCAGCACCACCACAATCACGGCGGCGGCGATGGCCAGGATGACGGTCATCTCCTGCCGCAGGGAGGCGGAGGTGTCCCGGCCCACCTCGGTGGACAGGGATACGTCGTACCCCTCCAGCAGATCCTCCACCCGGTGGAGGGCCGCCACTGTCTCCTCATCCCCGGTCTCCCCCTCAAAGGAGATGGAGAAGAGGGCGGCGGAGTCCTTGTAGTGGTCGGCGGTGTCGTCAAAGGCCACCTCCGACACCCCCTCCACCCCCTTCAGCCGTTCGGCCAGGGCGGCGGCGGTGTCGTAGGTCACGTTGGACACCATCACGTCGGCGGTGCCCAGGGTGACAAATTGCTCCTCCATCAGGGTCAGGCCCCGCCGGGTCTCGGTTTCCGGCGGCAGATAGGAGGTGATGTCGTTGTTGATCTGTACCTTATTGATGGAAGCCCCGCAAAAGATGAGGGCGGCAATAAAGACCAGAAAGAAGGCCTTCCGTTTGTCCACAATAAAGCGGGCCAGTTTGGTCATGGGTGTCTCGGTTTTTTTGTCCGTTACCATAGGCAGATTCCTCTCAATGGTTGGGGATAAAGCGGGCCAG
Source organism: Flavonifractor sp. An9 (assembly GCF_002161245.1). Classification (NCBI taxonomy): domain Bacteria; kingdom Bacillati; phylum Bacillota; class Clostridia; order Eubacteriales; family Oscillospiraceae; genus Flavonifractor; species Flavonifractor sp. An9. The sequence continues at coordinate 75,762 of NZ_NFHC01000017.1, forward strand.
ATGGTCCAGCAGGACCTCCTCCGGCACCGGGTCGGGGCTGATCAGCCACCAGCGCAGCAGGGACAGCATAGCGCCCACATAGAAGCGGGCGGCGATCTGGGGGTCCACCCCCGGCAGGGCGTCAGGGAAGGGCGGGCGGCTCATCCGGGCGCACAGTTCATCGGCCGCCGCGTCCTCCAGCAGCCGGGTCTGGGTATCGGCGCCGCTCTCCAGGCAGGCCCGGTACAGGGCCCGTCTCTCCTTAAAAAAGGCCAGGGTGTTGCGGGCCGCCTCCAGGAAAAACTCCCTGGGGGTGGGGGCGTCCTGGGGGATGCAGGCCCGAATACACTCCCGCTCCAGTTGGGTCAGCAGATAATGGAGCAGCTCCTGTTTGTCGGTAAAATGGGCATAGAAGGTGGTGCGGTGGACCATAGCCCGCCGGCAGATATCGGTCACCGACAGCTCCTGAAAGGGCCGCTCCTCCATCAGTTCCACCAGAGCCTGAGTCAGCTGCCGCCGGGTCTTGCGCTGACGCAGGTCCAGATTCTCCTCTCGTTTCTCCTCCACAGGGACTCCTCCTTTCGTTGGCCGGAACAGCATACCACTTTACGCTACACTTGTCAAGATAAAATACAAATGTAGATTATACGGGGGGGAAGGCTGCGGGATTTACAGGTTGCTTTTTTTAAAGGGAGACAGTATAATGAAGGCGTCTAATTATGGAAACCTATACGGCAACGGAGGGAAATGTATGAAAGCAAAGCGATTTGCAGCCCTTTGGCTGGCGGTGGTTCTGACGCTGTCTCTGCTGGTGGTACCCGCCGGGGCAGTGAGCTTTACCGATATGCAGGGCCACTGGGCCCAGGAGGACGTGGAGTACCTGGCCGGCCTGGGCATCGTGAAGGGTACCAGCGCCACCACCTTCGCCCCCGCTCAGAAGATGACTGCCTGCGAGGCTCTGCTGTTCTGCTCCCGGGCCACCGGCGTGTCCGCCGCGGATAAAAAGCAGATCGCCGCCGACCGGGCCGACCAGCTGAAGGAGATCCTGCCTGAGAACGTCTACAGCTGGGCGGAGGAAGAAATGGCCGTCTGTCTGGAGACCGGCATCATCAGCGTCACCGAGCTGGAGGCCATGTGCTCCTCCGGTGCGCTGCTCAAGTCCATCACCCGGGAGAGCCTCTCCATGTATCTGGTGCGGGCCATGCAGCTGGAGCCCATGGCCAAAAACCTGACCAATTATTCCATGAGCTTTGCTGACACCGCCTCCATCTCCCAGGCGCTGCGGCCCTATGTGTATCTGCTCAATACATATGGCATCGTCCAGGGCAACACCGCCAACCAGTTTATGCCCCAGGGCAGCCTGACCCGGGCGGAAATGGCCACCATGCTCCGCCGTGCCATCGACTTTATGGATGAGCAGGGCATCTATGCCGAGCTGCCCGCCTACACCGACTACCAGTGGGTGGGCGGCGTCATCGACGCGGTGAGCTCCACCAGCAACGGCGCCACCCTGCTCACCATCACCGGCAATCTGACCGATACCTTTGGCATTTCCGTGCCCGCCAACGTGCCCATCTATGAAAACAACATCCGCACCACCCCCAACTCCCTGCGTGCGGGCCAGTATGTCCGGGTGAACCTGGACGACAAGGGGGCGGCTCAGGCGGTCCGTCTGGGCGGGACCCTGACCAGCCTCAGCGGCAGCATCACTGAGGTATCCCAGGACAGCATCACCATCAGTGTCAGCGGCACCAGCAAGCGGCTGGACATTGACCGCTTTACCAGAGTCCAGGTGGGCCAGCTGGTGGGCGATCCCTCCCTGATCGAGCCCGACGCCGGTTATACCCAGGCCCAGTGCTGGGTGGACGGCATGGGCCACCTGGCCGAGCTGAAGCTGTCCGGCGGCACCCGTTCCGCCGAGGGCTTCCTCACCAGCGTGGAGAACACGTCCGGCGGCCAGACCATTACCGTCTCCGCCTTTGACGGCCAGCGCGCCCAGTACACCCTGGTGTCCGGCGCCGCCGTCACCGTCAACGGCAAGGCCGGCTCCATCTCCGTGTCCAACAAGGGGGATCATGTGAGCCTGCGGGTGTCCAACGACAACGCCGGCACCGTGGTGAGCGCCGCGGTGGATACCGTGTCCGACTATGTCCAGGGCCCCATCAAGAGCATCAGCTTCACCAAGGACCCCTACGAGATCACCGTGGAGGACAGCCTCACCGGCCGCTCCCGCACCTACCCCATCGCAAGCAACGCCATCGCCCGCTATGACGGAGAGGAGATCACCGTCAAGGAGGTGTCCCGCAACAACTTTGCCACCCTTCAGATCTCCGGCGACCAGGTGGTGCTGCTGGACACCTACCCCGCTTCCACCACCACCCAGGGCGTGATTGAGAGCATCACCTACGCCAGCCCCACCACCCTGGCGGTGCGCACCCCCCAGGGCACTACCGCTACCTTCTCCATTGATCTGACCAACCTGCCCGACATTGAGCGGGACGGCAAGACCAGCTCCATTGACAAGCTGCGCAGCGGCGACAGCGTCACCGTCACCGTCCGCTACAACGAGGTGTATGAGATCGAGGCCACCTCTCAGAACGCCACCCTGTCCGGCACCATCACCCGGGTGATCCAGGACACCACCGGCGTCAGCATCGACGTGCGCTTCTCCGACGGCTCCACCGACACCTACCAGGTGTCCGAGGGCGTGTCGGTGACCCAGAAGGGCTCCGTCATCTCCCTCTACTCCCTCAAGCCCAACGATGCGGTGGATCTGACTCTCAGCGGGGACGAGATCGTGGCCATTGAGGTCACCGGCAGCTCCTCCTCTTCCACCCAGATCACCGGCTCGGTGCTGGTGGTCAACACCAAGGACGACACTCTGATGATCAGCCTGGAGGACGGCACTCCCCTCACCGTGGATGTGGAGGACGCCAGCTTCGTTACCATTTCCGGCTCCTCCACCAGCCTGAGCAAGCTGGCGGCCGGGGACCGGGTCCAGCTGTACGGACAGTACTCCGGCAATCTATTCGTTGCCACCCTGGTGGTCAAACTGTAATTGTTCAAATCTTGCGGGGCCCGGCTCATCTGAGCCGGGCCCCGATTTGTCAAACTGTTTTGACAAATCGGGGCGTTATTGACTGGACGCGAAAGACAACCCTGACGGTTTTCTTTCACACTATCTTTCCCTCCGAAGCCTCGGCCTGGAGCGCTTAATTCGTTAAAGCCCGGCTTTTATGCGCCGGGCCCTATACTTGACTTGACTTTTGGGCCTCAAATGGATAAAATAAGTAGCACCCATGCGTATTTTGATAAAAAAGGATTGAGATAGATATGGCACAGGACAAAAAGCAGGTGGAACAGATCACCGATATGGAGGTGGACTTCGCCAAGTGGTTCACCGACGTGTGTAAGAAGGCGGAGCTCATCGACTACTCCTCCATCAAGGGCGTGTTCATCTACCGCCCCTACGGCTACGCCATCTGGGAAAACTTCCAGAAGATTCTGGATGAGAAGTTCAAGGAGACCGGCCACGAGAACGTGTACCTCCCCCTGCTCATCCCCGAGTCCCTGCTCCAGAAGGAGAAGGATCACGTGGAGGGCTTCGCCCCCGAGTGCGCCTGGGTGACCATGGGCGGCTCTGAGAAGCTGGAGGAGCGCTACTGCATCCGGCCCACCAGCGAGACCCTGTTCTGTGAACACTACAAGAACATCATCCACTCCCACCGGGACTTGCCCAAGCTGTACAACCAGTGGTGCTCCGTGCTGCGGTGGGAAAAGACCTCCCGCCCCTTCCTGCGTCACCGGGAGTTCCTGTGGCAGGAGGGCCACACCATGCACGCCACCGCCGAGGAGGCCATTGCCGAGACCGAGCAGATGTTCAACATCTACGCTGACTTCTGCGAGAACTATCTGGCCATGCCCGTGGTGAAGGGCCGCAAGACCGACAAGGAGAAGTTCTCCGGCGCCGAGGCCACCTACACCGTGGAGTGCATGATGCACGACAAGAAGGCCCTCCAGGCCGGCACCTCCCACTACTTCGGCGACGGCTTCGCCACCGCCTTCGACATCACCTTTACCGGTGAGGACAACAAGCCCCACCACCCCTTCCAGACCTCCTGGGGCGTGTCCACCCGCCTCATCGGCGGCGTCATCATGACCCACGGCGACAACAACGGTCTGGTGCTGCCCCCCCGCATCGCCCCCACCCAGGTCATCATCATCCCCGTGGCCCAGCACAAGGAGGGCGTCATCGAGGCCAACGAGGCCGTCATGAACCGCCTGAAGGCCGCCGGTATCCGGGTGAAGATGGACGCCTCCAAGCAGTCCGCCGGCTGGAAGTTCGCCGAGTACGAGATGAAGGGCGTGCCCCTGCGTCTGGAGATGGGTCCCAAGGACATGGAGAAGAACCAGTGCGTGCTGGTCCGCCGGGACAACGGCGAGAAGAGCTTCGTTTCCCTGGACAACATCGAGGAGACCGTCCAGACTATGCTGGACGCGGTGCAGCAGGGCCTGTACGACAAGGCCAAGAAGAACCTGGACGAGAACACCTATGCCTGCTCCACCGTGGAGGAGGTCAAGGAGAAGATGTCCACCCAGGGCGGCTTTGCCAAGACCATGTGGTGCGGCGACGAGGCCTGCGAGCTCAAGATGAAGGAGATCGCCGGCGTGTCCTCCCGCTGCATCCCCCTGGAGCAGGAGCACCTGGGCGACGTGTGCCCCGTCTGCGGCAAGCCCGCCAAGCACATGGTGTACTGGGGCGTGGCTTACTAATCACCCAAACCCATACGACAAAAAAGGACCCGGAGCATGGCTCCGGGTCCTTTTTTGTTTTATTCCTCTACGCCGTACCAGGCCAACAGGGATTCCACCATGCCGTCCACGATCTTGGCTTGATACTCCGGGGTCTCCATAAGGGCGTCCTCCCGGGGATTGGTCATAAAGCCCATCTCAATGAACACGCAGGGGATGGTGGAGAAGTTAAAGGCGGTCAGGTCGGAGCGCTGGACGGTGCCCAGGTTCTTGGCTCCCGTATGCTCGCACACCGCCTCGATCATCAGCTCTCCCAGCCGGGCGCTCTCCTCCACGATGGAGGGGGTACCCAGCAGGTCCCCGTAGGGCACCAGCACCATGGCCCCGTTATAGTCCGGGTCGGTCCAGCCGTTGGCGTGGATGCTGATATGTACGTCGGCCCCCGCCTCCTGGGCAATCTTACACCGGTCGATGCCGCCCAGGGTGATCTCGGACACCTCCCGGGTCATCACTACCTCGGCTCCCAGGGCCTCCAGGGCATCCCGGAGCTGGAGCCCCACCGCCAGGTTGAGCTGCTCCTCGGTCTGGTTGGCTCCGGCGGTTCCGCCGCCGAAGAGGTACTTGGTCTCATCGGACAGCGGAGAGACCAGCTCCCGCTGGCCTGTGCCGGTCAGCGGAGTGACGCAGTGGCCGGGGTCCACGCAGATCACCGCCCCCTCCAGGGGCAGCGGGGTGGGTGTGGGCTCCGGCGTGGGCGTGGGCGTAGGC
>NZ_NFHC01000018.1:0-81194 GCF_002161245.1 Flavonifractor sp. An9
TACTTCGGCCGGCGACAGGTTTTGGCCTGCCGCTTTTTGTGCTGCGATGGTTTTTCATGAGGCGTTGAAAGCCTGTTTGTCAAGGTTCACGCCCTCGCTACTTATTTTCGTAGCAAGGTTCATATGCACACACAGTATCCCACACCACTGGTAAAAAGTCTACTGAATCAAGCGGGCTTGTTCAGATTTTCAAAGTCCTGCGCCATCAACAGCGTCTGCTCAATTGCAGATACTGTGTCAGGCTGTGTAACGGCGTTTTTGAAGCGTAGGGCAACAATCAGTCCGTCCACTTCCATCGTGATATATTCTGTCGGCTCAGAGTATCGGGGATGCTCCCGATCATACATTGCCTGCTGATAACTCATGTGATCATCCTCCTTTACATGGTCTGCTGCCAAGTTTGTTCTTCTTCGTGGTCGTCCTCGGCGTGGCCTTGGGCGATTTTCTTTTGCCGTTCCTTTCGAAGTGCCTTGCTGTCTGCGTGGTAGTGCGTGGTGGTGGCGTCCCTCACGGGAGCAGGCCCCTCGCCACGCTCCAGAGCGTGGCCAAGCTGGACCATACCACCCACAGCACCAGCCCAGTCAGCGCCAGGGCCGCCAGTCCCAACAGCAGACTGGTCCATGGAATGTCCGGCAGACTCAGTCTGGGCAGTCTGATGCCGGGCAGAGAAAAACGCTTCTCGTTCCGCTTCCCAGCCTGTTCGCTCATCTGCTCCAGATGCTTCACCGCTTTCAGCAGCTCGTCCATCTGCGTCCGGGTCGGGAACTGCGTCAGCAGTTCGTTGACCTTCTTCAGATAACCGGTCTGTCTCTCGGTGTGGTACCCCAGCGTACAGAGGCTGCTCAGCAGTTCCTCCCACTCCGCTTTCGTAGGATGGTCTTCGGGAGGCGGTATCAGCTCCTGCGCCGGAGGCTGCGTAGTCTGCACCATCTGCGCAGGTCGGTTCTTTTCCAACAGCTCGTCCATAGATAACTTCTTCTCTGATCCTGAATTCATATTCCATATTCTCCTTCAAATATTTGTCCCCGAACAGCAGGCGGTCACGGCACTGCCAGCCGCTGGGTGTGGTGTAGGTGATATTCCGCCGGGAGGTTTCCCAGCGTACCTTGTAGCCCTCGCTCTCCATCAGCGCAATAAACTCCTCACGGTTAGAGGCGTGGCGCATACAGTCGTTGATGATGTTCATGAGCTGCAGTTTTTTACTCTGGCCACGGGCGGCCGTGTGATACTCGCCGATGGACATCGTCTTGGTCTTCTCTTTCCTGTTCGTGGGGTTGAACACAGGGAGAGAAAACTCCATGCAGACTTGATCGTTGCGCTGCCGCAGTTCCTGGAGCTGCTCCTTTGCGATGTGCAGTTTCTTCCCAGTATCGAAGTTGACGGAGTTGATGAGAAAGTGGGAATGAATGTGTTCCCGGTCTGTGTGGGTGCAGACCAGAACTTCATAGCCCTCATAGTACTCGGCCAGCTTCAGTGCCGCCGCATGAGCGGCGACCGGATCGACCGCTTCGCCTTTTGGAAAGCTCTGCACCATGTGGTAGAACAGCACACCGTCGGTTTTGTGATGCAGCCGCTTGGTGGTCATGAAGTCCGCGTAGACAGATTCCAGCTGGCAGTTGATGCCTGTGACCAACTGTTGACCGTCACACTCGGTTTTCTTGTTCTGCATGGTGTACCGCATCACGGCTCCCATGCATCCGGTGGTCTGTCCTCGCTTGTAGTTAGTGAAGCTGATGATCGCCATTTTTCACCACCGCTTTCGTTCCAGAATCAACCGGACAGCGGCGCAGAGTTCAGAGAATGCCTGGCGTACGCTGTCCAGATTGACTACCGTGATGCGTCCCATATGTGCCAGGGTGACGAGTTGATTCAGATTTCTGCCGATTGACTTCAGCTCTTTGAGCACTTCTTTCACTCCATCGACGACCACAACCTGCTTTCCCAGACAGCAGGCTGTCACATAGTCGCTCATGGACATTCCGGAGCGTTTCGCCAATTCCTTTATGGCCTCCCGGTCTGCGGATGCCATCCGGGTGCTGAATTTGATATCTTTTTTCATGTCGTTTCCTCCAGTCTTTCATAAAAATGGGGTGTGGGGCAGCGCCCCGCAAACAAGCGGAAGGCGGGCGGCGGCTTTGCCGGTGACCAGACAAACGCGATGCTGGCCACCTCCAAGGAGGTGATTCTCCCGCGCCGAACACCCGCGCTCCTCCTTCGGCCACAAGCGGCCCAACACGGCGTTTCTTTTGCTTTGCGGGAGTTTACTCGCCGCACCTGGAAACCGCCCGCAAATCACCGCACAGCGCCTCGACAGGGTCGATAGGGACGATTTCTCCGGCGCCCTCCAAATCGGCACTATCGGCACGGCGCAGCTCAATCACTCGTTTTCCGTTGCTGCGGCGCACCATTGCCTGAATTCCGTTTTTTCTTAGGGCCTCAACGCTTTGCAGGATCAGCCTTGAAATCTTTTTGGGCGTTACCCCTTCGATTCTGTCAGGGTCGATCTTTTCGGAGAGCTCCGTGGGAGTGCCGATAAATGTTGTTCTGCTGCTCATAAATGCAGAGAGGAGAACAACGATTTGCCCCTCCAATAGTTCCGGCTGTATCCGGCTGTCCGAAACCAACTCCCACACATTTTCCTCGCCGCGTCGAAGTTCCAGCTCCCGATATTCGATGTCCCGGCCCACGCAAGTCAGTCTGGCCCTGCCGCTACCCCGCTTTTCTTCCACCAGCGTGAAGCTGGAATCCACTGCACCACTGATAGCGGTGGTCCCGGAAATCCGGTGGAACACATCTTCCGCCTTTTCCTTGCGCAGATGATGGATGAGCAGGATGGCAATGCCGTGCTTGTCCGCCAACCGCTTCAGCACAGACAGATCCCGGTAGTCATTGGCGTAGGTGGCGTCGTGGATCGGACGAACCATCTGCAGGGTATCGATGATGACCAGCATGGTATCGGGGTGGGCGGTGAGGAACACTTCTACCTGTTCCTCCAGCCCCTGACCGATGAGCGCACACTCCGTGCAGAAGTGGACGCTGTCCGGCGCGTCCTCGGTGATCTCAAAGAGCCGGTTCTGGATACGGAGGACGGAGTCCTCCAGACAGAGATAGAGGGTGGTGCCCTGCTTGGTGGTCATGTTCCAGACCGGTTCTCCCTTGGCAACTGTCACCGCCAGCCACAGAGCAAGCCAGGACTTGCCCACCTTTGGTGAGCCAGCCAGGATGTGCAGACCCTGAGAGATCAGGGTATCCACCACAAAATTGGGCGGCTCCAGCGGACGATCCATCAGGGTTCTGCCGTCCACTGTGATCAGGGGATGGTTCATTTTGTTGTTCATGTTTGGTACCTCCGTTTCAAAAATTTGAATACAAAAAGCTCCCACCTCAAAAGAAGTGGGAGTAGTATTCATTTTGATTTTGAAATGGTTTGTGGTAGAATAGAGCAAACGGAGGTGAGCCAATGGCGACCTATCAGATCTACGAACTCTCTGCCCGGGCAGTGATGAGCTATGCCACAGAGAAAGACGGCGTTTACACCTTTGCTCTGAACCGCAGTGCCACCGAGCACTGCAAGGTACCGGGTGCCAAGCACGAGCAGGACAGCTGCGCCATGTTCCACCAGCTGATGTACCAACTCCACGGGAAAGGCTGGCGGGAGCGTAGCGATGAGAAAGTCACAGCGCTTTCCGATGTGCTGTTCTATATGGACTTCGCCGGGATCTTTGACCGGCGTGGAACCGGAAAGACGCAGCAGGCCCGCCGGGAGAAGGCCAGAGATATGTTCCGCCCCGAGGGGATCACCCTGGACTTCGGCAGCGGCCCTTGCCGCTATGTGGCCTTTGAGCGCTCCGCCAGCATGAGCCGCCAGTCCCGCCTCTCCTTCATCCGGGCGGAACTGTACGAGCCCATGCGCCAGCGGATCATGCTGAATATGGAACCGGGCCGATGCCAACTCAGTAAACTCTACGCCTACAATGGTCTCATGTTCTCCAGTGGAACCCGGATAGACGGCATCCGCATTGACAAAAATCACCGGGTCATCGTCATAGACAATCCAACCAAGAGAGTGGAGCGAGCCCCTGTCATTACCCTGCTGGAAGGCAGAGAGCCGGGAACCTTCTACCGGGCAGATACACTGGAAGATCTGGACATCACCTGCTTTGACGGCGTGGGTCTCATCTCCAAGGAGTACGCCCAGGTGGTAGACAAGGCCTGCTGCGGCAGCCACACCCACACCTCCTTCCAGATTCGTATGCCCTACATCAAGGGGATGCTCCACCAGGTGGACTTCAAGGATTTTTTGAAGCGCAGCGGCTCCCAGACCATCGTGGATATCTGGGGCAAGGCGCACCCTGTCCGCAGTGTGGACATCATTCTCACCCGCAGTCAGTTCAAGGCCTACGGCTGGCTGCGGGAGAACGGTATGACCTGGGAGGATTACTGGGAGGCCTTCCGGGAGTACAATCACGCCCTATACATCACCAACCTGAGTAAGACGGAGCCGGAGAAGCTGGTGGAGCTCAACTATCAATTTCTCTCCACCCTCTCCATCCAGCCGGAGGAGTTCCGCCCCGCCGACCTGCCGGAAGGCTGGGATCACAGTCCGGAGGATGATTCCCGGCAGTGGCTGACCAAGGCCACCGAGACGGCCTACTATAACTTTCGTGCCAACGAAGCATATCAGCAGGAATACTTTCGCCGGGGCCTGAGCCAGCCCAAGGGGAGCCGCGCGCACATCATGGCCCGGGTACTGGAGAAAAATCCGAAGTTTATCCGCGAGCCTATTTACGTGGAACAGCTGGACGGACAGGCCCGGAAGATCCTCCGAGGATATGCCGTTGGGCGGTTGCTGGTGCCAGGGGACAACCGCTTCCTCTCCGATGATCTTCTGGAACTGCTGCGGCAGTTAATTGCGCCCCGTGTGTTCCAGTTGCCCGGTGAGCGGGACTTCTGCAATCAGGTGATGGGAGATTTCTTTGCTGAGGACAGCTTCTTTGCTCCTGGTGCAGCCTATGACCATGAGGACAGCTGCACCCTTCTGCGCAACCCCCACATCGCCCGGAACGAGGAATTGCAGCTGTCCGTGTACCCAGAGGGAGACGCACTGCGTCAGCACTACCTGGGCCACCTCACCGATGTGGTCATGGTGTCTGCAGACAGTTTGGCAGCGGAGCGGCTGGGCGGTGCGGACTACGACGGCGACCTCATCAAGACCATTGCCGATCCTATCCTGAACCGCTGTGTGAAGCGGAACTATGATTATGATGTCCATCAACAGCTCTCCAACAACGCCAACCTGCCCCTGCTGAAAATTCCATCCTTATTCGCACCCAAGTCCGACGCCAACGACTGGCAGGCTCGGTTTCAAACGGTGGAGAACACCTTTGCCGCCCGCATTGGACAGATCTGCAATGCCGCGCTGGACCGCAGCGTCATCGCCTACAACGACCACGCCGACCCGGAGGAGCGCAAGCGGTGCCGCCGGGACTTGGAGGCCCTGGCCATCTACAGCGGACTGGAGATCGACGCGGCCAAGACCGGTGTGCGGCCCAACCTGGATGAATTTCTGGGCGGACGGAATGTAAAGCGCACTCCTTTCCTCCAGTACAAATATCTGTTGGAGCGTGCGGAGGAGCGCCGCCGCGCCTGGTATGAGCCCACCCACCGAGAGCGTCTGGATGCCTTCTTTGCCAGGATCGACTGGGACACGGTGGACTCCCCGGTGGAGCGGCTACCCTGGCTGGCCCGCCAGCTGGAGCGCAACACGCCCAAGATTCAGGAGAAACCAGCGAAGGATAGCGAACTATTCACCTTCGCCCAGGAACGAAGTTGGAAGAAACAGCTGAATGAGAACATTCTTTCTTCTGTTTCTGCCTTGCTGTGGGACTACGAACACTGCCTCTCCCGCATCCGAGCCTGCCGCGCTCCTGCCAAGGGGCAGCAGCGGAAAACGGACATTGACCGCATTCTCTACGCCAGGGGACAGGAAGAAGCCTGCGACAGCGACGAACTGTATGCCTTCTTCCAGCAGCTCTCCCCGGAGCGTATCGCCGCTCTGCGAAAGGAGATTGTGGAACAGCAGTGGCACCTGATGACAGAAGCACAGAGAGAAACATTCCTGCGGGAGTGGCTGCCGGAGGGAGGCGACTACTACGATTTGCTGACCGACTTCCGCCACGGCGGCTTCCGTATGCTGGGAGATCTGGTCTGCGACATCGAGGATCTGGAGGTAGCCCGGGAACGGAAGCAACTCCGCCGACCGACGGATTCTCCGGCTTTCCAGAAGATGATGGAGGCCTGTTTGTCTGCCCCCTTCAGCGGCAACGAGCGGGCCGTGGTGTCCAAGGTTTGCCGCAAGCTGCTGAATAAGATTATCTGGCCCAGCCTGGCGGTGCCCTATGTGGTAGCCCTGGGCAAGCGGAACCTGCTGTGGGATCTGCTGCTGGACCACATTGAAGAACATGTTCTGGAGGTAGACCATGCTGAATGAGTGGAACGAGTTTCAGGACTACACCGGTGTGGTAAGCTACACCGCTCGGAACAAGCAGGACACCACCTACCTGGGCCGCTTTACCTTCGACACCATCCTGGATTTCGAGGGACTCAACCGGGTGCTGACCATCCTGGCAAGAGGGTTTCTGTTTCATAATGAGGATGGCAGCCCCGCCGAAGCGCCCCGGGAGCGCATCGACTATGCCAAGCGGGGCTTATGCGCCTGGTGCAGTGTGCCGGACAACAAAAAAGCCACGCCCCGGGAGGCGTGGCAGTTCGGCAGTGATTTTAGAAAATTCCATGGGGAGTTTCCCGGCCTTGTGGACGAAAACGGCAGCGGGTGGTTTCATAGGCATGTGCATCTGGTGGCAGCCTTTGTGCGGAAAAACCCGGAGAAGGTGTCCAGCAGTACCCAGAAGAAGTGTGCTGCCATTGAGAAGGGCTTTGACCGAGCCTGGCAGGAGAAGGTAATCCAGATGCAGATCCCTCTGTTCGCCCCCACCACCAAGGGGCAGTGGGGCCTGCGGTTTGACAGCTTTCTGGCCCAAGCTCTGGAACTGGGGCCACTCCGAAAAGAGGAACCAGAGCTTCCTCCCTCGCTGGTGGAGCAATTTCGCACGCTCACGCCCAAAGGGGTTCCCTCGGAGATGGTTGAGACACTGGCAGCCTACTACCTCGCCAACAAGCCGGAAGACTCCGACTGGGTGGTACTGCCGGTGGCCAACTTTGACGCATATTTCGGCACCACCAGCTTTGGGCGGAAGTATCTGAAACAAATCCCGGAGACCATTTTAGAGCGATCTGAAACAGGCTTTGGACTGTGCCGGTATCGGCTGGGCGGCACCCTTGTCATTAAGTAGAGATAGAATCAGGCATCCATCTCCGCTTCTTCCACTGGAGATGGATGCCTGTTCGTTTCAAAATGATTCAGTTCGTATGCCAGTTCCCAAGCCAGACGGAATCCGCAGATAAAGCTGTCCACGGAGCGTTGCTCTATCATCAGGTTCTGGGCGTCGATGATCTGCAGCACCAACTTCCGCTCTGGCTTGTCCAACCGCTCAATAAGCTGCCGGTGGCAGGTTTCTACTTCCTGTTCGAATTCCACCATAGGCAGAGGGATATAGAATCTGTCGTACAACAATTTCAGTGTGTCGTTCATGTGCCTCGCCTCCTTGTAGCAAGACACAATAGCACAGGTTAAGGAAAATAGCCAGCTCTTTGCAGGTATTTTACAACCAGAAAGTTGCGCTTTTATCCAGGGTTTCTTTCCGCTGTTTCCAATCCGGCATCAGCATCGTTAAGAAAGCATAGAACTGCTTCGAATGATTTGGGTGAACGAAGTGGCAGAACTCGTGCATCACGACATATTCGATACAGTTGCGTGGTGCCTCTAACAGCCTCTTATTCAGTGTAACAACTCCCTTTTCGGCCAAACAAGATCCCCATCGGGTCTCCATATTCCGAATCCGTAATTCTGGCATCGGCACCCCATATTTTTGAAATACGGGGTAGGTCTCCAAAATAATTTCACCGAAAATGGATCGACACTGCTCATCCAGGTAACGGGTCACCATCTTTTGCTTTTTTGTAAAGTCTTCCGTGTCTTTCACACAAAGGTGCAGATAAATCCCATCAGAGGAAATTGTGTCCCGCACATTTTTCTCCACTTTCAGGCGGACCCCTCTGCCCAGCAGATAGAAAGTTTCTCCACTGACATATTGTTTGGGTTGAGGGGCATACTGCGCCATCTCACGAAACTTTCTTTGTGCTGAGCGAATATAGCCCCCTTTGCTCACTACAAAATCGTCAACCTTTTCAGCTGAGACATCTGGATTAGCTGAAACATAAACCATGCAGTCCTTATGAACCCGCAGATTGAGATTTTTTACCTGCTTCTGCTCCAGCAGATAGTGGATCTCGTTGTTTTCATATACGACGGTTCTTTCCTGCGCCATTGCTGTCAAAACCTCCGAAGTGCTACTGTTTTGACATTTTCGATGATCTTATCAATGGTGTCAAAAGACAGTTTTAATCCCCGTTCTTTCTCGTAGTCATAAAAAAGGTCATCAATATCCTGCGAAATCCGGTCGTGGATTGTTTTGTTGTTAGTCCAATCCACCTGACTGTGGTTAGCCACAATTTTTGTAATCTCTTCCGCAATCTCCGCAACAAAATCAGGAGAAACTTCCGCTTCCTTCGCTTCGTCGAATACTGCTGACAGGACACCGTAAAACGCTTGGGCATGAACATTATTCTTAATGGATTCCGGATAGGTCACGGTACTCTTTCCGGCGTGATAGTCTTCCATAATGGTACGCATCTTTGCCAGATATTCAGCCTCAGAGATCACCTTTTCCTTGTACTGCTCCAATGCGTCCTTGATCCGCTTGGAGAAACTGTCGTAATAGGCAGGATTCTCCTGATACTTTTCGCTAATGCTGCGGGTCAATTTGCTGGTAATCGCATCTGCCTTTGCTCGAAGAGATCCCAACTCCTCCAATTCCCGCTCAAAATCATCCTTGTTCAGAATATCGATGGGGCTGGTGATCTGTTTCAGACCAGCTACGGAGAGGTGCGTATCCAAAAGATTTTGCATCAGCGGCTCATATTCCCGGTTATCAATGGCATCACAGTAACGGATTTTCACGCTGCGGCGCACCTTGGAGAAAAAGATAAAAGTATTTTGATACTGCTTCAATTCATCTTTCGGAATGGCTGCATACGCCTGTTCCGCATTCAGCACCATATTCAACGCTTTACCAAAAGCACAGAGGAGATTATAAAAGTTCTCTCGCTTCTTATCGTCAGCGAGAAACACTTCCACTTCTTCGGTGTCGCGTGGATTTTTCAAGTCTGCAAACAATTCTGTCAACCGAGTATAGGCTTCTCGCAGGCCAGCCACAGACGACATGACATCCACCACGACGCCCTTCAGGTCTCCACTGTCAAAGTTCTCCAGCCCGGCGCCACTGTACAGATCCATAGCGGTATCCAGCTTTTCAATCAGTCCACGGTAGTCCACAATGAGGCCATAGTCCTTGCCTTCATACAGACGATTGGTGCGGGCAATGGCCTGGAGCAGGCCGTGTTCTTTCAACTCTTTGTCGATGTAGAGCACCTGGCAGATGGGGGCATCAAAACCGGTAAGCAGCTTACTGCACACGATAAGAATATCGATGTCCCCTGCGCAGAACTGGTTCTTCATTGCCTCTTCATAGGCATCTGCGTCACCGTAGCGGTTCATCATTTTATTCCAGTAGGCAATGACCTTATCGTCGGTACCCTCGTCTATATCGTCTACACTTTCCCGCAGATCAGGCGGTGAGATCACCACGGCACAGTTCAAATCCCCAAATTGCTCAAAGCACTCCAGATACCGAATCGCATCCCGCTTGTAGTTAGTGGCCAGCATAGCCTTAAAGCCGGTATCTTTGTACCCATCAATGAAGTGCTCATTGATGTCCAGAGCGATCCGCTTGATACGGGCATCGGTGGAGGTCAGGCGGCGAATACTGCTCCATTTCCGGGAAAGGTCATCCCGCTGCGCTTCCGTGAGCCGTTTGGTGGTCTGTTTGAACCAGAGGTCGATATTTGCCTCGTCCACATTCTGTTCCACAAAGCGGCCTTCGTAAATGAGCGGCACAATGGCTCCGTCATCCACACCGTCCTTGATGGTATATTTGTGGATCAGCTTACCGAACTTTGCCATGGTGTTCTTCTCTTTTTTCATCAAAGGAGTACCGGTAAAGCCAATGTAGCAGGCATTGGGGAACACCGCCCTCATTTTGGTGGCCAGCAGACCATAGTTGGAGCGGTGGCTTTCATCCACCAGCAGAAACACATCCCGTGAAAAATTCTTGTGCTCCATTTTTTCAGCGGTGTTGAACTTATTGATGATGGTAGTAACCACATCCGCCTTGCCGCTATTCAGCAGCTCTACCAGATTCCGTCCACTGGTGGCTCGGGCCGGATTAAGACGGGTGTGAGCAAAGGTGGCGGCAATCTGACGATCCAGTTCCTTGCGGTCAGTGACAACGACTACTTTCGGGTTGCAGTCGGACAGTTCCATCAAGATATATTTTGCCAGCATAACCATGGTCAGACTTTTTCCGCTGCCCTGGGTGTGCCAGATAACGCCACTTTGACGGTTGCCCTTTTCGTCTGACTGTTGAATGGTCTTGATAATCTCTTTAATAGCGAAATACTGCTGATACCGGCAGATTTTCTTTACATTGGCATCAAAGAGCACAAAGTACCGGATCAGTTCCATGACCCGTTCTTTGCTGAACAGAGAAATCAAATTCCGATCCTGCTCAGTTGGGGTGCGGTCACTCACATACTGGGCCAGTGCCTCTTCCTGAAAAGTGGCGTCTTGTTCCTTCCAAACATTCCAGAATTTCTTAGGCGTGCCGGTGGTGGCATACTTCACAGCGTTTTTATTGGTCGCCATCACGATCTGGGCAAACTTGTAAAGTTGCGGGATGTATTCCTTTTGTTGGTTACGGATGTTCTGCTCCACGGCCTGTTCTACGCTGATCTGGGGCGTTTTACACTCAATGACAGCGAAGGGAATACCGTTGATAAACAGCACGATATCCGGCCGGGCATTGTGAAGCTTGTCCCGGCTGTCTACTGCAAACTCCTCGGTAACATGGAACAGGTTGTTCTCCAGATGTTCCCAATCAATATACTTCAGATTGAAACTGAGGGTTTTACCCTCACCTACACTCTCTGGATAGCTTTTGCCCAGCAACAGGGCATCATAAATTTTTTCACTGGAGCGGATCAGACCGTCAGTTAAAGGCTCATCCAGATCTTCCATGGCACGCTCGATGTTGGCGGCGGAAAACTCGTTTTCCGCACCGGCAAAGGCGTAGCGGTTGAGCCGCCGCAGCTGGCCTCGGAGGATGTCTTTCAGCAGCACATGGTATCGGCTGCCTCTCTGCGCCTCGCAGTCCTCAGGTGATATGTAGGTATAGCCCATGGACCGCAGCAGATCAATGGCCGGCTGCTGGCTGACATTCTTTTCTAAGTACAGAGATTTGTCCATGGTTGCCTCCTTTCGGAAATATCAGTAAAAGCAGGAATAGCGGGGCGGGAAATCCCGCCTCGCTGTTACCTGAAAGTTAGATTCCAGTTATCATAGATGAAATAATAGAAGGTGCAACACTCTTAATAATTTCGAATGTCAAAGTCGCTCCTTTTTGAGCCACTGCCTCTTTTATTCTATTCCAAACAGTTTCTTCACGAACTTTATCCAGAAAGTCATGTCCTTCCCATGTCAATTGGCCCACGCTATATTGACTACGAAAATAGGGGGTATAATCTTCAACAAATCCTTCCTGATATAAAAGTTTACAATTATAATTGATATCTTCCGCAGAATATCCTTCAATTTTCAAATCAGATATGGGGCGTCCACTTGTGTCTTCTTCAATTTTAAAGAGTATTTTTCTGCAAAGTTCCATATCGCGTTTCATGATTTAACCCTCACAATACCCGTCAGCAAAAGCTGCATCAGGGCTTTTTTCTTTTGTTTTTCCTGTTCGATGTCCTGCTGAAGTAGCTCGATTTCACGGTCAGCGGCAGAAAGCACTTTGGCAATATAATTTTGCTCCTCTTTTGTCGGCAAGGGAATAGGCATATCAAAGAAATCGCCATCTGAAATACTTATTCTATCATGCCGCGCTCCATAATTCGCAACTCCCTTCACATATTTGTACCAACAAGACGATTGAAAGTAGTATTTTAGGAAATCCTGACTAATCTGTGGCGAGGAAATGGTGAACACTGTGTAGAGTGGAGACATAATGCCAGTCTCACCAGTTTCATTCACATTAATTGGGCCACATGGTGCGGTGACTGAAATTCGAGGGTTGTAAACAAATGCACCTGGAATAACAACATAGTATCCATCAATTCGTTCCTCGTTTGCTATTTCTTTATCAAATTCTTGATCTTGAGATACAATTCCATGTTGAGCACTGTTAGATAGAACGAGGCGATATTGAAAACCATGGTTTTTCTTTTTTTGTTTTTCTGTCAACTTTTTTAATGGTTTTATCTTCCACTCTTCACTAAACCCCGGAAGGCGCTTTTTGCCGGTCAAAAGCTGCTGCATGAGATACTTTTTCTGCCGCTGTTTTTCGGCAAGGCGCTTTTCTTTCAGCTCAATTACTTTGTCCTGGGTAGTGAGGATGGTGGCAATCTTGGTGCGCTCATTTATAGATGGCAACGGTAACATGAACTCTAAAAATTGAGAAAAATGAACACGCTGCTTCTCAACCAATGATCCCGTGGAGACCCTATTGTAGTAGGTGATCATAGGGCCACAGGTTAGAAAGCTATCCATAAACGGCAAGTCGCTTTCATGTACCGTTGTAAAAATATCGTAGTACCCCGAAACGGCAACCGGCATATCTCCCTTATGTCTGGCAACCGCACCAAAACGAAGGTTCATTGGGTTGTAAGCATAATCATTCGGCCTTACAATCTTATAAGAGTCCTCTTTTTTGACAAGGTGACTTCTTTCATATCGTTCCGTTTTCGGGGTAATCCCATCTTCTATTGTAAGACTGTACAGAGGATACTTTTCCAAATCGTCTGTATAATCACTTGTGCTGGTAAAAAGAGTGGAAAATGAGGTTTCCTCCCATTCTTCAGGCACAACTCCCAGCTTTCCTTTTTTATACCCATCAGGAACTTCACCCCGGCAAATTTGCTCGATTCGCTGTTTGATTTCTGGTGTCATACAGCAACCTCTTCCTTAGTCGCTTGTGGCGCAGGAAGAGTTGCAACATTGTTCGCTGCCTTCTTCTGCGTCTCTATTCTCGCCCATTCAAGTTCCACAACCTCTTTGATACGATCGACGGGATGAACAATAGTGAGGCCGCTATTCTCTTCTTGAATCATACGGTCTCGCCCGGTTTGTCTGCTATAAAGCGTTTCTCTGTAGGGAATGTACGCGCTCAGAATACCGATAAGGTTTGCACTGGTATTGCTCGGCGTTCCACCAATAGATATATGTTCCGGCCTGCTCACGATAGGACCACCAGAATTTCCAGGGAAGGTTTGTGCATCGACCAGAAATATTGGAGTACCCTTTTTTAACAAGAATGCGTCTGTAACTCTTGAAATACACCCAAGCCTACAAATGGGAACCTTGATTGGAGCGACTAAATCCATAGGGAACCCCAAGGCATACACGAGGCTTCCTTCGTTAACACCGGTATTTTGCATCTGCTCAAGTGTCAGGGCATGGTCAGCAAGATCAAATGCTCCCCAAATAGATTTGTCATTGATAAGTGTTTGCGGGAGAATTTGCAGTGCTATTATATCTGTTTTATCATGCGGATGCGCAGAGAACATAGGCACGCCCATGCTGTCATATAGGCTAATTCGATAATCCTTAACAAGCTCCCCTCCAAGCGAATTGAAACGAATGTAGACATATTTTTGTTGCTCAATAACATGCTTATTGGTGATGATGTAATATGTAGAAAGGTTTGGATTGTCAATTTCTTTTCGTCCAACGATAAAGCCCGTTCCAATCCAGTGCTTTTTTCCATCACCCCCATCTATGCCAAGAGCGACTACTGCATTTAAAAAAAAGTCTGGAATAATAGCCATGACATAGTTCCCTCCTTCGATTATTTATAGATGGCAATTACTTCAACCTTGAGGACGGGGCCCTCAATGGAAATCTTATCAAGTCCAACAGACCTTCCATTCGCTGTCATCTGACGACGCATAGTGCGCGGCAAGCGGATAAAGTCTTTCAGCGGATCAAAGATTTCAACCATATCTTTTCGCACCATACCAACAACCTTACAGAGCATGTACACATCTTGATCGGCATAGTCTTCAAGGCTGGCGTATTCCTCACGGAGATACTTTGCGTTCAACTTGCCAGAAATCGTAACATCATCGCATTCAATAATAAAGGGAATGCCTGCGGAAGCCTTACCTAATATTCCCTCTAATGCTTCCTGTTCTCCTGCAGACTTAGTTTCAATCTGCCCCATTAACATAGGCATAAACTGATCAATTAAGTTAACTGCATCAAAGGCTTCCGGAATTTCAAAACCACTACATATACGCAAGAGCTTCATCGCTGGGATTGTAGTCAAATCATATTCTGCGTTTAACACGCAATCGAAGTAGTCCTCACCCTCAAGCCTGCTAAGGTCAAGCTCAAAGCGATCGTAGTCGAAACTCACATCTTTCTCAAACTCTCCATCTATACTGGTTTCTGTTGCGCCGTTCAAACCGAAGCCGCTCACAGCAGCTGAAAAACCTGCGGTTTTTTTCTGGGATACTGCCTTGGGTTGTACATCGTTTTTGCCATCAATTTGCCGTTTATAGGTATAAAGTTTGTCTTCGTCAAGATAGATAAAGCTTCTAAACACAGGCTTATCCCTCCTTTACAGCCCCAGTTCTTTCAGGTACTCTACCATTTTCGCTTGCACCTCGGCCAATTCCGCCTCGATCGAAGCAATATTCTTCTGCACCTCATCAATATCCACCAGTCCTTCTTCCTCGAAGGTATCCACATACCGGGGGATATTCAAGTTGAAGTCGTTCTCCTTGATTTCGTCGAAGGAGGCCACATAGCTATACTTATCCTCGTTCTGTCGTGCTTGATAGGCATTGACAATGCGGGTGATGTCGCTGTCCCGCAGGATGTTCTGGTTCTTACCCTTTTCAAAGTTTCCGTCCCCGGAGGCATCGATGAACAGCACATCCCGGTAGGTACGGTTCTTCCTGAATACCAGGATACAAGCCGGGATACCGGTGCCGTAGAACAGGTTGGCGGGTAAGCCAATGACTGCGTCCAGCAGATTCATCTCCACCAGCTGACGGCGAATTTTTCCCTCGCTGGCTCCACGGAACAGAACACCATGGGGCAGCACCACCGCCATGCGACCGTTCTCGGCATCCAAACTGGAGAGCATATGCAGCACAAAGGCATAATCACCTTTGGAAGTAGGAGGCACACCCCAATCGAAACGGTGGTATTGATCCAGTTCGGCGGACATTTTCTTCTTTCCCTTACTATCCGCTTCGGCCTCCGAGAGAAACCCGCTGTCCCACTTGTCCAGGCTAAACGGCGGATTTGCCACCACTACCTGGAACTTCATCAAATTATCATCCTCAACATTCTGAGGATTGGAGAGAGTATCGCCCTGCCAAATCCGGGCATCATCCACACCGTGCAGGAACATATTCATGGTGCAGAGAGCCCAGGTCTGTGCGTTGAGTTCCTGTCCATAGATGGCCACCTTGCCACTGGGTACTTTTTTATAGGCTTTCAGCAACAAACCACCGCTACCGCAGGTGGGGTCGTAGATCCGGTCATTCTCCTTGGGCTGCACCAGAGAGGCAACCAGCTCAGAGACCTGGCTTGGCGTGAAGAACTCGCCTCCCTTCTTTCCGGCGTCAGAGGCGAACATGGCAATCATGTACTCATAGGCATCTCCGATGATATCGGCAGAACCCAGCTGACTGGGGCGCAGATCCAGTCCGTTGAAATCCTCCAGCAAGTTGCGCAGGGTAGAGTTCTTCTCTTTGGGTTCACCAAAATCCACTTGGGAGTTGAAATCGATGGCCCGGAATACATTTCGCAGCTTTCCACTGTTGTGTTCTTCGATGTGGTTCAGTGCCACATTGATTTTCTGGCCGATTTCAGCGTCGTTCCGGTTGGCATAGAGATAGTCGAAGGTGGACTGCTCGTCTATTGCAAAGCGTTCCCGGCTCATGGCCCGTTCCACTCGGCGCATATCCCCGTCATACTGTTTGATATACCCTTCGCGCCTCTCTTTGGAGACATCGCTGAGGTACTTTACGAACAACATGGAGAGGATATAGTCTTTATAGCGGGAACTGTCGATCTTGCCGCGGAAACTATCACAGGCGTTCCACAGGACCTGTTCAATATCTTTTCTGGTTGTCATCTTCATTTCCCTTTCTTTGCTCTTTTGTACGCCTGATTCAGTACACCAGCATAATACTTTTCTTTTTCATCTGCCAACATCCTAAGTAATTGGCGTTCTCTTTTGGCCAGCAGATTGAACTGGGAGATTTTACGCTGATCCTCCACGGAAAGAAGGGCCAATTCAAAGTCAGCTAAAAATCTTGCGTTAACTGCGCCAAGCATATTACTGGTTGCATTCTCATAAATTTTTCGTTTTATCTTTTCTGTATTCAACAACCAAAAAAGATACTCTGGCAACAGGCTCTTATCTTCAACTCGAATCACTACAAAGTTTGAGGAAACCACCATTCCAGATGTAGTTTCATCAATCAGAACTGCTGTATAGGGAGCTGTAAGGCGGACAATGATATCTCCGCTTTGCGAGAGGTATTCTTCTTTCAGCGGTTCTTTCGCTTCATAGATATCGGCCTCTTTCAATTGAATTGTCCCTTCCTGCTGGATACACCGCAGATTAATCAAGGGATATCGATACTCACTTGGCTCTTTGGCCTGTTTTCTCGACAAGACCAGGCCGCTGCGAACACTTGCAAGGTCCTGCAATTTCATTCTTCCACCTCTCTTGTCATGGTCAATAAATAACAATAATTTTCTAAAAAAATTTTCACCGATGAGTTGTTCCCATTATACACCAGGCCATCTTTCCTTGTCAAGTTGAACTTTGTCATGGCAAAAAAATAACTTCCAGCCTTCTACGCATATAAGTTTGCTGTCCACTCCCTCCTTATTGAAAAACTGGGGATAGTGTTTCTTGCAGTTGCTCCTCTTTCAGCATTTTCATCAAACCATACACCGCAGTCCGTGGGCAGAAAACTTACCACCTTGCGAGAGCGTTCGGTTCGCATCCGAGAGGTCGAGGGTTCGAATCCCTTCGAGTCCACCACAAAAAGCCGTGAAATGTTGAGTTTCACGGCTTTTTTGTAACTTTTTTGAGGGAGTTATGGGCCTGTAGCTCAGGCGTTTCTAAGCTGTTTTCCAAAATGTTCCCCAGTTCGTTCGCATCCCTCTTCATTTTTTGCTTTGATGGTATCCTCCCTCGCCCTTTTTGGTCGGCAAGAAGCAGAACTTAACCACAGAAACGCGACATTCACATCCAAGCAATGTGTACAAAACGGTTCGCATCTCTTTTGTGAAAAATTCGTATAAACTTGTATTTATGCCAGGACTCTAATGGGAGCCTGGCTATTTTTGATTGGAGGTGTTCAATGTGAGAGAAAAATATTTTTTGGAGCTTTCTCGCCGCTTGCAAGAGCGAGGAATCGAATCATCTGTCATAGCGGACAAGCGGCTGGAGGTATTCCTCCACAGCCAGCCGGTTCTCTATGTGTCCCCGGCAAGCGACGTCTTCCTACTGCCAGCCGGTAGTCAAAACGAGGAGGCCAGTGAATTGTACCATCAGGTGGCCATGGATGCGGACGAGGTATACAGTTATGTGGAAACGATGCAAAACGCCCCCCTGCTCCATGCCTCTGGCCTGCATGAGGACTTCCGCCTGCTGGCGGACTTCGGCGGCGCGGTGCTGGCAGGCCAGGAACGAGAAAATGGCCAGGGGTATCAATTTGTAACCTGGATCTGGGACTATGACCGAACTGGAGTCAGCCACGGTCACTACTATGAAGATGACTTCCAGAGCGCCAAGCAGGACTTTGCTGTCCGCTCCGGCCTGATCCCCAGAGCGCAGTTATTTACCCTGGAGGAACTCACAGAATTGTACCGCGCCGCGGAGCATTGGTTCTATGAAGGCCCGGAGCTGGACTACAAGCAGCAAAAAGCCATTCAGGAGGCCAGAACAAAAATCGAGTACACCGTCCCGGATCTGCAGAGCCGGTTGGAGCAGGCCCAGAGTCAGGAACCACAAATGAATTTATAGATCCTACGCTGAACAAGGCGGGGGCCGTATCATCTGCCATCGGACAGAATACGGCCCCCGCTTTTTTGTTTTCAGAGCAGAAAAAGCAAGTGAGGTGCTCCGTGTGGATCCCAAAAAACTGAACAGTTATGTCGGGGTGGTCAATCAACCGCCTCCTAAGTGGAGTAGTGTGAAGAAATGGCTGCTCCACATCAACTATGCGCCCGGCTATGCCCCGGAGCCGGAACAAAAACCAGTGTGCCGGCAGTTCTCCCGCTGCGAGGGCTGCCCCTATCCCGCCCACGGTTTCCTCTGTTGGGGCGGCGAGGATGACTGTATGCGCACCAGAGTAAAAAAACTGAACGAAAAGGAGTTGGAGCATGAGGATCAAAGCGGCTTTGTATAACGCTGATCACTTGGAATATGGCCTGGTCACTATCCCCTTCCCCATCCCGCAGGATCAATACAACGACACGATCAAGATGCTGGAGGCGCTGGATATCGGAGACCCGCGGGCAAAGGATTGTATGGTGGAGGAGATCGAAGGCTGCGTTCCCAGTCTGAAATGCCTGGAGGGGCACAGAATCAATGTGGACGAGTTGGATTACCTCGTCAAGCGGTTGGACAGTTTTTCTGACGGGGAGCTGGCCCAGTTCCAAGGAATGGCAGCGAAAATGGGACTCTCCGATATGACCGACCTCATCAATTTGACCTTTTGTTGTCAGCAGGCCACGGTCATTACGGACTTTTCCGACTTGGAGCAGATTGGCCGGGATCACTACATGAACCTCCACGGCGGATGCGTCTCCACGGAGGAGCTGGAGGAACTGGATAGTATGGAGACCGCTCTGCTCCTGATCTCGGAAAATGAGGGTACCGTCACTCCCTACGGCGTCGTCTACGACAACGGGATGCAGCTCAGCCGGATCTATCAGGGAAGAAACTTCCCGGAGTATCTATATGAGGAGAGCCTGATGACTGTTTCACTGAGGTCCATCCACGACAGCGACGACAGCCGCGAGGCGGTTTGGCTGTACCTGCCCACATCAGAGCGCCAGATCGAGCGGATGCTCTGGCGGGATGGAATGGAGAGTGAGGATTTCGCAACATTGGAGATCCAAATCAACAACTTGCCTGCCGCTGTTGAAACGGCCTGTCCCTTGGAGCAGGAAAGCGTCTTTGATCTCAATGCCATGTGCGCCGCCATCTCAAAGCTGGCGCAGGCAGATCGAGCCAAATTGGAGGCTGTGGTGGCCTATGCAAATCCGGAGAGCGCGGCTGAGATTCGCCGCCTGGCGGAGAATCTGGACCTGTTCGATTTCGTCCCCAATGTCCATACGCCAGGTGAGTACGGCAGATATATGATCCAGGACTCCGGCCATTTCGACTACGACAGCAATCTGGACGCCTTTTATGACTATGAGAAGTACGGCCAGCAACGCATCCAGCAAGAACAGGGAATCTTCACAGAGCGGGGCTACATTGCCTATCAGGGAACTTTGTCACTGGATGAGCTGATGCGGAAGGAGCCCGCAGAACAATACCAGCGAGAGCAGGATGAGTCCATGGGGATGGGGGGACTCTCCTGATGCGGAAGGAAACCGATCTTGCCAGGGTGAAGATGATCGCTCATGTACTCTTGGATATGCCAATCGCAGAAACTTCATTTTCACCAGCTATCGTCAGCCACCCGTTTACAAGTACCGGGGTTACCGCTGCTCAAAATGAGGATGGCAATATCACTGTTGTCGACTTGCTCCACAACAAAGAAGACTATGCCAAATGGAAGGAGATGGTGGGCAAACAGATCGACAGTGCTGAAAACGCCTGTCAGGTATTTTTCCTCCTTAACAAGCCCTATTATCTGACTTTTCTCAAATTTTCTGCCCCAGTCCTCTCACAGGAGAATCTGGGCCAATTGCTGGCTCATGCGTGGATTTTGGAGGAGTGCCCAAACCAAGACCGCAATGTGAGCAAAAGAGAACTGTTGGCTCTATTCCATTCTGTCCCGCCGGAACTTCTGATGGACGAGGAGGAGTACGCAGTTTATCAGTCGCTGGAGGATCCTGTGACCGTCTACCGCGGTGTGACTTCCTATAATGCCAAAAACATCAAAGCACTGTCCTGGACGTTGGACCGGGATACGGCGGAGTGGTTTGCCCACCGCTTTGGTGAGGAGGGCACCGTCTATGAGGCTCAGATTTCAAAGGAACACATTCTTGCCTTTTTCAACGGCAGGAATGAATCAGAAGTCGTAGTGGATCCCAAATACCTGGAGCAGATCATGGAGTCACCGGAGCCAGAGATAGGGATACGGATGACCTGAATTTTCTCCACGATTTGTAGTAGACTTTCATCACAAGTTGTGGTATTGGTTGTGTTCAAAAAACAGAAACGAGGTGATCGAAGTGAAAAAACAAAGTAGTTTCCAACAGACGCCCCCCTTTGACCTGCGGCCTGCTTCCGTTGAGGAGGCGGGCCTTTTCTATTCCAACGATGAGCGGGACGAGGCACTGGGCACAGTGGGCCACCTCCGCATGGACTTCGGCTCCGGCGGGAAGGGCTTCTATCACACCTGGTGGCCCCACAACGGTGACCACTTTAACACTCCGGAATTCAAGGAGGCCCTGCAGGAATTTGTGGATGCCATGCGGCAAAGCGGTCCACTGAAGAACTTGGCGGCCATGAACACCTATTGCTGGCACAACGGAGGTGAGATCTCAGAAAACGACCGCGTCTACGGGTTTGTTGCGGAGACAGAACATTACCGATTTTGCCTGCGGTGTACCCCAAGACCAGGGGATTATCAAGGGTATCTGTATTGCTACGACCTGCGCCAGCAGGAGATGGCCAGGCAGGAGAAACTGGTGGGCCGAGTGACCTATGCCAGCGGCGAGCAGCAGGAATTTTGTGATCCCCAGCGGTATCTCCAGACTATTCGAGAAGAACTGCCCTACCGAAACACCACCGGCTTCCGGTACGAGACCCTGACAGACGATCCAGCGGTGAAAAAAGCGGTAGACGACATTCTTCTGGATGTTGCCGGCGAGGAGAACCCCCGTCGCACCTGCAACTATGGTCTCACTGAGGCCGGAAAGCAGGCCCTGCGGGATGCTGCGGACCCCAGCAAGCCTCACACCTATTCCTGGTTCGTGATGACTGACTGCAACACTTCGAAGGAGCAGATCCACAGGGCTTTGACACTGGATGGGGCGATACAGCTCTACCAAGACAGCGACCGGCCTGAGAAAAGGCTGGGCGTCACCAAGGACGAGATCGCCACGGTGGACTTGGTGTGCTTTCTGGATGAAGAGCAGGTATTCTTTGAAGACTACCGTAAGCTGGAGAGTTTTCGGAATGATCCGGTGATCGCCGACGCAGTAGAAACGCTCCATCAGGAGCTGGACGGTCCGGAGGCAGGCCTCGAGATGGGAGGACTTTAATGGGAACACGCAGCTATATCGCAAGGCAAATTGGAGATGACCAGTACCTCACGATATACTGTCAGCTCAACGGATACCCGGAAGATACCGGCGCGACCCTTGTAAAACACTATGATACATCGGAGAAAGTAAACGCTTTATTGGCTTTGGGAGATCTGTACTATCTTCGAGAAAAACTCTCTCCTGACCCCGGACGCCACGATTTCATTGCTCCACAGCCAGGAGTGACGTTGGCCTATCGGAGAGATGGGGACTGTCCCGGCTGGGAGGCCACTATAAAAACCTTCGAGGAACTGTACGATGCGGCAGATTGGGCTGGGATCGAATACATCTATATCTATGATACGAATGGACAATGGCTCTACTTACCGACCGGGAATCAAGAGGCCGTCCTCCGCAGCCTAAAGGAGGACTTGGAGAACGACACGGTCCAATACAGTGAACCGCCTGATCTGGAGGATCTGCTCGGTGAGGACTGGGATGAGGAGCAGGAGGACGGCCCATCCATAGAGATGTGAGTGATCTACGAAAGAGCAAAGGAGGCAGAATATGCGGACGATATCAAAAGAATGGCTGGCATTCCTGCGGGAACAGTTCCCACGTGGGAGCCAAGTTATATGCTGGGAGCTGGATGACCCAGAACACATATCTACTGGGACGCTGGAACAGATCGATGAAGAAGGACGGTTCCACACGCGCATGGGGGATGGGGCCATTCGAAAACTGGCGTTGGGAGAGGAACAATTCTCTGTCCAGCCGCCGGAGCCAACCCTGCTCAAACTCTATATGCCCCTGACCGCCGATTTCTATGGGCGGGACGAGTGGGGCGATATAGACGAGACGGGTGAGGAATGGGACGGCCGGACGCTGCTGGACTACGAGGATCAGATCCAGGGTGCCCTGGTCAGAAACCGGATGCCGGAGGAGAAAGAGCGGGGCGTTATGCGCTGGTACGATAAACAGGACAGCCTGAATATCAAGGTACGATCCGCGGAGTTCACTGCGGAGGAGCGAAGCGGCCAACTCTGGGGCGTGGCGGAGTGCCGGGTAGTTGGAGAACTCTCCCCGGAGGAACTTTCCACTTTAAAGGAGTACCTCACCGGCCAGGCATCGGATGGCTGGGGAGAGGGCATGGATCTGGAACAAATCCGTGTGGACGGCGGTGAATTGTACATCCATCTGTGGAACAGCGAGAACTGGAGTATCCAGACGGAGCAGGAGCGGTTCGCCCCCAAGGTTGCCGAGGGCCTGCCGGCGGAGTGTTTCTCCACCCTACAGACAACCGGCCAGCTCATTTGCATCCGGCGGGGCGAGTCCGGCTACTATCCCTCCCAGTGGGATACCGGAGACAAGGAGCGCAACGTGGAGCTGGCGGATGAGCTGAATGAGCGGTTAGGCGTCACCCCCGCCCAGCGGCAGGCCATGGAGATCGGAAGCATGGCGGGCTGGGATGTTCCTGGGGCGGATCCTGCCAATTATGAAATTCAGAGAGAGGAACAGACAGAGGGAGGGATGACCCTTGGATAAGAAGATCTTCGAGGTGGAGATCAGCAGCGGCGGGCCCGAAAGCTATAAGACCTCCGCAGTGCTGACGATGCCGTGTACCCAGGCGGAGCTTTGTGACGCGCTCCAGAAGGCCCGTGTCCAGGACGTCAAAACTTGCCGCAATGAGCTGACCAGGATCCGCTATCCTGGTATCACAGCGGATATGATCGGTCGGAATGTGGATCTGCTGGAGTTGAACCTGCTGGCCCTCCGGCTGACCATGCTGGGTGAGGATGACCGGATGGGGCTGGACGGCCTGCTCCAGATCGAGAAGGAAAACCACACTGCTCCCTTTCCCCTCTCCCGCTTCATCAACCTGACCTTCAATGCGGATATCTGCCTTCTGGCGCCCCAAGTCTCCGACACGCAGGAACTTGGGGCGCTTTTGTATGAGGGTGAGATGCTCTCGGAGGAGGCCATGGCCCTGGTGGATACCATGGAGGAGGACAGCAGCTTTCGGGAGAGGTTGCTGGAGCTGCTGGGGGAACAGCACCAGGAGGAGCACAGCGGTGTGTTCACCAGCCGGGGCTACGCGGAGCCTGGCAGTGACTTCAAAGAGGTATATCGGAAGGGCGAGATGTTCTGCTTTGCCCGCCCCAGCGCCCCGGTGGTGCTGGAGGTACGCAAGGGATTTTTTGACGATCCCAGCTATGATAACGATAAGACCACTATCCTGAACCTCCCCGCTTCAGACGCCGACATCTGGCGGGCAGTGGGAGAGGTAGACGCGGCCTCGCTGGACGAGTGCGCCTTCCGCTGTATCGACTGTGAGATCCCCTCTCTGCGAGATGCGGTCGATGACGCCATCGAACAGGAGAGCGGCATCGGCATGGCAAGCGAATTCGCAACAAACCTGGCGCAGAAAAAGCAGAGCTGGCATGAGGCGGACTGGGTCAAGTACAAGGCTCTGCTGTCTGTGGCCGGGCACCCCCACCTGCAGGATGCCATCCAGCTGATGCACGGTCTGGATGCTTATGAACTACGACCGGATGTGGCGGCGACCTGGGACTATGCGGAGCTGATCCTGCGGGAGAAGTATCCGGATCTGCCGGAGGAACTGTTCCAGACCGGACAGGCCGCCCGGGTTGGACAGCGGATGCTGGAGGAGAACCATGCGTCTATTACGGACTATGGACTGCTTCGACGGAAGGATAGCGGCCAGCTGCCAGTATTTCGGAAGGAGCAAAAGGAAGCCCCCGCCTGGGGCGGAATGGAGATGGCATGATGGAAAGTAAAAGTATGGAGCGCCAGTGGATCTTGAACCGGCTGGAAACTCTGTCGGTAAAGGAACAGACCCAGCTGGCAGCAGCCATCATCTCCAGGGGCCAGCTGAAGGCGTTATCTGAAAAGGCTGGCGATGAGCGAGAGCTGGCGGTTCGGAAGATGGATCCAAATACGGCAAGGGATGCCGTCAACCTCCTGCTGGCCCTCCCGGACTACGAGGTGATCTGCCCGGCGGGGAGCTACGAACAGCTGGGGGAATACTACCTGCGATACGAAGCCGGTCAGCCTGACCTCATCCCCTATGCCAATCTGGAGCAGATCGGGTGGAACTATGAGGACAGCCACTTGGGAATCTTCGTGGGGGACTGTTTCGTGGTGCTCCCCAGGCAAGAGCCCAAGCAGTTCTATGACGGCTCCAATCTGGACAGGCTGCCAGACACTGACTGGAGCCTGCGGCTGAAACTGGCCTCCCCCGCCGTGCCGGAGGGCGTCTGGCTGTGCCTGCCGGACAGCACCATCGACGAGAAGGGGCGGATGGACGAAATCCGGCTGGCCCTGCGGGAACTGCAGGTTCAGACACTTCAGGAGTGCAGCCTTCTGGATGTGCGGTGCTCCCTTCCGGAACTGTCCATCGGTCTGGACGAGTATCAGGATCTGGCAGATCTGATCTACGATGGAAATGACCTGGGATATGTGCTCCAGGAGCAGGGCCAGGGAGAGCAACACTTTCTGGAAAAATTCCGGGCGGCGCTGGAGTATGAGCACTGTCACGACTTAAAACTGGCGCTGGACATCGCGTCGAACTTGAACTGCTATGACTACTGCCCGACAACCGAGACAGGACGGTTTGGAGAGGAGGTGTTGCAGAAACAGGGTGATACGGTGTTCCGGGACCCTGTTCTGCAAGGGAGCATTGACTTGAAAGTGTATGGGGAGGCCCAGTTGGAGCAGCAGGGCTACCTCCTGAATACCGCTGAGACCGGATACATCCGCCGCAACGAACAGGAGTTCCACCATGAGCGCACGGAGCCACAGCCAGAGTTTGACATGACCATGTAATCAGTCAAATTAGACAGGGGCCGTTTTCCGAAGGGGGAAACGGCCCCTCTTTTTTTGTGCCCTTTTTCGGAAAAACGGCTCCGGAAAGGAAACGAAAATGCATGAAAAACAATTGCTGGACTATTTAAAAGGAGCCTGCCTTGGACGCGCATACCGAGTAGGGAGTGCGGAACTGGAGCGGGCGCTGGGTGTCAGCAGCACGGATCTGCGGAAGATCGTCAACCGGCTGCGGCGCCGGGGAATCCCCATTGCCAGCGACCGGAGCGGCTACTTCTATGCCCAGACTGCCGGCGAGGTCTACACTACCATCCGTCAACTTCGGAAGATGGCAAATGGTCTGGAGGCCGCTATCCGGGGGTTGGAGCAATCCCTGGATAGCTTTGGCGAGGGCGGTGATCCCCCCTGAACAGTTTTATGAGCTGGGTGGGCGGGAAGAAAGCTCTCCGGGAGGAAGTAGTGAAGCGATTTCCCCTGTTCTATGAGCGGTATGTGGAGGTGTTCGGAGGCGGCGGCTGGGTGCTGTTTCATAAAGCCCCCGGCAACGACTTCGAGGTCTACAACGACTACAACGGCCTCCTCGCCAATCTGTACCGCTGTGTGCGGGACAAGCCGGATCTGTTGATCAACGCTCTGAAATATGTCCTCAATTCCAGAGAGGACTTCGACCGGGCGCGCCTGGCTCTGCGCCGCAAGCGCACCACAGATATTCAGCGGGCAGCCTGGTTTTATCAAGTCATCCGCCAGAGCTACGCCGCCGCTCTCACCAGCTTTGCCAGCCAGCCTCACGATATGTGGAGCAACTTCCCGCTCATTGAGCAGGCCCACCGACGGCTGGCGGATGTGGTGGTGGAAAACCAAGACTTCCAAACACTGATCCGGCACTATGACCGCCCAGTGACCTTCTTCTACTGCGACCCGCCCTACCACGCTACAGAGGGGTATTACCAGAACATCGGTGAGGACGGCTTCACGGAACGGGACCACATCCGCCTGCGGGATGCCCTGCTGTCCATGGAAGGCAAGTTCCTGCTGTCCTACAACGACGACGCCTTCATCCGAGGGCTGTACGATGCCCCCGGCATCCAGATCGAGCCGGTGACCCGGCTGAACAACATTCGACAGCGATACGACCCTAACTGCCAATTTTCCGAGCTGCTCATCGCCAACTATGACATGGCGGAGCGCGCTCATGCCACAACACAAATCAATCTGTTTGACTTTCAGAAGGGAGAATTTGATGAAACCTATGTATTTTAAGCTCTACCACAATCCTGAGAACAAGACCCTGACGATCCCCCGCGCTGCCCTCCAGCTCTCCGGCCTTGCGGACGCGGAGGAGCTGATCCTCCACACAGGCGGCGGATATGTCCTGGCGGCACGGAATGCATTGAGTACCCTGGAATGCCTGCACCTTCTCCAGTTCCTCACCTCCACTGCCGCATCTCTGCTCCTCCAGCTGGCGGTATTCAGCCAGGAAGGGGCGGAATTTCCCGAGTGTGAGGACACCATTGACGAGGAAGATGAAATGGACGATCCCGGTCTGACCATCCCCGCCTGTCTACTGGAACTGGCCGGACTGGATGATGCAGACAGCCTGGAGGCCGTTGCGGAGGATGGCCGGGTGATCGTATCCAAGGCAGAAGATGATGACCCCAGCGAGCACAGGGAGGAAGACCCGTTGCAGGAGTTCGACGAGGGCTTCCGCTCCATGCTCCAGGAGGGCCATGTGGATCTGGACGCCCTCCGGCGGCAGCTGCGCCGGGAGGAAGATCATGCGTGAGACGTACCTCTATCCCTATTCCGCAGAGGAAGCCTGCCGACGGGGAGAACAGTCTCTATGGCGGGCCAGTTACCTGGAGAACATTGACTGCAAAGATGCCATTCAGAAAGCCGTACGACAGCACTACGACGGCGCCCATCTGGACAAGGAATGCCTGACGGGGGTGCTTCAAGAGTTCGGCTATAAGCGGACAGCTTGGGTGCTGGCCAACACGGTTCAGCAATTGGAATGGGGTGGCCAGTACAGTTCCGAGAATAAAGCATGGGCCAGTCAAATCTATATCCCACCAGATAAACTCCACAATCTAAGCTTTGTGGTGCCAACCCGCTCCGCTGTACTGGATGGAGTGGTGGACCAATACCGCACGGCATATCAGGCGCTGGGACTCTTCGGTCCTGACCAGTGCGAGCCAAGCTCCTTTGAAGAACTGGACTACGAAGGAAAGGTGCTGGTACTCTCCCCAGATACCCTGAAGGAGTCCTATTGGAACGCCCGTGCCCAGCTCTGGTACGCCCATGACGGATTTGGCTGTAGCCCCAAAGCCATTGGACGCTCTGTCCGCTGTACCTGTCTGGGGGACGGAGAGATGACCCGCTGGAACCGAACGGACTTTATCGGTGCGCTGAAGGACGAATTCCTTCCGGAGTGGGCAAAGGAAAAGCTGATGGAGCTGAAAGGACAGGAACAGAACAACGACTCCCCCGCGATGGGCGGGATGACCATGAAATGAGGTGATTGATAGACATGAACATTTCCTATTACACCATTGACGATCTGCGCCTGCCCCCCAAGCGATCTCTGCGAAAGGGCCGGAGCGTGGAGCAGTATTCCACACTGGAGGAGGCTCTGGCCCGCTACCAATCCCTGCCTGCTGCCGGGATCAGAGTGCTGGGGCTCACAGACGGAATCCATGTCCTGGAGCTGGTAAAGTGCCTGCCCCTGTTCCCGGACGATCAGGAAGGAGAAGATGTGCTGGCCTCGGACTACAGCTGCTTTCCCCTCTGGACCCAGGAGCCAGAGGCCGCCAATGCCACTCACGTCTGTATCACAGCCATGGGCCTGCGCTATCGCATCAAAGGCAATGTGATTGAGCCCATTCCATCCCCGGAGGGTCTGCCGCAGGACCTTCAGGGGAAATTTTTATGGCTGAATCTGTCCGGCGAGGCCCAGTCCGCTATCCGCCAGGTCTATGTGGCCGGGACAGGCTGGGTATCTCCCGGCATTCTGAACCGCAAAACCGAGCCGATGCCCTTAGTGCTGAAATATCGAGCCGATGGGATCAACGAGCAGGGCGCCTACCTCTCCCTGGAGGTAGAACCCTGGGAGTATGACCGGATAGCCATCCACACCCTGGAACGGCTGAAAAAAGAGAAAGGGAGAAGTGAGCGATGAAACAGACTATCAACCATCAGAACCCCAATTTTGAGCAGCTGCCCATGCAGATCAACGTGAAGATCTACCGTCCCAGCGTCAAGGGCCCCATCCTGGCAGACGCCTCGGTCAACCTGAACGGGTGCTTCGCCATCCGCGGGGTCCAGGTGAAGGAGGGCAGAAACGGCCCCTTCGTCTCCATGCCCAGCCGCCA
This sequence comes from Flavonifractor sp. An9, assembly GCF_002161245.1. Taxonomy (NCBI): domain Bacteria; kingdom Bacillati; phylum Bacillota; class Clostridia; order Eubacteriales; family Oscillospiraceae; genus Flavonifractor; species Flavonifractor sp. An9. The sequence goes on from NZ_NFHC01000018.1 coordinate 28,969, forward strand.
GGTCAAAGGCGAATATCGGGACATCTGTTTCCCCTGCACCCCGGAATTCAAACAGTCCTTCGACCAGGCCGTTTTGGACGCCTACCGGATGGAGCTGGATCAGGGACTCAACCAGCACCATAACGAGGCCCAGGAGCAAAACAGCCCCGAGATGGACGGCATGTCGATGTGACAGGAAGGAGAGAAAGCTGATATGAAACGAAAACTCGCACTCTGTGCCGCGGTCCTGTGCCTGACCATGGCACTGTCCCCCTCCGCCTTCGCCGCGGAGTCGGTTGTGATTTCCCAGTCATCTGCGCCCCCGGAGGTCTGCTACCCCACCTCCGTGTCCCGGAATGAGGATGGCACAGAGATCCGCAAGTATTATGACCTGGGGCCGGAGGAGAACCCCGCCGGCATTCCCCGGTCTGATTTCGAGCAGGATGGATTCCATTATACCCTCATTGATCTGCTCCGGCAGGAACTGCCGGAGAACGAGAGCCGTCAGCACACAGAGACCGTCTCTCTGGAGAGCAAAAGCAAGGACATGGAGTCCGTGCTGGCCCTGCTCCCCCAGGAAAAAGAGTTTATCACCGAGGACGGTCTCTCCGGTGTGCTGACCCTCCAGTTGGACACCGTCCAGGTGGAAGTGGCCGGGTACGGGAGCTCTACCAGGGAGGTGTCTGCCACCAGGAGCTACCCCAATCTGGCCAGCCAGGATACCGCCAACATCCCCAAGACCATCGAGGACAATGGCCGCACCCTGACTCTCCAGAACATCAGCTGGCAGACGGACAACACCGCCAATACAGACGGCTACGCCATGGGAGACCGCTTTACGGCAGTCGCCACCTACACCGGCAGTGCCACCAGCAGCTATGTGACCGGCTACACGGTCACCGCCGATTACAGCGGTACTGTCAGCCGGATCGCCCTGAATAAGACCCGCTATGTGGCCATCTTCGAGGGCACAGCCATAGAGCCGCTGGCGCCGCTCCCTGATTCGGGCAGCAGTCCAGTCCAGTTTAACTGGGCCTATATCCTGGTGCCGCTGGGTGTGGTATTCGCTGCGGGCGGCGTCATTGGCGGATGCCTGCTCTACAAACGGAAGCATGAGAGTGAGGAGGAAACCGAATGAAAAAATTGTGTGCGTTTCTCTGCCTGATGTGCCTGACCGCCGCCTTGACAGTTCCCGCGAGCGCGGCGGGACCTCTGGAGTATTCCATCGACGCACCGGGCGATCCGGACTACGGCACCCCCACCTCCTTCGAGCCGGTTGCCACGGCAGACGGCGGGGCCAGGAAGAACGAGGACGTCAGTAAAAACGCCGCCCTGATCCCGCCTGGATTTGGTACCGCCAGCGCCGATGCCCTGAACACCGGGACGCCCCTCACCCCCAACCTGGCCCCCGGCTCCATACCCGCCACCGGCGCGGCGGTCAACGGCACCTCCGCCCCGGTCTTTGTCCCCGGAAGTACGATCCCCACTGTGAATACCCCTGCTGACCCGGAAACATCTGCTCCCTCCACCGGCTACACCGAAGTGACAAGCGACCTCTATTACTCTGGCGGCCACCTGGGAACGCTGAAGATCCCGGCCATCGGTTTAACTGTGAAGGTCTATGAGGGCACGGACAGCAAAACCCTGGCCAAGGGTGCCGGTCACTTCGAGGAAACCTCTATTTGGCGCGGAAATATTGCGGTGGCGGCGCACAACAGGGGCACCAACAACCATTTTGGGAAGATCCATACCCTGGAGCTGGGGGATGAGATCACCCTGACCACCAAGCTGGGGACCCGCACCTATGAGGTGGTGTCCGTTTCTAAAGTCTTGGAGACCGACCGAAGCGGCCTCGCCGCCACCACGGAAAACATGATCACCCTCTACACCTGTGTGATGAACCAGAGAGACTACCGCTGGTGCGTCAAGGCAGTGGAAATTTAGTTGATCTGCTTTGTTTTCCCCTCTGAATTTCTACATGCAGGCGCTCTTATTTCTATCGACTTCCGTCCGCTCTTCCGGTATTGTGTGCTTGCAGAAAGCTGCAATTCCAGACAATAAGGAGGAGCGAAGTCATGAGCAGAAAGAAAAATATCCTGCTGGCATCCACATGTATCGTGCTGGGGATGGCCCTGGCCGGTCCTGCGTCGCACGCGGCGGAGGAGATTCTGACGGCGGTCCGCAGCACTCACCAGTTCTATCTGGATGGGGAACAGATCCAGTTGGAGGCGTACCTCATTAACGGCAATAACTATGTGAAATTGGCAGATGTGGGCGAGGCCCTGGACTTCAACGTCTATTGGGATGACGCGGTGCGGATCGAGAGCGGTGCACCCTACACCGGCCGCGCCTCGGAACAGGTGTCCGACCTGGAGCAGACGCGCCAGGATATCGCCGCGCTGGTCAATCAGGTGCGGCGTGAACACGGGCTCCCGGAGCTGGCTGTTGACCAGCGGCTGATGACTGCTGCCCAGGAGCTCTCTGGGAGGAAATACACCTGGCACCACAATCAGGAGGAGTGCGAGGCAGTGGCAAGAGCCGGATATCCCTATGGATTCCGCTCCAATCTCACAGTATTCACCGGAGCCGCCGCCTCAGATATTGCTCAGCAGGCGGTGGAGAACTGGGTGAACTCCCCCGGACACCTGCAGGCGATGCTTACACCCAATGCGGACAGCCTCGGCGTAGGCGTCACCGTGGCACAGGGGGTCACCTATTGCTGCCTGTTCCTGGGTGACCCCACCACCTACAACCCCTACGGATAACCGCAGATCCAGCGGTACGGCCCCTCCCAAACAGGAGGGGCCGCTCTTTTTTCCAAAATTCAGAAGAAACGGAGATGAAGCCCATGAATTAAGCCGCTCCTATCCGGAGCAAGGACCGTTCTCCCGCAGCAGATGGGGGAGAAACCGACAAGACTTTGAATATCGGAACTGGAACAGGCCGTAGGGATACAGCACCCACGGCCTGTTTGTGTTCTGCCGGAATGCCCTGTCCCTTCGGCCCTTCCTTTTCCGAGGAAAGGAAAAGAACATGAAGAAACAGACGCATTCTCTGCCTGCCCGGATCCTCTCCATGCTGTTGGCGCTGGTGTGTATCCTGGGTCTGCTCCCCGGAGCGGCCCTGGCCGCCAGCCCGGACTCCATTGTCATGGAGGACTGCACCCATAACGGTGTCCACTATGAGTCGGCAGCCCTCGACACCTGCTGGCTCCACCAGATGAAATTTGACTACAACGGCGATACTGTCACAGGCTTTTGCGCCGACCACGGGGGCGGCATGGGCTGGTCGCTGGAGGGACACGAGTGGAATAACCCACAGCCCATCAGCGATCCTACCGTCAAGACCATGATGGCGTATTATTACGCCCACAGCCGCGGCATTTTTACAGACCAGGCTCATGCCCTGGGTGTGGATGAGGTCTGGGGCAGTGACTATACCTGGACCATGAACGCCTGGGTGCAGGCTATCATCTGGCGCCATGAGCAGAAGACGCTTGCCGCTGATCCCGTGGCTGCCTGCGCAGAGGAGCTGATGTATGTCTACAACAATCTGGAGCACACCAGCTACACCAGCATTGACGATGTCGTAGACGGGACCTCTCTCCGGGACCGCGCCCAGTATATTCTCGATTTGGGCGCTCAGGGCGTCTGGGGCGACTGCGAAGTTTTTGAATATACCTACGCCGGCCCCGGCTCCACACAGCATCCGGCCTATGACGTCCAGGGGATCATCATCGGTAATCTCACCGTCACCCATGAGCAGTATGAGCTGACCGTGAAAAAGGTGGACGCCACCAACCCCAGCAAGGGGCTCCCCGGCGCCCGGTTTCTCATTCAGAATGCCAATGGGACCTACTCCAAGGAGGTCGTGACCGGGGCGGACGGGACCTACACCCTCTCCCCCCTGGATGCAAATACCTATTCCGTCACGGAACTGGAGGCCCCGGAGGGGTACCAAATCGACAACCCCGGCCCCCAGTATGTGGTCCTGCCCAATGAAAACGGCAAAACGGTCACGGTCACCTTCACGGACACCCCCGAGATCACCGGCGAGGGATCCATCCGCAAGGTGGATGCGGACGATCCCACCAAGGGGCTGGCCGGCGCCGTCATCCGTATCGACGGTGTGGATAACAGCTTTACCGGCACCTACACCACCGGCGCAGGCGGCTATCTGGAGGATGTCCCCTGGGACACCATGCCCATCGGCTCCTTCGTGGCAACGGAGGTCACCCCGCCCACTGGCTACACCACCAGCAGCGATCCCAACAAAGTCCGCCAGGAGTTCTACTGGGACGGCAAAAGCGATGTGGATCTGGTCTTTGAAAATGATGCCAAGGTCAAGATCGAACTGCTGAAGGTGGACGATTCGGACAGCCCCATCGAGGGTGCTGTCTTCAATATCCTGAAGGACGGCCAGATCATCGGATCGGAGGCCACGGACGCCTCCGGCATCATCACCGTCACCGGCATCACTGAGGGCCTGTATGCCTTCGTAGAGGTCTCTGTCCCTGCGCCTTTTGCCCGGCTGACGGAGCCGGTGGTCGTCCATGTGGATCAGGCGGATATTGACGGCGGCGGCACGATCTCCGTCACCGCGGTGGACCACGAGCTCCCCAATCTTACCATCCTCAAGCGGGACGGGCAGACCGGGGAAGTGGTTCCCGGCGCGGTGTTCGAGGTGAAGGGCATCCACCATGGCTACCACACGGACGTGACCACTGGGCCGGACGGGACAGCTACCCTCACCGGCCTTCCTGTGGACAGCTATGAGGTGACCGAGGTATCCGTCCCAGACCCTTATGTGGTGGCAGCAGAGCCGACCCAAACCATCTGGCTGGGCCCTGGTGATGATCAGCAGCTCATCTTCGACAATCTGAAGCAGCCCCAGCTCACCATCGCCAAAGTGGATGCCGCGGACTCCACCACCCCTATCCCCGGCACCGTGTTCCGCATCGAGGGTGTGGACAGCGACTACCTAAACACCGTGACCACCGGGCAGGATGGCACCGTCACCCTGCGAGTGGCTCCCGGCACCTTCCGGGTCACAGAGCTGTCTGTCCCGGCCCCTTATTATCTGCCGGACAAGGACGCGGACCGGGAGCAGACCATCTCCCTGAATGCAGGGGATGAGAAAAAGCTGGTCTTTGAAAACCACAAAGCCCCGGAGCTGACCATCTACAAGGTGGACTCTGTCGCCGGCGCTCCTGTGGAGGGGGCGCGTTTCCATGTGACCTACACCTCCACCGGCGAGGCTGCCGACGCACCTGAGTCCTACGACTTCGGCGAGATCACCACCGATGCCAGCGGCGAGATCAAGCTCCATGAGCAGGGCCAGCGTTTGTACCCCGGTGAGTTCACCATCGAGGAGGTGGCGCCCGCCCCTGGATTCCAGCTCAAGGAACCCACCAAGCAGACAGTTATCCTCCACGGCGGCGAGAGCAAGACGGTGCAATTTGAAAATGTGCCGCTCAATGCCATCATTGTGGAGAAATATGACAGCGTCACCGGCGAAGCCCTGGCCGGAGCTACCTTCCAATTGAGGTTCCTTGGCGGCACCAGCGGAACAGGCGGTACCATCATTGGTCAGAAAGTGACCGGAAAAAACGGCACCGCCATCTGGACCGGCCTCACCGCGGGCACCTATATTCTGGAGGAGGTAGACCCGGCAGACGGATACAGCATCATCCAGAGCTCCGAGATCGTCTATTTGGCGGACAGCGGTGAGCAGTCGGTCATTACAGTGCGCTTCGAGAATATGCCGGACGGAAACCTGCTGATCCGCAAGGTCTGCGCCACCAATCCCAGCGTGACCCTGCCCAATGCGGAATTTAAAATCGTATATGCGGACGGTACCCTCATTGGGGACTCCAATGGCGTCTACCGGACGGACGAAAACGGCGAGATCTTGATCGAGGGTCTCCAGCCCGGAAAGAGCGTGGTGGTGACGGAGACCCAGGCCCCTCCGGGATTCCTCATTGATACCCAGTCTCAGACAGTGCAGATCAAAGAGGGCAGAACGGTCAGCCTAACTTTCAAGAACCAGCCCAAAGGTGAGCTGATCATCCAGAAGCGGGACAGCGCCACGGGTCAGCCTCTTGCTGGTGCAGAGTTCAGAGTAACGACAGCCGCCGGCTGCGAGGTTGGGCTGGACGGCGTCATCGGTGACTCCACCCTCACGCAGAATGGCATTTTCATCACCAATTCCGCAGGCGAGATCCACATCACCAATCTGGCACCCGGCGCATATGTCATTTCTGAAATCAAGGCCCCCCAGGGGTACGTCATGGATCAGGCATCCACCAATGTGGTCATCGGGGAGGGCGGCGACACCCAGACGGTGGTCATCACCAACTCCAAGGCCGGGTCCTTGGTCATCGATAAGCGGGATTCCCTGACGGGAGAGCCCCTGGAGGGGGTCACCTTCAAAGTGACCACCAGCACCGGCGAGTATGTACCCGACGAAAACGGCTACATCTCCAGTAACGGCCTCTATAAGACCGACAAGGATGGCAAGATCCAGATCGATGGAGTGGTAGGTACCTTGGTGGTCACTGAAACAGCCACCATCCCCGGATATTCCATTGACCCCGCTACCCAGACCCAGACAGTCCAGGTCAACCCCAACGACACGCAGACGCTGACCTTCTACAACACCCCCAGCACCACCCTGATCATTGAAAAGTATATCGAGGGCACCACCACGCCCTTGGAGGGTGTGACTTTCCTGGTGACCGATTCCAGCGGCGCGGTGGTGGGCCCCTCCAACGGCGAGTACATCACCGACGAGAACGGCCGCATCGTCATCACGGATCTGGAGCCGGGCACTACTGTCACCGCGCGAGAGGTCAAGGCCCTGGAGGGCTACGTCCTGGACACAGCCCCCAAGTCCATTGAGATCAAGGCGGGCGAGGTACAGACTTTGCGCTTTTATAATGAGGCAAAGGGAACCCTTGTGATCCGGAAACTGGACTCTGTGACCCATGAGCCTCTTGCCGGCGTGGAGTTTGAACTGACCTACGCCGAGGGCGGCTATGTAGACGACGCCAACGGCCACCTGTCCAGCAAGGGCCTCTACAAGACCAATGAAAATGGTGAGATCATGATTTCCGGCGTCACCGGCACCATCGTGGTCAAAGAGACCCAGACGATCCCTGGATACACTATCGACCCGGCTGGCCAGAGTCAGACCGTCGTCGTCAACCCCGCGGACACCCAGACGTTGACCTTCTACAACCAGCCCATCGGAGGCGTGGAGATCATCAAGGTCAACGAGGCAGATCGAACAGAACGCATCCCCAACACCACTTTTGAGATCCGCAAGGTGGACGATGAACTCATCGACACCGTTACCACCGGCAAGGATGGCCGCGTCTTTGTCTCTCTGGAGGATGGAGCCTACTACGCCGTGGAGACCGAGGCGGCAGAGGGCTTCCAGGTGGATCCCACACCCCACTATTTCGAGGTGGAGGACGGCAAGACCGTCTCCCTGACGGTGACCAACAAGGCCTTCAGCGGCATCCTGATCCACAAGGTCGACGCGGACACCCGTGAGGGCATCTACGGTGTGACCTTCCTCCTCTATGACAGCAATAAGAACCCCATCGGCCAGTACACCTCGGATGATCGCGGCTATGTCTACATCGACGACCTGCCCAGCTCCGGCCGCTACTACCTGCGGGAGCTGGAGAATGAAGGCTACATCGTGGATGAGCAGCTCAAGACCGTCTATGTCACGGACGGCACCACCACGGAGATTGTCTGGGAGAATACCGCCATCACCGGCCAGATTCAGATCACCAAAACCAGCGCGGACTACAACTCCATGAACGGCTGGCCCGCTGGAACGCCCATTCCCAACACGGAGTTCGAAATCTACAACGCCCGAACCGGCAACTTGGTGGATACCATCAAGACAGACAAGAACGGCGTTGCCTCCTCCCGGCCTCTGCCTCTGGGCCGGTACAAGGTCGTGGAATCCAAGGCAGCGGACTTTTACGGCCTGGATCAGACGCCCATCGAGGTGGAGATCGAGTACGCCGGCCAGATCGTCAAGGCGGCCATGACCAACAAGAGCCTCTACACCAATGTCTCCATCAAGAAGACTGGCTATGTGGAGGTCATGCCCGGCCAGCAGATCCGCTATGATTTCAGCGGCATCGGCAACAACTCCACCACAAGTCTGACCTCCTTCTACTGGCGCGACACCCTGCCTACCCAGGCGGTGCGGCTGGACAAGATCGTCACCGGCACCTATAACGTTCCTGGAAACTACAAGGTGGTCTATAAGACCAATCTGAATCCCAACTACCGGACCATGTACGACAACCTGAGCACCCAGCAGAACTATGTGCTGGATGCCTCTCCCGCCGCTCTGGGGCTGGCCTCCAATGAGGTCATCACCGAGTTCATGGTAGTGTTTGGGGTGGTACCCGCCAACTTCCGGCAGGTAGAGGCCCCGCAGGTGTACTGCAATGTGGTCTCCTGGCTCACTGGAGGCACCCAGTTCGTCAACCAGGCGGACGTGGGCGGCATCTACAACGGTCAGTGGATCATGGCCACCTCCCGCTGGGTGACCAAGGTCTACAAGCCCGCGGAGCCCCTGCCTCGCACTGGCTACTAAACAGTATCCCTATCACATGATCCAGAGGGCCGTCCCACGGGACGGCCCTCCATTCCTTTCAATGGGAGGATAACAATCATGAAGCGCAAATATTGCCGTTCCCGCCCTGAGCATAGTGCCGGCCACCGATTATGTCTGAGACATCATCGGAATTTGGGGAGAAAAGAGCATGCGGAAAGAAGAATTTGATTTTCGGGTTCGCCTCCTGCTTCCCCAGGTGTCCGAAACCGCTCTGGAAGGCTACACCCAACTGGCAGAGGATCCGGAAGTCGAGGAGACAATGGGCCGTTCCACTTTTTATGATTCTCTGTATGTGGATCTGGCCCTGGTCAAACGGGATCATGGTGAAGCTATCGCAACAGACCTCTTTAATTATGCGGAAACCTATACCTTCAACCCGTTCGAGCTCAGAGGCGCGGCCAGACTGATTGCGGATGGGTGGAAAATCCCCGAAATTGCGAATCACATGATCGAGCATGGAGGCGAGGAACCCTTCTGTGAGTATACGCCGGAGGAGGAAATGGAATCTGAGGCGCTCCTATGGCTTTTTCAAAATAAGGCGAAAACTTTTGGAGACTTGTGTCTGCCTGATCCGCCCCCGCAAGAGCAAAGTATGGAAATGGGGTGAGGTTCTATCTTTGTCCTGGGAATTTTGTGGCATCTACCATCATGAGTAACTTCATCGACTCGTTTTACGGCCAGGTGGTCTTCGAACTCCCCGGCTGCTAAGCGGCATTTAGGCATCTATATCACACGACCAGGAAGGGCGTCTCATAGGACGGCCTTCCATTCTTTTCAACAGGAGGAAAACAATTATGAAGCGCAAGCGTATTTTTCAGATGTTTCTCGTTGTTCTCGCCCTGGCCTTGTGTCTCTGCGTACCTGCTTTTGCTGCGGGCGGGGATGTAGCCGGCGCGGTGGAACAGACCTGGACGGACGCCTCCAGCCAGATCAAGACCGTGGTGGACAATGTGGTCTTTCCCGCTTTGAGCATGGTGCTGGCTATCGCCTTCTTCGCTAAACTTGCCATGGCGTACTTTGATTACCGCAAGCACGGCCAGTTCGAATGGGCAGGGCCCGTTATTTTGTTTGTCTGCCTGGTCTTCGTCCTGCTGGCCCCCAACTACATCTGGGGCATCATCGGGATTTAAGGGAGGATGCCATGCAGAGAGAAGAATTTGAAACTCGGATCCGAGAATTGCTGCCTGGCTCCTCCGAAATTGCCCTGGCAACCGTCACCACATATGCCGAGGAGCCGGATGAGCTGGCGATTGAACTATCTGACGGGGCTGGGCATTTCTATGATGCCTTCTATGTGAATCTGGCATTGGTTAGGCGGGACTACGGGGAGGATATTGCACAAAGCATATTCAACCACGGGGAACGGTATCTCTTCTACCCCTCGGAGCTGCGCGCTGTGGCAAGGCTGGTTGCGTCGGGCAGCTCTATGGAACAAATTATGGACTGCATCGAGACCTTCGGATGTGTGGTCACGAATGCCGAGAGCGCAGAGTCTCAGGAGATTCTGTCCCGGTTTCAAAACGGAGAGAGAAATCCTTGCGCTGCCCCTTTCCACCCCGCTCACAGAGACCTGCGGCATGGAAATGGGGTGAGGCGCTATCTTTATTCTTGATTTTGTGGCGTCCACTGTTATGGACAACCTCATCGACTGGTTTTATGGCCAGGTGGTAGGCTTTCTTGGAAACTTCTTTGCCGAGATGGGCAACATGGGCGTGGAGCTTTTCGACCTGGACTGGGTGCAGGCCATCGTCTTGTTTTTCTCCCAGTTGGGCTGGGCCCTGTTCGGCGTGAGTCTGGTGGTTTGTATTTTTGAATGTGGGATCGACTATACCACTGGCCGGGCCAATATCAAGGACACCGCCCTGAACATTCTGAAAGGGTTTCTGTCGGTATGCCTGTTTACCACCGTCCCGGTGCGGCTCTACTCCCTGTCGGTGACCCTACAGGGGACCTTTGCCTCCGGGCTCACCGGCTATGGGTCCAGCATCGGGACGGTGGGCCAGCAGATCATCGAGGATCTCAACGGAGTGGAGAGTGTTACAGAGATGACAGGCGCCGCGGGGGGCTTCGGATTGGGCGTCATTACCAGTCCCATCATGATCATCTTCTGCGTCATTCTCATGGCCTATGCGGTGATCAAGGTGTTCTTCTCCAATCTCAAGCGGGGCGGCATCCTGCTCATTCAGATTGCCGTGGGGAGCCTGTACATGTTCAGCATCCCCAGAGGCTACACAGATGGCTTTATCCAGTGGATCAAGCAGGTCATCGGCCTGTGCCTGACCGCCTTCCTGCAATCCACAATTTTGGTGGCGGGCCTTATGGTGTTCAAAGACCACGCCTTGCTGGGTCTGGGTCTCATGCTCTCTGCCAATGAGGTGCCCCGAATCGCAGGCACATTCGGTCTGGACACTACCACCAGGGCCAATATCATGAGCGCAGTCTATACCGCTCAGGCCGCCGTCAACACCACCAGGACAATCGTGCAGGCGGTGGCATCAAAATGAGCAATGTGGAGCTTACGACGGCGATGACCATGGGGAGCCTGTTTGACGGTATCGGCGGTTTTCCCCTGGCCGCTGCCCGTTTCGGCATCAACACCGTCTGGGCAAGCGAGATCGAGGCATTTCCAATAGAAGTCACCCTACGGCGTTTCCCCAGTATGGCCCACAAGGGGGATATCACCAAGCTGAGCGGGAAATTGCTGTTCCCCGTGGATATCATCTGCGGAGGCAGCCCATGTCAAGATCTCTCTGTCGCCGGAGCGAGGGCCGGATTATCCGGCGCCCGCTCCGGCCTTTTTATGGAGCAGATCCGCATCATCAAGGAGATGCGCACGGCAGAGCGGGAACGCGGCCGCACCGGAGTACAGATCCGCCCCCGGTATATGGCATGGGAGAACGTGCCTGGTGCTTTCAGCAGCGGATCACCAAAAGGTGAGGATTTTCGCATCGTGCTGGAGGAGATCCTGCGGGTCTATGACGGAAGCGCAACGATCCCCAGGCCATTTCCCTATCCATGGCATGACGCGGGAGAGATCCGGGTGGAGGGTGCCTTCTCACTGGCTTGGCGCTGTCTGGACGCACAGTTCTGGGGCGTCGCACAGCGGCGTAAGCGCATTTATTTGATCGCTGATTTTGCGGGAATGACCGCGCCGAAGATCCTGTTCGATCTCCTTAACAGCTCGAATGGGACGGAGAGAACGCCGGAAAAGGAGGAGATGATTTTGGTGTGAAGTATCACCTTGGATCAGAGGAGCAGTTGACTTTGCCCGGACTGGCTGATCAAGAGGAGCGTGTCCCGGCTGTACCGTCTCTCAAGAGAAAGGCGCCGGCAAAACCGGCGTCAGAGCTGGCCGCGATCCCGTATTTGGTTTTAGACCTGTCTTGCGGCCATGTGGATCTGTTCGGCAGTCACTATTGGGAACTTCGCTCCCCCTATCGGGAGGGGGAGCTGTTCCTCAATACCGGCCCCGCGCCTCGTGAGCCGGTTCGCACATCCCTGTCTGATATTCTGGAGCCCACTCCGGCACAAAAATATTACCTGTCGCAGACGGCCTGCCTGGGGATCCTGCGCCGGGCGAAGGAGCGCGGCAAAGAGTTGCCGCACCAGTTGAAGGCGGCACTGACGGCACAGGCGGGATTAGCCAGACAGGTTAAGAAACTGGAATTTACCCCTGGAGAACTCGCTGTTGCTTTTGCCGCAAATCAAAGAGACGAGGTGCGCGACCTCCATGATGTGGCCGGAGCCCTCAGCGCCCAGCCAGGGATGAAACAGCAGACCTTTGTAGCTGGGTTTTCCGCAGGGGCAGGGGCAAGCGCCGGCAGCATCGCTTATTCAGAGCAGATAGCCCCAACGCTGAAGGGCAGCGCCAGCGGCAACTGTATGCCCTCCATCCTCTGCCTCAACGACCAGGGCGGAAGCGTCATGGATTGTTCAGAGGACGTGTCCGGCACCCTGCGGGCCCAGGAGCACGGACACCAGCCGCTTGTCTTTGACAACCACGGCCAGGATACCCGCTTTTGTGGACCTGTGGACTGTGCCCAGACTATATCCGCCAGCTTTGGGGAGGGCGGAAACAATCAGCCCCTTGTCTACGAAAACCACGGTATCGACGCCCGGTACACCGGGCCGCACCCCGTGGTGCCCACACTGTCTGCCCGTGCCGGTACCGGCGGGAATAACCTGCCCTTAGTGGAACAGGATCCAGCGGAGACTTTCTGCATCACCGGCAATGCCATTGACCGCCAGCCCCAAAACGGCGGCAACGGGATCGGCTATCAGGAGGACGTCTCCTACACCCTGACCGCCACGGATCACCATGCGGTATTTTCCCGGCAGCGTGCAGACAAGTTTTCTCCCAGTGATGTGGCATCCACAGAGAGTGCGCGCCAGTACAAGGACGCGACAGACCTGATCCATCAGGCCGCAGGAACAGGACCGCCTCAGCTGATCCGCCGCCTCACGCCGCTGGAGTGTGAACGCCTCCAAGGTTTTCCGGATGGGTGGACGGATCTCCCTGGCGCCTCTGACTCCGCCCGGTATCGGGCTTTAGGAAACAGCGTGGCCATTCCGTGTGTGGAATTCATCATGCAGGGCGTTATCATTGCCGCAGGCTACTCTGCGTGACTGGGATGGCAGAAACAGGCCAGCTCATGGTCATTCACCACGCCCACCGCTTGGAGGAAGGAATAAATGATGGTCGTTCCCACGAACTTCATCCCCCGGCGTTTCAGATCCTTGGAGATTTTGTCGGACAGATCGGTACTGGTGTGAAAAACATCATCCGTATTCAAAATGACTTTCCCATCCGTAAAGCCCCAGAGATAGCGGTCAAAAGAGCCAAACTCCTTCTGGATGGCAAGGAACACCCCAGCATTTTGGATGGCGGCCTGGATCTTGGCCCGGTTGCGGACAATCCCGGCGTCGGCCATCAGAGCCTCCACCTTCTCTGGGCCGTATCCGGCCACCACTGCCGGTTCAAAGCTGTCAAAGGCGGTACGAAACGCCTCCCGTTTTTTCAAAATGGTGAGCCAGGAGAGGCCCGCCTGGAACCCTTCCAGGGTCAGCATCTCAAAGAGTTTTCGGTCATCATGCTCCGGACGGCCCCACTCTCTGTCGTGGTAAGCAAGATAGATCTCTGAATTGGGATCTGCCCAGCGGCACCGCACCATATCCTCCGCCTCCCCTTAAAATGATACCCTGATTATACCTGACCTGCCGGCGGATAGCCACCAAAAGTTTTGCGGTGGGGCTTGTCCATTACGCTTGCGTTTACACAATTTCTTTGTTGCTTTCTGTGAATAGCTATTCCATAGAGCTTTCGATATACTTGCCTTGCCATCCAGAAAGGGGGAGTCACCATGGCGGAAGAAAAACGAAACCTCTGTGCGCAAATACCTATCAGCCTGCACAGCCGTGTCCGACAGGAGCAGGAGGCGTCCGGCCAGACCCTGAGCGAGTACATGACCCAACTCATCATAGAATTTTATCAAATGAAAGAGGGGTACCAGAACATGAATCTTAATACGAAAACAATCGCCTTCCAGGTGCCGGTGGAGCTGTTTGAGGAGTTCAAAGCCTATCTCCAGCGGAACAACTTCAAACAAAAGGAATTCTTCCTGGGCTGTATCCAGAGTGCCTTGGCGGAGGAGCGAGACGCAGATGAGGCGTCCGGCTCTGAACCGGAACCGCAGGAGACGGATCAAACAGAATAATAGCACAAAGACGCGCCGCCGGTCCTCCGGCGGCGTATGCTTTTTCAGATAGAAATGAGGTCATCTATGTTTATCTATCCAGACAATCTGAAGGCCAAAGCCACCCTGTGGCTGTGGGAGCTGCGGGACGTGGCCATCATCGGGGTGGGGTTTCTCTTCTCTGTCTTGGCCATTGCCCAGACAGGTATCCTGCTCCCCTTGGTGGTCACCGTCCTCTATGCCTTTCTGAGCATCCGGCTGGAGGGCTCCAGTATCCTGGACTTCCTTCGCTATGCTGTATGCTTTTTGATATTGAAACAGCAGTATTACGAATGGGGGGAAACCATTGAATAGACAACAGAAGAAGGAACTGCGGCAGAGGCAAACCTCTCGGCAACTCATGGGGATCCGCCAGCTCACCGACCACGGCGCCAAAACCGCCGGCGGGGAGCTGGTCTTTTTTATGGTCAAGCCGGATAATCTGTCCGTCCTGTCCGGCGAGGGAATCCGCAGCCGGGTCAAAAATCTGACGGATCTCCTGTGCGGCACCCAGGAGGTTCGCCTGCTGGCCCTGGACTCCCGTGAGTCCTTCCAGCGCAACAAGGACTGGTACCGCCAGCGGCTGGAGACAGAGGAGCTCCCGGCTATCCGGGAACTCCTGCGGCAGGACGCCGCCCACCTGGACGAGATCCAGGCCGCCACCGCCTCGGCCCGGGAGTTTGCCCTGGTCTATCGCCTGGATCAGCAGGAGTCCGGCGAGGACATCAGCCGCCTGCGGCAGATGGAGCAGGCCCTGCGGGATCTGGGATTCCATGCACGTCTTGCCTCGGAGCAGGACGTCAAGCGCCTGCTGGCGGTATATTATCAGCAGGACGTGACCACGGAATGGTTTGAGAACTGCGACGGAGAGAGGTGGGTGATGGAAAATGCCTAAGAAAATACAGAAGAAAAAGAAGAACAAAACAGAGCCGCGGGTTCAGGAGACACGGCCCAAGGATTTCCTGGACCTTATCGCCCCCGCTGCCGTGAAGTTCAACACGGATCACTATATCTGTGGCAGCATGTACCACTGCACCCTGGCCCTGCGTAGCTACCCCGCCACCACGGAGGAGCTGGCCCTGCTCCGCCATCTGGGGGAGAAAAGCGGCGTCACCCTGAGCATCTATACCAGACAGGTGACCGCCGCCGAGGAAAATGGCATCCTCCACAACGCGGAGAACAAGAACCGCATGGCCCGGAGCAGCACCAACAGCATGAAAGCGGCCGTCACCGCCGAGGGCAACCTCCAGGATGTGGCGGAGCTCATCGCCGCCATGCGGAAGAACCGGGAGCCTCTGGTACACTGCGCGGTGTACATCGACCTGGCAGCCCGTGACCCGGAGAGCCTGCGCCGGCTCCGGGAGGAGGTGACGGCGGAGCTGGTGCGGAGCAAGCTGGGGACCGACCAGCTCCTGCTGCGCCAACAGGACGGATTCCTCTCATCCAACCCCATGGGCCGCAACACTTTCAGGAGCCAGTATGAGCGTGTCATGCCCGCCAGCTCGGTGGCCAATCTATACCCCTTCAACTACTCCGGCAAGACCGATCCCCACGGATTCTACATTGGGCGGGACCGCTACGGCTCCAACATCATCGTGGATCTGGACCGGCGGGCGGAGGACAAGACCACCGCCAGCGCCCTCATCCTGGGCAACTCTGGCCAGGGCAAGAGCTATCTCCTGAAACTCCTGCTGTGCAGCATCCTGGAGGCCGGGAAGTCCGCCATCTGCCTGGACCCGGAGCATGAGCTCATTGATCTCTGTTCCCACCTGGGCGGATGCTTCATCGACCTGATGAGCGGCCAGTACCGCATCAATCCCCTGGAGCCCAAGGTGTGGGATGTGGGCGGCGAGGGGGAACCGGAGCCGGACACCCCCCTTGCCTTCCGCCAGAAGACCCGCCTGAGCCAGCACATCTCCTTCCTGAAAGACTTTTTCCGCTCCTACAAGGATTTCGCGGACCGGCACATCGACACCATCGAGCTGATGCTGGAGCGGCTGTACCGGAGCTTTGGGCTGAACGACCACACGGACTTCTCCACCCTGACACCAACGGACTATCCCATCCTCTCCGACCTCTATGACGTCATCGAGGACGCATACCAGCACTACGACCGGGAGGAAAACCCGCTATACCCCAAAGAACTGCTGCGGGAGATCCTGCTGGGCCTCCACTCCATGTGCCGGGGGGCAGAGAGCAAGTTCTTCAACGGGCCGACAAATATCACCAGCTTCCGTTTCCTGGTCTTCGGCGTGAAGGGGCTGCTCCAGGCCAACAGCAGTGTGAAGAACGCCATGCTGTTTAACGTGCTCTCTTTCTTCAGCGACAAGCTGCTCACCGAGGGGAACACCGTGGCCACGCTGGACGAGCTGTACATCTGGCTGAGCAATCTCACCGCCGTGGAGTATATCCGCAACAGCCTGAAGCGTGTCCGCAAAAAGGAGTCCGCCCTGATTCTGGCGTCGCAAAATCTGGAGGACTTCGACCAACCGGGCATCCGGGAGCTGACTCGCCCCCTCTTCGCTATCCCCACCCATCAGTTCCTGTTCAACGCCGGCAGTGTGGATAAGCGGTTTTATATGGACAACCTTCAGCTGGAGCCTTCGGAGTTCGAGCTGATCCGATATCCCCAGCGGGGTGTCTGCCTCTACAAGTGCGGCAATGAGCGATACCTATTGGAAGTTCACGCCCCGCCTTATAAGGAAAAACTGTTCGGAACAGCGGGAGGACGGTAGTCGCAGCACGGAGATCAAGGAGGTGATGATACCGCATGAGCGCAACTGCCGTGGCCGCGATCAAAGCGGCCATTCTTGCTCTGACAGACGAGAGCACTCGGAAGAAGATCGGCTGGGTGCTGGTGGCCATCCTTTCCCCCATCATCTTGGTCGTGGCCCTGATCTGCTCTATATTCTCCTCCACTTCTCAGCACAACGTGTCCACCGTGGAGCTGTGCTTCCACGGCGGGACCATCTCCGCCAGCGCCACCCCGGAGTACCGGCAGTTTATTTTGGAGATGCGGGAAAGTTTTAGTATGCTGGACAGCATGGTGGAGGAGATCAACAGCTTGCTGGAAGATGGGGAAAGCCTTGACGCCAACCGGGTCAAGGCCATTTTTTATGTTCTGTATTTCGGCGCCCAGCAGCCGGACGAGGTGGGGCTCCAGTCCTTTGTGGACTGCTTTGTGACCTACACCGAGGGGATCCGGACGGTCATTGACACAGACCAAGAGGGCAACGAGGTGGAAGTCGAGGAGACCTATCAGATCCCGCACTTGGTGGATGACCTGTCCCAAATCTATGAGCGGATCGGCGAGGCGACGGGAGTCACGGCCACTCCAAGCCACCAGGCAAACGCCGACAACATCTACAACCTAATCGTCTACGGCTCCCCCGGCGGATCCAGCGGCGGCTGGTTTCCCGGAGCGGACGTGCCGTTTATTGGGGTGGACGGGTTCTGCTCCCCCATCGGGGCTGGCTGGGAGTCGGTGGTGACCTCGGAGTTCGGATACCGCAGCGACCCGTTTACCGGCGAGACCAGGGGGCACACCGGCATGGATCTGGCGGTGCCTACGGGCACGCCCATCCGGGCCGCACTGCCCGGCACCGTCACTGTGTCCCAGTACAATAGCAGCTACGGCTACTATGTGATGATCGACCACGGGAATGGTCTCTCCACCTTGTATGGCCACAACTCACAACTGCTGGCCCAGGTGGGTCAGACGGTAGAGGCCGGAGACATCATTTCTCTCTCCGGTTCCACCGGGCGGTCCACAGGGCCCCACCTCCACTTCGAGGTGCGTGCCAACGGGGAGCGGACAAATCCAAGATATTATTTATCGACGTCAGGAGGATGACAAAATGAAAAAAACAACGATCTCAGTCGCTGTTGAACAGGAAAAACTCAGAGCGATCCAGTTCTATATGGGAAAGAATGAGACCTCCCTGGAGGCGGAGCTGGGCGAATTTATGGCCAAACTTTATAAAAGATATGTGCCATCCCAGACCAGAGAATACATCGAGAGCATGGATGATCCAGAGGACCGATCCCGGCCCCGGCCCAATCGGATCACCAAACCTGCTGGCCCGGATGCGGGCAAGGAGGGTGAGTAATGGCGAATTCTATCTCTGCTGAAGTGTGGCTGGACGAGCGCCGCTGGGACGCACTGGAGGTAGTGCTGGAGGAACAAGGCTCCAATATCGAACAGCATTTGCAAGAATATCTCTTGGACTTGTACCGGGAGATGGTACCGCCGGATCAGGTTCGGGAGATCGAGTCCGACATTCAGAAGGAGGCTTTGGAGACCCAGCGGGAACGGGAGGCTCGGAAGGTCTTCTCCGCCTTCCGCCTTTGGGAGAACGGAAAAAGCCGATGCCTGGCGACCGAGTACCCAAAGGATTTTTTGGATACGGCCAGACTCCTGCGCAAGCATCTTCTGGAGAAAGCGGGCGGGGCTGATGACTTTGCCCGAAAAATCAACGGCGGATACGATATTTCTCTGAGCCGGTTTGAGGAATTGACTCTGGCGCGGGTGGATAATTCCCGCCGGGTCGCCGGCGTGTTTGAGTTGGATTTTGACAGACAGGTGTTCTCCGCCACCCACATTCTGGACGGCTGGAAAAGCTATCGGTTCCAGGATGTGAGCGCCGCTGCCTACCAAGCGTTCCGCAAGGAGCACAGCTCTCAGGAGGAGCGTTGGCGGAAATTTGTGTCCCGGCTGGAGGGAAAAGAGCTGACTGACCGGGATCTCGGCGCCCCTCTGAAGGCTCTGCGGGACCTCCAGCCGGGAGACCTTCTGTTCACAGAGCCAGCCAACCGTATGGGGCGGCTGCTGGATTTTCAGGTGGACTGCTCCAGCGACACGGTGCAGATGGAGGTGTTCGGTCCAGAGGCAAAATGCGCCAAGACCGGCAGCTGGCTCGACATCTACGTCAGCTACGACGTGGCCCGACAGGAGGTGCGGGATCACTTGGATCTCACGCTGCACCGAAAAGACGGCGCATGGGAGAAGTCTTTCCGCTATGACCTCACCCCAGAGGAACAGGAACTTCTTCGGACAGAGCTGGAGACTCACTGTCAGAATCGGTATGGACAAACCCTGAACGGACTCTATGCGGAACGGTACCGGCTGGAGGGCTGTGAGCCGCTTGTGCTGGATGGTGGGACCCGACGACTGGACATGTCCGCGGTTTCCTTCGAGGAAGAACCCATGGAATGCTGCGGCAAGCTGAACTTTTATATCCCCGTTACCTTCGACCCAGACGCAGTGTTCGGGACCCATGTAGCCTCGGAGTCCAACGACGATTGGCTCAATGTCTACGCCAATTTTGATTTGGAGGCCGGAGAACCGGAGAAAGCTCTGACGGTCGTACTCGTCTGCAGCGACGGCCATGAGTTCGAGTTTTCCTATCATCTGACCGCCCCGGAGCGGGAACAGCTCCGGGAGAAAATGGAGGACTATTGCCAGGCCCAGACCGGGATGTCCCTGGAGAAATACCGGCAGGAGCTGTGCTCAGAGGAACCGTCCATGGAGCAGGGGCATCAGCTGTAGCTGGTGGGGGCCGCCCATCGAGGGCGGCTCCTGCGTTTCTCCCCGTTGTTGCCCCTGTGCCGCCCTGTGTCGCCCTTTTGATGGCGGGGTGGCATCCGTACCCCTCCCCGCCCTCTGCAGAGGCGTGTTGAGGCCGTGTGCCCGCTGTTTCGCAAAACCGCCCTCTGCCCCAGCGAAGTGCTCAGGGGTGGAGAGACGGTGCGGCGCAAGGAACGAGCTTTGCCGCCTGCGGTGAAGTGAGAGATATGGAGCCTGCAACGACGTGAACCAGGGGGACGAAAAAAGTGCGGGATAAAGCGGTGGCTCCACCGCCTTTCACACCGTCCCGCAATGCGGGCCGGGGATACGGTTTTCAAGCAAAGGCCACCACTTTTCCGCATGTTTTCAAAATATAGCGTGGCTCCTCTTTTGAGGAGGAGTCTCCTGTTCCAGCTCCAATTCAGCCGGAATCCACCGTTGTTCCGGCGTTTTGGCTGGCTCAGATGTGGCTCCTTCGCCCTGAAATCAAGATTTTTGGAGGTTTGACTATGACAGAAGAAAAGACACGAATCCACACCCGGATCTCACCGGAGACGGAGCAGAAGATCGCCGCGGCTATGCCCTTCTCCAATTGCAGAAGTCAAAATGAATTCGTGGAAAAGGCGCTCCAGTTTTACTGTGAACACCTGACCGCCCAGGATACCTTCTCCGCCCTGCCGCCTGTACTGCTCTCCGCCATTCGCGCTACTGTGCAGGCCAGCGAGGATCGGATCTGCCGCCTGCTGTTCAAACTGGCGGTGGAGATGGATATGATGATGAATATCCTGGCGGCAGGTATGGAGCTCACGGACGAGGATCTCCGGGAGCTCCGGGGGAGGTGCGTCCGCGAGGTCAAAGAGACCCGAGGCAGGATCTCCTTCGAGGACGCCGTCGACTATCAAAAAGGTGCGAACTGAAATGCCGCCGTCCAAGCAGGACGGCGGCGTTTGTGTTTCAGCTATTCAGAAAATCAGAGGGTGTGACTGCTGGCACAATGGAGCCTGCGAAATCCTTCGTGTTCCGGGTCAGGATGCAGTCGGCCTCATTCCGCTCTGCCACCGCGTCCACCACAGCATCCTCGAAGTCCTGCATCTCCCGTGACAGCGCGGTGTGGATGTCCATCCCAGTCACATCGGCAAAGGTGACCAGCGCGGCCAGCTGCTCCACACGCTCCTTCGCCTGCTGTGGAGACTGCAGCGCCTTCCGCAGCACATAGAAAATGTCGGTTACTGCGGAGGCGGAAAGCAGACACTCCGCCTCCGCCTCAATCGCCTTGCGCAGAGCTTGATAGGAATCCGAAAAAAACGGTTCACGCTTCTGGAGGATGTCCAAAAGCACATTGGTATCCACCATGATCCTCATTGCCGCGCCAGACGCTCCTTCCGGATCGTGTCCTCATCTGCATCCACTCGAGATGCGATACCCACCAACTCGTCCAGCACCGCCAGCTTATTGCTGGAGGGGCTGGTCAGGCGGGCGATGTTCTTCCCGTTCTTCGTGATATACACATCCTGCGTGGCAACCATGTCCAGATACTTTCCCAGATTGGATTTGAACTCCGTTGCTGTCACGATCATTTCAAACACCTCCAGCGGTTATAGTGTGGTTCCTGCTATTCTCATTATACGGAAACCGCACGATATTGTCAATAAAATCGTGCGGTTATTTTGTTCGATACAAGGCGGTGATATGCGTGCCTCATCTGATTTTCAAGTGTCCCTACATTCGGGGCGGCTCGAAAAAAGTTGCCGCCCATCTGAGCAACTATGTCCGATACATGGCGACTCGAGAGGGCGCTCAGCGGATCGCCGCTGACAAAGCCCAACTGCCCGCTACAAAAAAACAGCAGCAGATGGTGGAGCAGCTCCTCCGGGATTTTCCTCTCAGCCGTGGAACCTTCGAGTACGAGGACTACGCCGCCGCACCCACTCGGGGCAACGCCGCAGACTTCATCACACGGGCGCTGGAGGACAACTACGATGCGGCGGCGAAAAAAGAAAACTACATCAGTTACATCGCCAGCCGTCCCCGCGCCCAGCGTACGGGCTCCCATGCCCTTTTCACCGGCTCGGATGAGTCGCCGCCCCTGTCCAAGGTGGCGGAGGAGATTGCACACCACCCCGGCAATGTGTGGCTCCCAATCATTTCCCTGCGGCGGGAGGACGCCGCCCGGCTGGGCTACGACGACGCGGAGCGGTGGAAAAGCCTGCTTACCGGATACGCCATGGAGATTGCCCAGGCCATGAAGATCCCCTGGGATCAGTTCCGGTGGTATGCCGCCTTCCACGACGAGTCCCACCATCCTCACATCCACATGGTCTGCTACAGCGCGGATGGAACGTCCGGCTACCTCACCAAGCAGGGGATCGCGGACATCAAGTCCGGTCTGGCCAAAGAAATCTTCCAGAACGACCTGACCGAACTTTATCAGCAGCAGACCCAGCGGCGGGACGTGCTGAACCGGGATGCCCAAGAGGTGATGCGGGAGCTGCTCCTCCGCATGGAGGAGGGAACGGTTGACAATCCACGTATAGAGGAGCTTATGACCCATCTGGCGGATCGCCTGCAGTTCCTCTCCGGGAAAAAGCAATACGGCTATCTGAAAGCGCCGCTGAAGGCCGTGGTGGACGAGATCGTGGACGAGCTGGCCAGGGATCCCCGTGTGGCCAAAGCCTACGACCTGTGGTATGAGATGCGGGAGGAGGTGCTGCGCACCTACAAAAACGATCTGCCGGAACGCCTGCCCCTCTCCCGGCAGAAGGAATTCAAGCGGATCAAAAACATGGTCATTCAGGAGGCAATACGGCTGGGAGAACTGCGGCAAGTGTTCCATCCGGAGGATCAGGCAGAGGACACACTACCAGAACAGAAAGGAGCAGACGGCCCCCAGCCGGGGCCAGAGTCCGTTTGGGATGAACGTCCTAATGACAGCGGAGAACCGCACAACTCATGGGAGCAGATATACCGGCGTGCGAGGGCCATCCTCGAAGATCCGAAAGCACCGCCGGAACAGACGGCCCAGGCGGTGGAGCTGCTGACCAAGGCGGCGGAGCATGGAAGTTGCTCCGCCGCTTTTACGTTGGGAAGGTTGTATCTCTCGGGGACAACACTGCCCCACGATCCCGCCGCCGCTGTCCGATGGCTGGAACGTGCGGCCCTGGGTGGAGATCAGCACGCTCAATATCGCCTTGGGAAATTGCTCCTCCAGGGAGATGCGGTTCCCAAGGATGCAGACGGGGCCGTCCGCTGGCTGACCGCGTCCGCGGAGCAGGGAAACCAATATGCCCAGTATGCCCTTGGCAAGCTCTTCCTGCTGGGAAAGGATGTTCCAGAGGATCGGAAGGCCGCTCGGCAGTGGTTCCAGAAAGCAGCGGAGCAGGGAGATCAGTACGCCCAGTATTTTGTGGAGCGTATGGATCACCGGGATCTTTTTCCCGTTGTGCAGTCAGCCGCCCGGCTGCTCCATCACCTGGCCGGCATCTTCCGGGAGCAGAGCCAGCCTCCCCACCCCAGAGGTTTGAGGCTGACCGTGGACAAAAAACTCTGGCGGAAGATCCGGGAAAAGAAGATCGCTATGGGGCATAAGCCCGACGATCATGAAGAACCGACCATCACGATGTAACGGAGGTTTTAATGTGAAGAAAAAATATAACAGTACAGATACAGCTCCCAGCAAAGCGGGCCGGTCTGCCCGCCGCCTTGAATCGTGGCGGAGATGCGCCACCGTGCGGCAGGTCCCCTATCACCGGAAGACCCGGCAGCGTCGAAGATGATCTCTCATTCGGGGGCCGCAAGACGCGGCCCCCCAACTTTTTACCAGGAGGTGTGAAATGCCCTATATCCCTTTTACGGAGGAGCAAAAGCTCCGAGCCAACAGTGTGAATCTGGTGGAGTTCCTGCGCCGACAGGGAGAGAAACTCATCCCATCCGGTCGGGACAAGCGCCTGTCCTCAGACCACAGCATCACTGTGAGGGGCAACGAGTGGTACGATCATGAATCGAAGGAGGGAGGCCACGCGATTTCCTTTGTCCAAACGTATTACGGCTTGACTTACCCAGAGGCGGTGAAACGTCTGCTGGACGGCGAGGGGGTCGCTTATCCCCAGACAGTACCGTCTGAGCCGGAGAAACCAAAGGAATTTGTCCTCCCTCCGGCCAGTCCGACTATGCGGCGGCTCTATGCCTACCTGCTCCAGCAGAGGTTCATTGACCGGGACGTCCTTGACGCCTTTACAAAACGCGGAATGATCTACGAAAGCTGTGAGAAGTCAAGGGCAGGGACGAAGGAATATCATAATGCCGTATTCGTTGGGAGTGACGAATACGGCACTGCCCGCCACGCCCATAAGCGGAGCCTCTACACCCAGGGAAACAGCTTCCGCAGGAATGTGGAGGGCGGCGATCCCCGTTGCAGTTTTCACTGGTTTGGAAACAGCGGCCGGCTCTATGTGTTCGAGGCGCCCATTGACCTGCTGGCCTTCCTGACCCTCTATCCGGAGGCTTGGCGGGAACACAGCTATGTAGCCCTCTGCGGCACTTCGGAGCAGGCCATGCTCTGGATGCTGGAGAAGGACCCCAGGCTCCAGAGAGTCGTGCTCTGCCTGGATCACGATGCCGCGGGGATCGAGGCCACGGGCCGTCTCACGGATATCCTGCGGGAGCACGGACACACGCGGGTCTCTGTACTGCGGCCAGAATATAAGGACTGGGACGAAGATCTGAAAGCCCTCAACGGCCGGCCTGCCCAGCCTGCGGAGCAGCATCCTCAACTCCAGGCGGCGGAGCTTGTCTGCGCCCGCATCGCGGTAAAATGCATGGATTTGAAACCGGACGGGGCGATGCAGCAGGTGCCGCACCTGTTTCAATGTTACCGCAAATGCCTGAAAGAAAAGAAACTGGAAACGGCCATGGACTGCATGGAGGAGATAGCCGCCCTGTCTCTGCTGGTGACCCTGCGGGAATGCCGCCAGCTGGGGACTACCCTGACTCCAGCTCAGGGAAGTCAGTATCTGCAAAGCCACATCCTGCCCCATCAGAATCGGATGGCCATCCGGAACCGGACGGAGGAGATCTCTGCCCAGCTCCAAACCGCGCTGGCTAAGAGCGGTGCTCCTGGCGTGCGCGGCGAGGCGGAGAAACGGGAGATCGCCAGCGCGTGGCTGGAACTGGCCCTCTCCTGCGCCAAGGTCTCTGTTAAGAATGATGCGGATGAACTGAAAGCGATGGAAAAGCAGAAACAGGCGCTGGGAATGGAGATGGGGTGAGTGCGTGGATATGCAGACGATCCTCCTGCTGGCACTGGCAGGAGGCGCCCTTCTTCTCCTTGCCGCGGTGACCCACTTTTCCGGACAAGGCTCCCTGAACAACATCAAGTCCAAGACTGTAGGAGACGGCCAGCATGGAACCGCACGATGGGCCACCAAGAAAGAGATCCAGCAGACCTATGCCCACGTCCCCTTCCGACCGGAGGAGTGGCGAAAAGGTGAGCGCCTCCCCAAAAAGCAGGGGCTGGTCTTGGGGTGTGAGGGGCGCAAGGACCATGTCATCGCCATCGTGGACACAGACGATATCCACGCCCTGGTCACCGCCGCCAGCGGCGCGGGCAAGACGGCCTATTTTCTTTATCCCAATATCGAATACGCTCTGGCCACTGGGATGTCCTTCCTCTGCACGGACACCAAGGGCGACCTGTTCCGCAACTATGCGGGGATCGCCAAGGAGTGCTACGGCTTTCAAATCGCCGTGCTGGATCTGCGCAACCCTACCCGCTCAGACGGCAATAATCTGCTCCACCTGATCAACAAGTACATGGATATCTACAAGGCTGACCCCAAAAATCTGCCGGCCAAGGCCAAGGCGGAGAAGTATGCCAAGATCCTCTCCAAGACCCTGATCAATACCACCGGGGACAGCTCCCAATACGGGCAGAACGCCTACTTCTACGACGCGGCCGAGGGCCTGCTTACCTCCATGCTCCTGCTGGTGGCGGAATACCTGCCCACCGAGGATGCGGAAGGCAGACCTATCGAGGAGCGCCACATCGTCTCGGTCTTCAAGCTGGTGCAGGAGCTCCTGGCACCCAGCGGCGTGAAGGGCAAGAACCAGTTCCAGCTCCTGCTGACGAAACTTCCGCCAGACCATAAAGCCAAGTGGTTCGCCGGCGCCGCTTTGAATACCTCAGAGCAGGCCATGATGTCGGTGATCTCCACAGTTCTGTCCCGGCTGAACGCGTTCCTGGACAGCGAGATGGAGCAGATCCTGTGTTTCGACACCGCTATCGACGCGGAGACCTTCTGCAATAAGAAGTCCGCCATTTTTATCGTACTTCCGGAGGAAGACCAGACCAAGTATTTCATGGTCAGCCTGATCCTCCAAAACTTGTACCGGGAGATTCTCACCGTGGCGGATGAGAACGGTGGGCGGCTGAAAAACCGAGTGGTTTTTTTCGCGGATGAGCTGGGTACCTGCCCGCCCATCCAGTCCCTGGAGCTGATGTTCTCCGCCTCCCGCTCCCGTGGCCTGATGCTGGTGCCTATCGTGCAGAGCATCACGGGCCAGCTCCAGAAGAACTACGGCAGGGAGGGTTCGGAGGTCATTGTGGACAACTGCCAGGTGCTGATTTCCGGAGGATTTGCCCCAGCCAGCCAGACGGCGGTGGAACTGTCTAAAGCCTTGGGGAGCCGCACGGTGATGAGCGGCTCCATCAGCCGGGGAAAGAACGACCCATCCCAGAGCCTGCAGATGATCGAGCGGCCCCTCATGACTCCCGACGAGCTGAAGTCCATGCCAAAGGGCAGCTTTATCGTGGCCAAGACTGGCGTCCATCCTATGCAGGTGCGGCTTCGCCTGTTCCTGGATTGGGGCATCAAGTTCGACAAGTCCTACGAGGTACCCGAGCGCGCCCAGCGGCCGGTGGCCTACGCCAGCAAGCAGGAATTGGAGGCAGCGATCCTCCGCAAGCACTACGCGCCTGCCGTTGAGGATGGAGAGATCCCCCAGGCGGAGCCGCCAGCATCAGGCGGCGAGGTCCAAGTCGTGCAGGCGGATGACTCGCCCAAAGATGGGCGCAGGCCCAGGATCCGGCGCTGAGGGGGTGATATCTGTGACAAATTTCCGTAACATCTACTCCTCCGACCTGAGCCACCGGGCCAGATCGGTCTATATGTACCTGAAAGACCGAGCAGACCGGGACGGGAAGTGTTGGCCAGCGATTAAGACGATTGCGAGAGAGCTGGGACTCTCCAGCTCCACCGTCAAGCGGGCACTGGACGATTTATGTCAGGCCGGACTGCTGACAAAGGAGACCAGATGGCGAGAAAACGGTGGGCGCACCTCGAATCTCTATCGGCTCTCCTGATGAAAAACAGACTCTCCCCCGCCAGGGGGAGAGTCTGCCAATTTAGTGAACTGGGGTCTGGTTCATGGTGAGCCAACCAGAAGTGCCCACTCTAAGGATTTTTCTAAGACAGAGAAAAGAACAATTTCCGGGATTACTTCCTGATCCAGTCGAGGAAGGATGAGACTTTCTGTAAGTCCTCGTCGTTCAGCTCCATCAGTCTTCCACGTAATGCCGTGCGCAGGGAGTCCGGATCATCCAGACCATCGAAAAACTCGGAGGGGGACACTTCCAAATAGGCCATAATATTGAACAGCTCCCGCAAGGAGGGCAACGCCGCTCCACTGGTGATGCCCCGAATGTAGGAGCCGCTTTTGCCCAGTTCCAGGCTCATGCGGTGCTCCGATACATCCTTTTGTGTCCGCAGATCTGTGATTCGCCCCCGCACATAGGTGATATACCGCTGAGTGTCGTCCATCTGATCACTCCTTCTGTTGGTTTTATTCTAATATGAACCAGCAGATAGAGTTCGTAATCATACTTTCAATTTTGACTTCACATCAGCGATAATTAACGATATAATTATCAAATACGAGAGACAATTTATATTATCACTACCAACACAGGAAAGGTGGCAGCTGTATGCGGTTCTGTTTCATCACTGGGCACCGCCCAAACCGTTTTAAGTTCCCAGAGAACTATCCAAGGTGCGATAAGATCAAATCGGCCATTCGCAGCGAAATCATCCGCCTCTATGAACAAGATGGCATCCGGGGCGTCTGGGTTGGTGGAGCGGCCGGCGTGGATACCTGGGCTGCGGAGATCGTGCTGGAACTGCAACAGCAGAAGCAGTACCATGACCTGGAACTCCATGTTGCCATCCCTTTCACGGAGTTCGGGGATACTTTTGCTCCGCAACAAAAAGAACGCTATCAACGCATCCTAAACGAATGCGCTGACAGTGTGGTGGTGTGTAAGTCTTATCGCCAGGATGCCTATAAGCGTCGGGACTACTACATGGTGGATCGCTCAGTGTGCGGGATCGCCGTGTACGACCTGGACAAGTCCATCCGGAGCGGCACGGGAATGACCTATAACTATGCGGTGCTGAAGAAAAAACTGCCGGTGACGGTAATCCACCCGGATACCGACTCCATCATCAAATAAAAAGCATAAAATTGTAATTAATTTATAGAGATACCACATCAGATCCTGCCTCGTAAATCGTCTTATACAATAGAGTGAAATTAAACAACTAAGTAAGGATGAAGGCTGTTATGAATTTGAAGAAGATCTATTGTGAAGTATTTTGTCAAGTTATTGACCAGAGTGATTCGCGCAAATCGATGGATAGACAGCGGAAAGAATTAATCGCAAAGTGTAAGTCAAAAGCCTCGGACGCTTTTTCTGGCAAAAGGCAATAAAATTTAGGATTTCCGTCATCTCTTTACAAAGGCAGAAATACTGATTCCGAAAGGGACTTGACCAATTATAGACTTTTTCCTATTATGATGCCAGCAAGCGAGGTGAAACCATGAGTTATGCGATTATGATTATAGATGATGAGCAGATGATTTTAGATATGCTTCGGGATCAGTTTGAAATGGAGCAATATCAGGTCATCACCGCAAAAAGCGGCGAGGAGGCCCTGCAAAAGCTGACCCAGCAGCCGGATATTATTCTGCTGGACATCAATATGCCGGGGATGGATGGCCTTGAATTGTGCCGGGCAATCCGCGACCATGTGACCTGCCCCATCCTATTCTTAACCGCCCGGATTGAGGAGGCGGATCGTGTCGCTGGTCTGCGGGCCGGTGGTGATGATTACATTTTGAAGCCGTTCAGCCTGGCCGAACTGACTGCCCGGGTGGAGGCTCACCTGCGCAGAGAGAGCCGTATCCAGCAAAAAATCAGCGTCCGTGGCTTTGGAGACATTGTGGTGGACTACGCCGCAAGGACCGTCTCTCGAAATGGTCGGCCCATAGAACTTTCCAAGGTAGAATTTGATATAGTGGAACTGCTTTCCCTCCACCCTGGACAAGTGTTCAGCCGGGAAACAATTTATGAACAGGTGCGGGGCTTTGACGGCACCGCTGACAATGCTGTGGTGAAGGAACACATCCGACGCATCCGAAACAAGCTGGGGGCGCAGTATATTGAAACAGTCTGGGGGTGCGGCTATAAATGGGTAAAATAAAGCACTGGCTTCGCTCCATGCCTCTCCGCCGAGCCTTTGTATCACTTGTCCTTGTTATGGCGGTGCTTGTAGCTGGTATTTCAGCAGTAACCATTTTTACCTGTGTCAACGTGCAAAATCAAATCTTGGAAAGTGTGACGGACTATCAGGTGCTGCCACCCCAAGAGACTGAGGATGAATATAACCTGGTGATTGCAGATGATGAACAGATCGTTCCGGGAGAAAATGGACAGCTTGTAATTTTATCCACGGAGTACCAAATCGCCAACCTGAGCGATACACAACGGGTCGCCTACTATGCGGCAAAAGCGGCCGTGATCCTGGTGCCGACCTTGCTTTTCGTGCTTGGTACGATTTTCTGTGCCTGGATGTTTTATTCCATCAAACTGAAACAGCCGCTGTCTTTACTCTTACAGAGCGCCGACCGCATATCGCAAAGCGACCTGGATTTTTGTTTGGACTATCCGGCTTCGGATGAAATGGGCGAGCTCTGTCGGGCTATGGACACCATGCGGGCCGCCCTCCTAAAAAATAATCAAGAGACTTGGGCTATGATGGAGGAGCGGCGCAAACTCAGCGCCTCCATCGCCCATGACCTCCGTACCCCCATCACTGTGATGAAAGGATACACAGAATATCTCTCGCATAATGTCCCGCTTGGACGCATCAGCGAGGACAAACTGATGGACACGATCCATAATCTTTCTTTGGCAACAGATCGACTGGAACAGTACGCAAACCAAGTGCGCGAAATACAGGCGATGGATGCCATACCAGTGAAGCCAACAGCATGCCCTCTGCGGGAATTTTTTGAGGAGCAGGAGGACGAATACACCGTTTTGGCGCATCAGCACCAGCTTCAATTCTCTATGGATATTAGTGGGGTCCCGGATTTTCAGGTCATGCTGGATGGGACCTTGGTACATCGCATGATCGACAATGTGATTTCTAATGCCCTGCGTTTCGCCTGCCATGAGATTGCTTTGAAGGCCGGGTGGCAAGAAGGAATACTTACCATCCAGGTATATGATGATGGGGCAGGCTTTTCGGAAGAATCCCTCCGCTCCGCCACAAGGCCATTTTACAAAGAGAATACTGAAAATGACCACTTCGGGCTTGGCCTCTCAATCTGCAACACCCTTTGCCAGAAACAAGGTGGAACGCTCTCTCTGAGCAATCGCAACGGGGCCTGCGTGGAAATGCAGATACAAGCAGAAAAATTGATGCCGATTGACCAATCGTAGACCTTTTCCTATTATGCTCTCCTTATCCTACCGATAAGGAGAGTATTTTTTATGCACAGACTTCTTTTTTTCTCTTTGGCGCTTGTATGTTTGCTGGCTGGGTGTAGCGCACCGCAGGCCAGCGACCCGGCCCCGGACGCATCAAACGACTTGGACGCTTATTTTGAGGAGGAGCCGGCAGACAATGAGATGGGCTCTGCGGAATTTGGCCTGCAAGACCCGATGGACACGGTTTATACCTACGATGGTGAGCCCTTAGAAATTCCCTTCTCCATAACTGGCGCATCTTCTGGAAAGACCACGGAGATCGGCGTCCTCCTATTTGTGGATGGGGTGGCCCAGCCCTATTCCGCAGTCTATGAGGATGGTACAGAGCTTGAGGAAAGCTATATGCAGGTCTTTAACCTGGACTATGAACAGCGGGAGAATTTCAACATGGTATTCCAGCCCGTGACAGGCAAAGCGGGAGAAACCGTCCCTGTTATGGCTGTCACCATTCTGGAACCCAGTTTTGTAGCAGAGGGGCCGGATAATCCGCGTTATGGCTTCCACCACCAGGAATCTGCAACCACATCCCGCCAGATTTCTTTTGCAGCAGACGCCCCCGCACAGACATTGGCCGCAGCCGGTACGGACTACAATGTGGTGGATCTGCCGCAGGATATATTAGATACCCTGGCCGCATGGGGGGCCACTGATAGCCTGGACACAACGGCCACCCTGTCCCTGGGTGTAGAAGATGGAAATTACATTCAGGCAGATGGGAAAACAGCGACAATCACTGTACAGCTCTACGGCGGGCCGGAGGCGGAGTTCAATATTACTTTGTTTATCAACCATCAACCTGTCCAACTCAATGGAGCGGACTATCTCTCTGTTCGGACGGTGAAAAACCAGATGGTAGAAGCCACATTCCAGATTGATACCTCTGCACTTGGTGCGCTGAACACGGTCTATGCCATTGCCGTTACCCCGGAAGATGGGGAGCTTGAAATCAACAATCCAGTTAAGACAGCATCTGTACTTTTGGTCAACGGGGAGGTTTGACGAACATGAAAAGAATCAGTATTTTGCTTGTGCTTGCACTCAGTCTTTCTCTGCTTTCCGCCTGCGGAAACAACGAACCGGCGGCAAGCACCGGAAATCCGCCCAGCGATCCCTCAGCGGACTCCCAGCAGGTTCCTGACGAATCGGCGGAGCAGACAACCGGCGTCGGGGCCGATTTTCTCTCGCCGGAGTACGATTATACCACAAATGAGCTGAAACTGACCGACCTATCTACCGGCGAAGTAACAGCCACCTACGCTTTTGACGCCGCCCAAACGCCTCTGCTGACAGGCAAGACCAGCCAGGGGGCCATCGTTATGCTGTCCAGCCAGACAGCGGCGGATGTGCAGGATACCGGCGGGGTCACGGTGATCTCCGGCGACAGCTCTGCGGAGACACTGTACTACTGGCTGTTCGATCAGAATCTTGATCTGGTGGATAGCTATGAATTGACGAACGAGACATTGGTAAATGGGCTTTGGGGCTCTGTCTTTGCCGCTGCGCCGAATGGGAAAACCCTTGTATATGCGGAAGGGCCCAGCCTTTATCAATATACCTTTGAGACACAGGAGCTGACGGAAATCACTCCGGCCATGAGCGAAACCGTTTATTTTGAGGCGGTCGGGTACAGCGGCAGCGGAGACTATTTGGCCTTTTTCGGAAGCCTGGACGGGCAGGAAAATACCACGGCCTACGGCTCGATTGAGCTGAGCAGCAACACCGCCTCTGTTTTTACCGCCGATGGCTTTTCCGGTTCCATGCTCTCTGTGAACGGAGAGTATGCCGCTGTTTCTGATACAATCCTGCCCGCCAGCATGGGAGGCGCAAAGCAGACCGGCTCCGTCCTCTTTTTGAACTTGGCCAAGCAGCAGGGAAAAGTAATCAGCGTGGAGAGCG
Source organism: Flavonifractor sp. An9 (assembly GCF_002161245.1). Taxonomy (NCBI): domain Bacteria; kingdom Bacillati; phylum Bacillota; class Clostridia; order Eubacteriales; family Oscillospiraceae; genus Flavonifractor; species Flavonifractor sp. An9. Next base: position 61,613 of record NZ_NFHC01000018.1, read on the forward strand.
GAGATGAAAGCGGGATTGCCGCCGTATCCGCAGACGGCCAGTACATTGTGACCTGTGCGGGTGGAGACAGCCCAAGCGGTACTCTGCGGGCCTATCAGGTCAGCGATGGAACGAAAGTTGCGGACGAAACCTATACGATGGATACAAACTGCAAGCCCTATGAGATTTGGGTTATCGGCCATTCCGCCTATGCAGCCTTGGGCACGGATGACGGCTATGCCCTCTCACAAGCGGTTGACCTCCCGTGAGGAACACAAGATGAAACTGGAACTTGAAAGCATCACAAAATTTTATGGAAAATATCCCGCGCTCCAAAATGTATCCGCTACTCTGACAGAAGGGGTCTATGGATTGTTGGGGCCAAATGGGGCCGGAAAGACGACACTAATCAACATTTTGATTGGGATACTGCCTGCCAGCGGCGGCGTGATCCATCTGGACGGTGAAAACACCGTCCAGATGGGCGGGCGCTACTTCGATCAGATTGGCTATATGCCCCAGTACCCTCAGTTCTATGCAAATTTTACCGTACAGGAATTTTTGGATTATATGTGCCAAGTAAAAGGGGTAGCGAACGCAAAAGAGAGCATCGACGCGGCGCTGGTTTTCGTCAATCTGGAGGAAAACCGCAGCAAGCGGATCGGGGCGCTGTCCGGTGGGATGCGGCAGCGGCTGGGGATCGCCCAGGCCATTCTGAACGACCCCAAACTGCTGGTGCTGGACGAACCGACGGCGGGCCTTGACCCTGGTGAGCGAATCCGTTTCCGCAATCTCATTTCCCGTCTGGCAAAAGGGCGTATCATTCTTTTAGCTACCCATATTGTTTCCGATGTGGAATATATCGCCAAAGAAATCCTCCTGCTTCGGAGGGGTACATTGGTCATGCAGGGTACGCCCAGGGAACTGGAGCAAAGCATCCAGGGAAAGGTGTGGGAGGTGTCAGTCAACGAGGCGGAGATGGCTCTGATGGTGGACACCTACTGCGTGAGCAATATCAAGCAGCAGGATGGCTCCTATCTGTTGCGCATCGTGGATGATGGGAAACCGCTCCGAGGCGCAAAGCCGGTATCCCCAAATCTGGACGACGTGTTCCTGCACACCTTTTTCCAGCCAAGTGAGGGACAAATATGAGTTTTCTCTATTTGGAGGCCAGAAAAGGCATCCTGCGGCGCTATACACTGATTGCGCTGGCACTGTTCCTGTGTCTGAATACGGTCAAAATCATTGCAGACTATCACGCTGGCGAGATACGGCCCGTTGCGGCCAATACAAGCGGAATGCAAGCAGGCTACGACACCATCTATGAGCGGATCAAAGGCCCCATCACAGAGGAAACGGTAAGCTTCATCACTTCGGAGTATCAGAGACTGGACGGGTTGACGGCGGATGGAACATACAGCCGAGAGCCGCAGGAGGGGACTTACAGCGGCTATATCTTTGGCGACTACTATCTGCTCCACAGTTACTTCTATCCCCACATGGAGTACAGTGTCAAATATTCCTCTGATATGGAGGAGATTCTGGCCCAGGCGAAAGAGAATATGACTTTCTATCGAGAGAGCGGTAACACAGCGGGAGCGGCAGAAAATGCCTACATTCTCCATCACTATGCAGGCCGAACGATTCCTGCGTTTTATCTGTATGACGGCTGGGAAGCTCTGCTGTCCTATGACTTTTCCGATCTACTGATCCTGCTTTTACTCATTTTGGCGGTAGCGCCCGCATTCACCCGGGAGAAGGAAAACGGGATGACCTTGATTCTGTCCTCCTGCAAACGAGGCAGATGGCCTCTGCTTATTTCCAAATGCGGCGCTGGAGTGATATTTGCATGGATACTGACAATCCTGTTCGCCCTGTTAAACCTGCTGGTATTTGGGCTTTTGTGCGGCTTTGAGGGCTGGGGCAGCCCGCTCTATGCCATCGAAAGCTATCAATATACTCCATTCTCCGGCTCGATTTTGCTGTTCTATGGATTGATTTGCGGGTTGAAGGCCATCGGTTTCAGTGTGACAGCACTCTTGCTGATTCTCCTGTCCGCCTGTTTCCAAAAATCACTCTATCCCTGCCTGATGGGATTGGGGCTTGGCGTGGTATTAAACTACTGCACTGGTTGGGCGCTCTCCCCCGTGTGGTGGAAACAGGCCCTCTCCTGCATCAGCCCATTCACCTTGACCAGCGGCAGTAACCTGCTGGAAAGCCTGTCCGGGGTGAGCATCGGTGGGGTATATCTGCTCCGACTTTTTGTGGTTCTGATCGTTCAAGCTGTAATCGCGTGTCTGCTGGTCATAGCAATCAGGAGGAAATCATGCTGCAAGTAGAATTAAAGAAGATATTATTTCATCATAAAGGGCTTTTGCTTCTTCTGATTGCTCTGGCGGCTTATGCAGTCTTTTGCGTCGGCAGCGGCTACGACAGCAGTTATGTGATTGATCGGAACGAAGATACCTACCTGACCTACATGGAACGCTGGCAAGGTGAGATAACAGAGGAAAAGGCGCAGGAGATGGAGGCGGAGTACGCAGAAGCCACCCGCTCCGATGATGGCAGGAAGGCCGCCTTTTTAACCATCTACAACCAGTATTACTACGCAAAAGAGGACCCCGCCCATCGTTTCCTGATGGATGAGCGAGGATGGGACACATTGCTGACCCGCGATGGCGTGAATGTAATCCTGTTACTATTTCTGCTGGCGCTCTGTGTTCCGGTGTTCTGCGGGGAGTACCAGTGCGGGATGGCGCAGATCCTCCGCTCTTGCAGAAATGGCCGAGGGCGGTTGGCTGGGATCAAATTATGCGTAATGGCGGCTCTGGCGGTTCTGGCGACGGTGCTGTTTCAGTTGGTGCAGTTTGTTGTTGTCGCCTTGTCGGTCGGCCTGGATGGAGCCTCCTATCCGCTGCAAAGCCTGTCCTTTTTTGAACATTCGCCCTACCTTATTTCCGTTGGGCAGGCGTATGGGATCGTAGTCTTATCCAGGTGCTTGGGGGCTGCTTGGTTTGCTATCCTGATTGCCCTTCTCTCCATCCTGTTCCGGCAGACGGTGCTGACTACATTTTCCGGCATCGCGGTTTCTATTCTGCCACATTTGATCGGCGGCAGCTTTCTCAAATATGTCCTTCCGCTCCCGGCGGGTCTGCTGGCCGGAACCGGCTATGTGTGGGGGACACTGACAGAGGTTGGATATGACGAGGACTGGAACTTGATTGATATAGTAACCTTTCCGGGCATCACACCGGAGCAGTTCGGCTTTTTGATAGTCCTGTTCTTGGCTATCGTATGTCTGCTGGTGTGGCTTTGTCTCAGATTTTATGTCGGCAGGCGGAAGGCCATTTCTGCCCGCCCGCTCCTGACAGCGGTGCTCATACTCTGCATGACCGTTTCATTGACTGGCTGTGGGCACAGCAATTCCAGTGAGATTACGCATGATTTTCTGGCCGATGCGTCCAAGGGAGAAAACAGGGCCTACACGGTAGAGCTTGATATGGTGGAGAACACAATCACTGCGACCAGCAAGGCCACAGGCGAGGCTATCCTGCTGACCCGTGATCCCTTTGGACAATCCGGGGCTATCTCCAGCATCTATGTTGACGAGGATGCCTGTTATTATGCCTCCAGCGGCGAGGTGGGGGATGGCTTTCAGATTTACCGAATCGATTTAAAGGATTTTTCCACACGGCTTTACTTCAGCACCGGCTCTGATAACATGGCAACCTTTTGGGGGCTGTTTGACCATGAACCGACGGTAGACGAACTGCTGGCCGATGTGGGCTCTGTTACATCCTTTGTCGTAGACAGGAATTACATCTACTATCTGCAAGGCGGACGGCTCTATAAAGTGTTCCGCTGGACGGGATGGGAAACTGTGGAGGTCACAAACACAGCACAAGTCCAAAGTATAAAGTTTTTAGATGGAAAGATCGTCTGTGAGAAATGATTTAAGCATTTTGGTTTTTCTTAAGAAACTTACGAGCAGTTGCGTACCACTTCCTGTTGCGCTTACACTATTAGATTCGAGGTGAGACAATGCCGCATAAAGCGTTGATTATCACAAGCAATCAGCAACTTTGTCAGGATATTGAGGACAGCCTGCAGGGGCTTTCACTGGAATTCCACCATGCTGATGGCTATATGCAAGCGCTGAGTATGGTGGCAAGGTATCACTATATTCTTGTGGTTATGGATCTATCTTTTTCAGAGATCAGCGGTGTGGACCTGATTCGCAGGATGCGGGAGCTGGAACAGACCCCGATCCTGGTTCTGTCAACCCACGCTACCAGCTCAGAGGAAGTGGAGACGCTGAATGCCGGTGCGGATCGGTATCTCGCTTTCGACCATCCCTTAGACACAGAGAGAACTGTGAAGTCTTAATATCAGAAGCCATGGGGATCGCCTTTGTCCCTGTTTCACCCTCCAACTGATGAGGATGCTTTTATTGCATAAATCCAGAAAAATCGCTGGAGAAGGTGAAATGCCAAAGGCAGGGCGGTCCCTATGTTTGTGGTATTAACCGCAGATTTTAAGGAACACCAAGAAAAGTGAGGCGAATGCCATAGAAAATAACGTATAACTGTCAACAAAGAGAGTAGCAGATGGTTACAGACCGCAATCATCTGATGATGTATTCTCTATATACCATTACTATTGACAAATCATGATGAGTGCCGGCCACCGTTCTCGGATGCCGGCACTTTATCTTTTAGGGAGGATGGTGTGTTTGAAAATCAGTGAAGTGGTTCTGCAGGTAAGCGAAAACGGGGATCTCCACATCGCATCTGAACTGCTCCAGGAGATGGGGCTATCCCCTGCCGATCCCGTCTACCTCGCCTATCTGACACGAGGCGGGGCAAAAAATGACTATCAGGAATTCCTGCTCTCTCCCGAGTGCATCGAGGCCGGGGAGGACGCGGAGAAGCTTTTGATTCCTTCCCCGCTTTTGGAGCAAGCAAATCTGTCCCCTGGTGAGGATATTCAAATCCTCTGCCTCGACCGGGCCATTGTGCTCTGCGAAACATCGACACTTGACCGAAATGACCTGGAAGCTATCCTTCAGCAGCTCCGGGCCGCACAGGAACTGGCTTTCTCTTTGCCTGAGGAAGCCGGTTCTTTGATTCATCAACTGGAACAAATCATTCAGGAAGGAGCTATCGGCCATGAGGCAGCAGAATGATACAAAAAGACAAGGCGTACAAGAACTGATTGTCCAAGGTCTGGTCGTCAGGCTCATCTTTAACGAACAGGCCAACCAAGCTGTTCCCAGTCTGGTGCGAGAGATTCTGAAGGAATCCTACCTCCAGCGGGGTGCAGGTTAAGGAGGAGCGCCCATGGGAAAGCGGGTCTACTGTCTTTATCGCGTTTCTACAAAAGGACAGGTAGAAAAAGACGATATCCCCATGCAAAAACATCGGTGCCACGAATTTGCCGCTGAAAAGGGCTGGGACATCATTGCGGAGTTTTCTGAAAAAGGTGTCTCCGGTTTCAAGGTCTCTGCCAAAGACCGGGATGCTGTCCAAGAGATTCAGCGGGATGCGGCCTTGGGAAAATTTGATGTTCTGTTGGTCTTTATGTTTGACCGACTTGGCCGCAAAGAGGATGAGACACCCTTTGTAGTAGAGTGGTTCGTCAATAACGGAATCGAGGTATGGAGCGCCGAGGAAGGGCAGCAGCGGTTTGATAATCATGTTGACAAGCTTATGAATTACATCCGCTACTGGCAGGCGTCCGGGGAAAGCCTGAAGACCTCCATCCGCACTAAGACCAGGCTGGGTCAAATTGTTCAAGAGGGCCGCTTCCGTGGCGGTACCCCTGCCTATGGCTTTCAACTGGTAAAAAAAGGCCGGACAGGAAAGAAAAATCGAGAGTTGTATGATATCGAAATCAATCCGGACGAAGCTTTCGCAGTCAAGCGAATGTTTGACCTGACTGATCGATACGGTTACGGAGGCCGGAAAATCTCTACGATCCTGAAAAATGAGGGGATCATCAATCTAAGAACCGGGGAGCCGTTTCACTACTCTACGATCCAGCACATTCTGGCCAACATCATGAACGCCGGCATTTTACGAAGCGGGGAAACACAATCTGATGTGTTTCCAGAGCTGCAGATCATCCCGTTGGAGCAGTTTCAGCGGGTGACAAAGGCCAGAGAGCAGAGATCCATCAACTACGCAATCAAATGCGGCTGGGAGACGGAAAAAGTCACCTTGGAGGATGGAAACGAAGCCACTGTAGTCCGCTCCTCCGGCTCATATCCACGGAAAATTGTCGGAAAAGCCCTGCTCTCAGGCAATGTTTACTGCGGTCATTGCGGAGGCCGTGTTTTTGCAACTACCGCACGAAAGGCCCACCACCCCTCAGATCACCCGGAGCGCATCGCAATCTATAAGTGCTACAACCGGACCCAGCACAAGGAACAATGTGACGGCCCCACTACATATCGTGCAGAGAAAGTGGACAGCGTTGTTGAATCCATTCTTCGGGGCATTTTTGAGCGGGCCAAACGGGTAGATGAAAAGGAATTTTTGAAAGCACAAGTTCAGATTTCCAATAAAGAATATCAGCAAAAGCTGAAATTGGCAAAGGCGGAATATTCCAAGGCCACCAAGGAGCTCTCTAAGTGGGAGGAACTAATGCTTGCTTCTATTGAGGGGACCTGCGTATTTACGCCGGGACAAGTAAAAAAGCGGATGGATATTGCGCAGGAAAAAGTGGATGGACTCTCCAAGGAAATTGAGATGCTACAGATAGGCATGAGCGAAGCCAAAACGATTTCATCCGAGATTTTGGCACAGCACCAACAGCTCCTCTCCTGGGCGGAACTATTCGATTCTGCCAGCATTGACGAGAAAAAAGTGATTTCCTCACAGATGATCAAGGCCGTTACCCTGACCCGCAATTATGGTATCCAGATCGAGTTTAACATTTCCGAGGCCCAATTCCTCAACGGCATGGAGATGGGCTGATCTGAAGAAATATCAATAGCATCCCTCCTCCCTACTGTGTTATAATCATGGCAACAATGTGGAAGGGGGAATATCATGTCCATCGAGAACGGCGAGTGGATCATGCGGGGACTGGACTGGTATGATCCCGCCCGCATTCAGAGCTGGGATGAGCTGATCGAGTGGATTGACGAGATTGGCTTTCTGCCCCTGTTCAAAAATGAGGTGGACGGATTCTCTGTGGAGGAGAACACCGCCGACCTCTACTGGTGGTCTGGGGATGAAGCCCAGGACCCCTGGGAGTGGCGGTGCCTGATGGCCCGCAGCGGCAAGGTGGCCTACGGAAAGTTCTTTGGGAAGAAGGCCGGCTTCATCTCCAAAGCCTGGTTTCCCCATTTTGCCAACTGGCGGCGGGACGGGTACGACTTCGACAGCCGCTGGGAGGACGAGCTGGCTCCCATGCGCCAGAAGCGGATCATGGACTGCTTTGCCGGGCAGGACGAGTGGTTCTCCTTTGCCCTGAAACAGCGGGCCGGCTTCGGCAAGGGCGGGGAAAAGAACTTCGAGGGTACCGTCACCGACCTGCAGATGGGCGGCTATCTCTTGATTCGGGACTTCCGGCAGCGAATCAATAAACGGGGCGCACCCTACGGCTGGCCCCTCTCCATCTACACCACCCCGGAGGCCCTGTGGGGCTATGACCACATTTCTTCCGCCTATTCCGTGGACCCGGCGGAATCCAAAACCATGATTTATGAACAGGTACGGAAGAACTTTCCGGACGCGGCCCTGGGGGAACTGGACACCGTGCTGGGTTGGACCCGATAATGGGACAGCGATTGTGAGATACTAATTAAAATGGAAGGAGGGAGCGGGCATGAAAGAACGGACCTATATCTGCTGTGACCTGAAATCGTTCTACGCCTCGGTGGAGTGCGTGGAGCGGGGGTTGGATCCCATGACCACCAACTTGGTGGTGGCAGACAAGCGGCGCACGGAGAAGACGATCTGCCTGGCCGTCTCCCCCTCTCTGAAAGCCTACGGTATCTCTGGCCGGGCCCGGCTGTTCGAGGTGGTACAGCGGGTGGCAGAGGTAAACGCCAAGCGGAAATGGGACGCTCCAGGCCATCAGCTCACCGGCGCCTCCTGGAACGATCCTGAAGTACAGGGGAACCCTGCCTTGGCTCTGGACTATATCGTGGCTCCGCCCCGGATGGCTCATTACATCGATTGGAGTACGAAAATCTACAGCGTCTATCTGAAATATATCGCCCCAGAGGACATCTTCCCCTACTCCATCGACGAGGTGTTCATGGACATCACCAACTACCTGGACACCTATAAGATGACGGCGCGGGAACTGACCCGCACCATTATCCTGGACATTCTGAAGACTACCGGCATCACCGCTGCGGCGGGAATGGGTACCAATCTATATCTTGCCAAGGTTGCCATGGACATCGTAGCCAAGCACGTCCATCCAGATCAAGATGGAGTGCGGATTGCCAAACTGAATGAGATGACCTACCGCCGTCTTCTGTGGACCCACCGCCCCCTGACGGATTTCTGGCGGGTAGGCAAGGGCTATGCCAATAAGCTGGAGGCTCACGGACTATATACCATGGGCGACATCGCCCGGTGTTCCATCGGCAAACCTGGAGATTACCACAGCGAGGAACTGTTGTACCGGCTGTTCGGCGTCAATGCGGAGATTTTGATCGACCATGCCTGGGGCTGGGAGCCCTGCACTATTGCGGACGTGAAAGCCTATAAGCCGGAGAACAAAAGTATCGTCTCCGGGCAAGTCCTGCAGTGTCCCTACGACTTCGAGAAAGCCAGGCTGGTGGTGCGGGAGATGGCGGACGCCCTGGCCTTGGATTTGGTGGACAAAGGGCTGGTGACCAACCAGCTGGTACTCACCGTGGGCTACGACCGGGAGAATCTGGACGACCCAAGCCGCCGTCAGAGCTACCGCGGCCCGGTGACCACTGATCGCTATGGCCGGAAGATCCCCAAGCACGCCGTGGGGACAGAGAATTTCCCCTACACTTCTTCCGCCAGCGATCTGCTGAAGGCGGTGAGTGCCCTTTACGACCGGATCGTGGACGAGAATCTACTGATCCGCCGACTGAGCATCAGCGCCAACAAGCTGCTCCCCGAGGTTGATGTGCCCAAGGATGAGGCAGAGCAGTTGGATCTGTTCACCGACTACGCCGCCAAGGAGCAGCGGGAGCAGGCGGACGAGGCCGCCCATGCCCGGGAGCGGAAGATTCAGGAGGCCATGCTGGGGATCAAGAAGAAGTTCGGCAAGAACGCCATCCTCAAAGGGATGAACCTGGAGGAGGGGGCCACTGCCAAGGAGCGGAATCAGACCATAGGAGGGCACCACGCATGAGCGGGAAATATGACGATATCCTCCACCTGCCCCACCCCACCTCCGCCAAGCACCCTCGGATGCCGATTTCAGAGCGGGCCGCCATTTTCAGCCCCTTCGCCGCCCTCTCCGGTCACGCGGGTGCCGTCGCGGAAACCGCCCGGCTGACAGACCAGAGAATGGATCTGGACGAGGACACCAGAGCGGAGTTAGATCGACGGCAGGCGGTGCTGCTGAAATACATTGCCGAGCAGCCGGAGGTCACGGTCATCTGGTTCCAGCCGGACGAGCGGAAAGACGGCGGATCCTATGTCACAACTGTCGGCCGAGCAAAAAAGATTGACGAATTTAAAAGAATTTTGAGCATGGTTGGCGGACAGGAGATAGTTTTGGATGATATTGTACAGATTGAGAGCCAATTGCTTTATGACCTACCCTAATAAGAGTAATTCTTGTTGTGAATCCTAATCCGCAAAATATTTTGATCCGTATGGATGGTATGTGGCTTTAAAATGGATGCTTTCCATGGTATAATTTTCTATATATTATGGTCCGCCTATAAGTGAGGTATAATATCATGAGTTCACATGTATGTAAGCATCAGGAAATAATTCCGCAAGCTATTCGGGAAACAATCTCTATGCGGTATCATGTTGTGACACGTGCTATTAACCGTGAATTTTGGGGTATCGATAGCGAATTAGAACATAGCTTGTATGTCGGTTCATATGGGCGTGGGACAGCAGTCAATACCAGCGATCTTGACATCTTGGTTGAATTACCACAGAATAGATATATGCAGTATGATGTTGTTAAAGGGAATGGACAATCTCGCTTACTACAAGCGGTGAGATTAGCAATTCTAAATACCTATCCTCGTAGCGATGTGAGAGCTGATGGGCAAGTTGTAATAATTTCCTTTAGCGATGGTATGAAATTCGAGATACTTCCTGCATTTAAAAATTTGAACTGGATTGGTCAGTGGGACGGTACATATATCTACCCTGACACAAATATGGGAGGAAACTGGCTGCCCACGAATCCTAAAGCAGAACAAGAAGCTATGTATGCAAAAAATAGGCAAAGCAATGGATTACTTTATGATACCTGTAAGCATATTAGAAGTGTTCGAGATAGCAATTATAAAAGTTACCATCTATCAGGAATTGTAATAGATAGCTTTGTATTTTCAACCATCGGAAGCTGGAAGTGGGTACCTGATGGAGAAACTTCAACTTCTGCATGGGGAGAATATGAAAACCATCTCCTGAAAAGTTTAGAAAACTATCTTCAAAGAGGAATATATCATTTATATGCTCCTGGAAGCAACCAGGTATTAAGCTGGAGAGACAGCACAGAATGTCTGTGGAAAGTGCTTAACTATATGGTTAATTGAAAATGGCAGCCATTTTTATAGGAGAATAATTCAATGGAACATAATGAATCTCACAAGCGAGATTTAAAAGTCCAAATCAGAGAGGCTTTTGGCCGAGTTGTTTACACATATACAACGCATTTAAAGCAAGCAGAGTTTTTGGTCAAGAAAAATAAAAGAATAAGGATATGGCAAATTTTTCTCTCTGCTATTTCAACTGGTGGATTTCTTGGCGCAATAGCTTCAGATGAAGTTGTCATGACCTGGGTCGCGGGTATTGTTTCGACAATCTTACTGGCACTTAATTTGTTCTTTAAAGAATTCGACCTTGCTGGCGATATTAGCAGTCACCGCGCAACAGCCCACGAATTATGGATTATTCGAGAGCAATATATTTCTCTTCTTACAGACTTCTCAGTTCTAAGCGAAGATATTATCATGGAGCGACGAGATAAGCTCCAGGAGTCTACAGCAAAAGTCTATACAACAGCTCGACCAACTGATCACAGAAGTTACCTTGCGGCGCAAAAGGCACTAAAAGAAGATGAAGAACAGTTTTTTGACACGGAGGAGATTGATCAAATGCTCCCTGAGCACTTGCGAGAAAGCTCAAGAAATTAAGGATTCACCGTGGATAGAATCAAAAGACATTTGCAGTTCCAATTTGGTGCGGGTTTTGTTTTCAAAAAAGAGTGAATTTCGAAAAGATATTTTGGGAGGATCTCCGTGTCTGGGATGACTTGAACTCTCCCCAAAAGGAGTTAAGAGGAAGACCCTGTTGGACAGTGTTTTTTTGAGGGAAAATAGAGGACACCTTAGCGAAAATCTCTCAACAAAGAATTACTCATTTGGGGCCAAGATGCGAATCATTCGGAGGCTTCCTCCCAATGGTTCGCATCCCCTAAGAATCCCGCGCAATACACGGGCCCAAGTAAAGCTGGCAAAAAGCCTTGCTTGGCCAAAAGAGTGGGGCCCGTGCTGTGTCGCGTTCGGGAGAGCGTACGGTTCGCATCCGTAAGGTCGTCGGTTCGATCCCGATTAGGTCCACCACACTCGGGAGATCTCAAAATGAGATCTCCCGAGTTTTTTCATGCTTTCAGGATGCACGATAGTACACACTCTTGTCCCCTTCCGGATGCAGGAAGTCGAAGAACTGTGTGACACTGATTTTGAATTCCACTTGGATTTCAAAGTTCCTCCCGATATTCACCCGCTCAATGAGCTGCCGCAGGATCATCTTCTTTCCCTCGATACTACTCCCCGCATACAGGTCGGCCCAGGATATAATCTTGTCATACTCCTTTTGGACGGCAACGGCAGAGCTCTTCAGATCAGCCGCTTTTTCCTTGGCCTGTTCCAATTCCTGTGCCAGCGCCGCCAGTTTGCTTCGGGTGTCCTCTATCATCTCGCCGAGGATGTCCGCTCCAAAACTGCCAGTCCCATTGATGGTCTTGATGATCTCCTTCTTGTAGCTCTCCAGTTCCCGTTCTGCGGCGGCGTGGAGTTTCTCCAGATTTGCTACTGAACTGTTTGCCAGTTGGAGTTCTTTCTCCCGCTGCTTTTGAATGAGCTGGCTCCTGGGTGCAGTCTTCATCCGCTCAAAGAGTTGGATGACGATCTTATCAAGCAGCGGCTGGTAATCGACAACAAGATCCACCACCAGCTGCTGTGCGGCTACAAAGTAGGGCAGGCAAGCCGCTGCATCCTCGTCTACCTCGAACTCGTAATCGTCCGGCGCGTTCTGCGGGATGGTGGCCGGTGTGGCGAAGTACTCCACCACCACCGCGCCGATATCGCTTTCCGGAAGCAGGATCGCGCTTTCTGTGAACACATAGTTCCGGCCCCGCTTGCCGTCCTTCCAAATCCGAAACGGGGTCTTGAAGTTGTCCGGCAACGGGCAGGCAATAAAACCGGCGGCGGGAGTATCGCCCGGGGACGGGTCTGGCGCCGCCGGGGTAAACGTCCGGATGATTTTTTTGTAATTGGCAATGTTTTTCTGCGCCAGGTCGAAAAAGTCCGCCATGCGCACGTTCAGGTCCTCGTCCACGGTGATAGACCCGCCGGAGGAATACTCGTCAATGAGCATGAGGACCTTCCGTTTTCCATCTCCCAATGTCATGGTATTACCTCCAGAAAGTCAAAGAGGGCGGGCGTTTGCCCGCCCTCTTGTTGTCACGCAGGGTTGGAGAAGATGATCTGCCGAGAGTCGCCCCAGCCCACGCCAAAGTCCACATAGGCGGTGTACAGGTCAATCAGGGGGTTGTCCAGGTCGGAGTTCATGACCATGGGCTTGGTGATGTACACGATGTTGACCAGCTCCTTCATGAGGGTGCGGTCACAGATGGCCCACTGCTTGGGGCCGAAGCCGTCCTTGCCGCCGCCCACCACCATGTAGGTCATGTCCTCATACACGGGGTTTGCCGCGTTGGTGTCGTCGCCGGGGTTGCGCAGGGGGCGCAGCTTGCTGTTCTCGCCAAAGATCTTCTTTGCGGTGGCCTCCAGCTCGGGAGAGACCAGCACGCAGTCCATCTGGCAGAGGAAGGGCAGGCCGTCGGGAGTCAGATACCGGCCCGAAAGGGACTGGGCCTTGGTGATAGCATCCACACTCAGCTCGTCGGTGATGAGGTTGGAGAATGTGCCGGAATCAGGATCGGGCACACGCTTGCGGCCCTGGTCCATCTTGGCAGCCACGGGGTGCTTGGTGCTGGCCCAGGGCTGGCCGTCGCCGCCCAGGATCTTGGCGTTGAACGCGTTGCCGAACATCCGCAGGCAGTGCAGATACACGGTCATGGCAGCAGAGTCGCCCAGCTTGGTTCCCACCTTTTTGGTCTCGCCCAGCTTGTCCACCTTGGCCTGCTTGTAGCCGATGGGAATGGACTTCTGGAACTCGCCGGGGGTGATGATGGTGCGGAATCCGCGCTTCTGCTCACCCATGTTCAGGTCGGCTCCGTTGTAGGGGGACAGCTCACCGTAGCCGCCGGTGCCGTTCATCTCGTAGTCGATGGACTTGGAATTGACCTCGCCCATAATCATCTTGAACTTGTTCATGCGGTTGGCATAGGCGCTCTGGAACGCCTTGCCCACAAACTTGTAGTTATCGCCCTTCCAGGCGGTGGAGTTGACATTAGTAGGCATACTTGGACCTCCTTACTGCCCGTTGCCCAGGGCGTGCTTGACGGCCATGAACCAAATCTCGTCGGTTACTTCGTCGCGGCCCACTACCTTGATGGAAGTTGCGCCGGCCTTGGTAATAACCATGTTGGTGCCGTCGTCGCCCACAGCCAGCTTGTCACAGCCGACAGGGGGATAAACCACGATCTTATCGCCCACGGCTACCGTGTCGCCGCTTTCGACGGTAAGGGTAACCGTTCCGCCGCTTTCGGAGCCGGTGGTGATCCGGCGGATAGCGCCGGTCTTGTCCTTGATGTAGCCGCCGTCAAAGGCATTCGCGCCTGCGCCGGTGGTGGCGGTGAACTTCACGGTGGTAGCGCCGCTGCCGGAAATGGCATCCACCACGGGGGCGGGGCAGGCAAGGACAGCGCCGGGGGCGTCCCGGACGATGATCTTGGTGCCGTTGTTGCGGGGGTTGAGGGCGTCCTCGGTGCCGGTGTGGGCCTCTGCGGTGATACCCAGCACAGCGCCGGTCTCAGCCGAAACCACGGGCACCACAAGGCCCTTTTCCAGCTTGACCAGAGCGCCCACAGTTACATTGGTATTGCTTGCGATGTCGTACTCACGCTCGGACTGAAGCACGGCACCGGATACATCCATAACCTGGTGCATATAGGGGTCTCCTTTCTGTTACATACTCAAAAACTCTTTTGCGGTCATCTTCATGGAGGGGTTATCGCGGTTCCACTCCTCCAGTTCTGCCCGCTGCGCAGGGGTAAGGCCGTCACCACCGCCACTCTGACCGCCGCCGGTGCCTCTGCCGCTCTTGCGTGCGGCCTTTTCGACGGCGGAACGCTCGGCGTCACTGACCAGCTCCACAAAATCCTCGTACAGGTCGCACAGAGATTCCTTGTAAAGCCGGTTCTTTGCAAACTTCCGGAACTTCGGGTTGCTTTCCAGCTTCCCGGGGTCCACGTCGGGATACTTCTTGACAAACCGGTCCAAGTCCTGACGCACAAAATCGTTTCTTGCGTTGATGGCCGCCATAGCCTGCTTCTGGACAGCCTCTTCGCGCCGCTTCTGAGTAATCCAGGACTGGTTTTCCTGCTCCTCCTGGAGCTTTTCCACGGTGGTTCCCTTGCGCTTGGCTTCTTCTGCCAGCTTATCCGCCTTGAACCTTTCCCCATAGGCCAGGAAGTCCTTGAAGCTGCTGAAAGGCTTCCCGGTGTAGGGATTTATGATACCCATACCGGCTACCTGCTGGTCATACTGACGTTGCAGGCGCTCGGTGGTCTCCTGTTCAGCGCGAATCCGGGCCGCTCTGGCGGCGGCGTTGTCCTGGTGCGACTGTCCGCCCTCCTGGCGCTGACTTGCGGGGTCAGCGTTACCCCCTTCGCCGGGGTCCTGGTTGGTTTCGGTCACATCTTCTTCCTGAGAGTCCACGACACTCTCCTGGCCAGCGGTGCCCTCGTCAATCTCCTGCTCGGTTACCTGGCTTTCAAACTCGCCCATAGTGATCTCCTTTCGCCGTTATCCGCCCCGGCCGCGATTTTATTTTTCTGCCACGATCTTCCCCTTGTTCTCACACTGGGGATCCCGGCAGATATAGAGTATTTTTCCTTCTTTCCGGACCACCTGACAGTCCGTTTTACACCGTGGGCACAGCACTTGCACCGCCTCCCATCATGTCAAACTGGGCCGCCGTGGGGTTGCCGCCCATCTGGCCCGTGGGCACCTGCTGGGCGCTCTGCATCTGCTGGACTGCCTGCTGGGCGGTTACAGCCTGGGTCACAAGCTGCAAAAGCTGGGGATTCTGCGCCAGCGCCTCCACGATCTCAGGCGGAACCGCCGGGGCAAACTTGCTTTCCCAGTCCTGGATGATTTCTTGTTTCTGCGGGATGTCCAGCACGTCCACCATGGCCTCAAACAACTTGTAATTGTCAGGGGTGACCTGCGCCGCAACAAGGTTTTGCAGGGCCTGGAGCGTCGCCGCCTTGCTACGGATCACGCCGTCACCGGCGTTTACGGTCACACCCACCCGGGGCCAGTACCGGCGTTCCTCCTCCAGCACGTCGCCGGTCATGAAGTCGTAAGTGGCCGGCACATATCCGGCCAGCTGGTCGGTATTGAGCGCAAAGTTTACCGGATCTTCGTCCGGTTTCTCGGCCCCGATGAAGATTTGTCGCTCCTCGTCGTAGAACTCCAGCACCGACCAGTCAATCAGCTCATAAAGCCGCTCAAAACCGGCGTTTCGGTCGGCCTTTTTAATCTCCATTTGGGTGTCCACATCGGAGCGAATCATAGCCAGCTCGGATGCCGTCTTGACGGAGCTGGAGACCTTGCCCTGGTTTGTCTCATAGTTGCGGTTGGTGCGCTGAATCTGAGTGAGCAGCCACTCCACCATAGGAAGGGAATTGGAACCGCTGTTCAGTCCGCCCAGACGGGCAATCTTTCCGACGGCGTTCTGCCGGACGGTAACCACAGCGCCGGGGACATTGGTAAATTCCTCGCCGGGGGCAAGGGCGTTTTCCTCCACCAGAACAATATCGTTGGCGGTAAAGGCGTCATTCAGCAGGCCATTGGCAAGTTCCCGGTCGGCTGCGTCCACCATAGGAATGATAGGCTCCAGCTCAGAGCGGTTATAAAACTGGTTTTCGTCCCGAATCCGCCAGTAATGGACAAACGGAAACAGCTGGTTTTGGTCTCCGGTCCGCTGCCAGTAGTCCGGGATGTGCTTGACCTCGTGGCCCCCGGCCTGGATGGTACAGCCCACGCGGCCGGTCTCCGGGTCTTTATACCAGAACTCCATCACCTGCACGGTATCCTCGGAGTCCTCCACATTGGGGGTCACCATGTCAAAGATACCGCCACGCTCGGTGTACTCGCTCTCCAGAATAGAGTCTACCGTCATGCCGTCCTTGCGGAGCGCTGCCCCGTAGGTCCGCCAAAATACCACCTTGTGGAGCCGGTAGAGGTAGGCCACATACTGCCCAGCCTGGATGCCGTCCGGGCCTGCGGTAGGGTCGATGTACAGCGCATCCACTGGCACGTCCCGAACTCGGATGTCGCCCCAGTTGGGGCCGCAGGGCATACCATCGTCCCAGTACACTTTCCAAAAGGCGTCGCCGTACTTGGTCAGCCGCCGTTCATTGCTGGTGTTGAGGTCGTCCAATCGGTTGTTTTGGCAGACGAACTTGCACGCATATTCACGCTGTTTGGCCTTGCTGCTGTCCAGATCGTCGTCCCTTCCTCGGAACTCCGGCTCGGGCACCACGGGGTCCACCTGGCTCTCGACCATGATAAACGGGTCAGGCACCACCGCCGGGTCCCATCCAATGTCAGAGTCCCTCACGGCCTCCCGGATCTCGTCGCTGACCGCGTGGATAAAGTTGTAATAATCGTTGTACCGCACCCACTCCGTCTCGCGGAATGTTCGGGCGTTCTTGGCCTTGGCAAAGAGCTGCCCCGCCGTTTCCTCCCGGGCCTGCCGGTCGGAGTAATCATAGCCGGGGATTGCTCCAGTCTTTTTCTTAGGCACGGCGGCGTCTCCTCCTGTCTTTTGCGTTGAGTATGTCTATCAGCTTCTTGTGGGGTTCCTCCGGCGTCTCCAGAACCACCATGGACTGCTGGGGCCGGATGTGGTTGGCAATGGCAAGGGACATAACCAGGTCGTCATGCTTGCCCGGTAGCGCCTCGGCGCGTCCCTTGTCGTTCTTGGCGAAGCTGAGCATTTCGGCCAGTGTGGCATCGTCCACGATGTTCTCCAGGTTGTCCCGGGCCGCCTCCACCAGCTCCGCAATGATAACCGGCCGTGTGGCCGTGTTGGTGTTGAATCCATAGGCCTTTTTGAGCGCCCCGGTATAGGTGTCTGTCTGCTCCCGGGTGTACTGCCTGGGGTATTGCAGCCTGGTTAGCTCTTTGACCGGGTGGGTAGAGTAGTTGACCTCCACGCCCACCAACGCCTCGTTGTAGTACATCCCAAGGCAGTAGATTTGACGGGCAAATACGTCCTCGTCCATCTTGCCATGCAGCACGGCGACTTGCTCGCCGCTGGTGTTGTCCAGCACATGGGCTGCGAAGAAGTCGGACCAGGCCGTCCCGCTGTCTCCGGCGGTGTCTGCGCCTATGACGTAGGGCACGCCCTCCACAGGGCGCTTGTATATGGTAATCTCACCATCGGCGCAAGGCTCCCAGGTGATCCCGGAGACCGTCAGGCCGTCGTACTCATAGACAAATCGGCCACGGTTTTCCGTTCGCCCGCTGTATACTTGGCTCATTCCGGTTACTGCCGCCCGGGTCTTGATAACCTGCCGCCATGCGGCTATTGCCGTCTGGTCAAAGATGCAGGAACCGGAAGCGATGAAGGCTTCATCGGGGCAGGCGGGGTATTCCTGCCTGAACAAGTCCAGATCCCCGCCGCAGTTGATCTTGATGCACCAGCGCCGCCATGCAAGCTGCTCGTCGTCCAGGTCGTAGAGCTTGACAAGCTCCTCTTCTTCCACCGTCCGAACGAATCCAGGTGGCACGGGCCGCCGGTATTCCTCCATCTGCCACCAGGCAGCGAAGAAGGGACACCATCCGTCACGCTCTCCGCGCTCCCAGGCGCTTACCGCGTTGTCCCATATATCTTTGAACTCGTCGAATCCGTTTGCCGTACTCTCGATGAATACCATAGTGTCCGGCTCGTCCGGGACTGCCTGCATGATACCGGCAAGCGTGTCCCGCTTGTCTCCCGGCCAGAATGCGAACTCAGAAAGGTGGGCCACCTTGATCGTAAAGGACCGGCCGACGCCATGACCGCCTGCCGTGGACACCCGGATGGAGCTGTCCAGGCCCCTCTGCTTGCCCTTGCTGCCGGTAGGTGATGCAAAGAGCAACTCCCGGGCGTTGCTGGCCCTCTGCATGGGCTTGAGGCGGTCGGGCAGGTAATCGTAATACCGCTTTGCCATGCCAAAGATGTTTGACGTGGCGTCGTCCTGGTGGGCCATGACCAGCCCCGCCACGTTTCGCGCCGTGGCTGCTGCCCAAAATATGATTGCCTCAATGAGGGTCGAAAACCCCATCTGACGGGCCTTTAACACGATGATGCGCACCGGGATTCCCTGCGCCCGCAGTTCCTTGATTTGGTCATACAAACGCCCCTGTGGGCCGTTCATTTTAAACGGGACTATATTGCCCTGCTTGTTTCGGATCTTCAAGCACTTTTCGATGTACTCCCGGCAGACTCTGACGTGAACCATCAAAACGCCTGCCCTTCGCCCTGCTTGTCCAGGTCCTCCAGGTAGCTCTCCATGGTCAGGGACAGGGTGCCCGTGACCTCGGACCGCTCGGTAAACATGGCCATGTGCTTGCCCAGCAGCTCCAGCGCCTTGAGTTTGTTGGAGTATTTTAGGCTGCTCTCCGGCCCGTCGTCCGCCCCCTGGGTGGCGATCTTGTACAGCTCGGCCAGTACAAAGTCCTGGGTGATATGCGTCCGGTCGCCTCTCTCATCCATTGCGGCTTTTATAGCCTCCTGGACTGTAGTTTTTTGGAGTAGCTGGTATCCGATCTCCCCCGCTCTCCTCTGGCTGTACCCCGCCCTGATAGCGGCCTGCGTGGCGTTGAGGTCCACAAGGTACTCCTGGACAAACGCTGTCTGTTTTGCTGTCAATGCCACGGTATCACCGCCTTTCTGTGGCTGCTCAAAGGCTCGTTTTCTTCCCCCAGATTCTGCGCAAAAACTTGCGAAATGCGCAAGAGTTTTTTCTTTCTTTTTTGGGGGGATAATAGGGGGGTAATAGATAGGGG
>NZ_NFHC01000019.1:0-71850 GCF_002161245.1 Flavonifractor sp. An9
ACCATCTGGCTGGCCGCCGTTTTAATTTTGAGATGCTCAGCGGCTTGATTTTGTATTGCATTTTTTCGCCTCCCTAAAAATCTGAAATTTCTACTTGACTTTTATTAGCAGGTCTTTCAAAAAATAGGGCATGGTGAGACATCTCTCACCATGCCCTATTGTATCGGTTCTTACCCGTGCTTGCCGCTCCGCACAGCCAGCGTCACTCCGTTTCGTCAGGAAAAGAGAGAACGGGATTCCCGCCGCCTCGCCGGTATTCCAGCGGAGTTTGTCCCTTCACCGCCCGAAAAGCCGCGGCAAATTTGCTGGAGCTGTCATAGCCCACCGCTCCGGCGATCTCTGTAACGCTGGCCTCCGGTTCTTTCCGAAGCAGCAGAGCCGCCCGATCCATCCGCAGTGCCCGCATATAGGTGTTCACCGGACTGCCATATACACTTTTGAAGCAGGCCTTCATGGTGGTCAAAGGGATCTGGTACTGTCTGGACAGAGCCTCCAACGTGATATGCTGATCCAGATGCTCCACCAGATAGGAGCGGATGGCCTTTACCGTTTCCACCTGGGAACGGTAAAAATATGGTTTTTCCGTTCCGCTTCCCAATTCCAGGGCGTCGAGATACAGCAACAACTCCAGAATCTTTACCCGAAAGTAGGGCATTTTGATCCGCTCCGGTACGGTACACAACTCCTGAAAAATGTGATCCACCGAGGGTGCTCCGTGAATGACCCGTGGCCGGGCATCCGGGCAGAATTTCTGCTGGATGGCAGCCAGATCCAAAGGATAGTCTCCCGCCAGACGAGCCAGCTCCATGGGGATCATGGACAGGTCAAAGCACATGGAGATGCCATGATAGTGGGACAACGGGAGAGAAAAGTATCCTTTGTGCTTCAGGCGGCGATCCACTTTCAGGTCACCTGCCTCCACATAGGAGAACGCATCGTTGCCCACAGCGTATTCCATCCGGCCCTCCCGGCAATAGTCGATGCAGAGGAGATCCTGTCGGGTTTCAAAAGAGGAGTCGCAATAGGCCATGTGGAAATCGTTATACAGGATGGTAGCGCCGGGGAACACCTCATAGACGGTCATGGTTCCCTCGCCGCTCTCATTTCGCAGCTGATAAACGCTGCACCCACCACTCTTGGCCAAGAGGCACAGATCCGGTTGGCTGTCCTGTAAAAATGCCACTGCGGCTCAGCTCCTTTCTCAAAGTTCCAGGACTCGATCACAGGCGCACTGGAGAAATTCGCGGTCATGTGTCACCACCAGAACCACCCGCCCCTCGTCCGCCAGTTCCCGTGCGCAGCGAGCCACTTCCTGCATTCTTGCATAGTCCAGACCACTGGTGGGCTCGTCGAATACCAGCAGCGGCTTTTGGGACAGCATGGCGGTAGCCACCGCCAAACGCTGTTTCTGGCCGCCGGAGAGAGACATAGGGTGCTTTTCCCGGAACGCAAGCAAATGGAGCCGCTCCAACACCTCCTGGATGCGCTGGTCAGAGAGTCCTTCCATAGCCAGCCGACACTCTCCCCATACGCTGTCGGAAAAGAGCTGATGGTTCACATCCTGCATGACGCAGTAGGCAATCCGCTGCCGCTGCTTCGCACCAAGGATGCGGCCGTTGAGGCGGATCGTTCCGGCACTCTCCCGCATCAGGCCGCACAAGCAGCGGGAAAGGGTGCTTTTTCCCACGCCATTGTCACCCGTGACGGCCAGCACCTCTCCCGGGCGGGCGGAGAAGGAAAGGTTTTGAAATACCGGCGGCTCCCGCTTGTACCGGCAGCTCAGTCCCTCCACAGACAGTCCATCCTGTTCCCCCGCGGCGCGGGAGGGCGGCAGAGTCACCTGAGTAGGCGTGAGCGTGCGAAGACCCAGAGCGATCCGTTCTGTCTCAGCCAGCCGCCGGAACTCTGCTCCGCTCCAACTTCGCTCCACAATCCCATCCCGCAGATAAACGGCCCGATCTATGAGGTCCGCCAGAAAGTATAGCCGATGCTCCGCAATGAGAATGGTGTGCCCCTGACGTTTCAGGTATGCGATTTGATCATGGAGCCGGTTAATGGTATCCCGATCCAAATTAGCCGTAGGTTCATCCAGAATATAGAGTTCCGGCCTCATGGCATAGACCGAGGCAAAGGCCAGCAGCTGCTTTTCCCCGCCCGACATGGCAAAGATGTTCCGCCCCCTCAACCGCTTCAGATGCAGGCGGTCGGTGGTATCATCCAGCCGACGGAGGATCTCGCCCCGGGCCACACCCTGGTTTTCCAGGCCAAAAGCCAGCTCGCTGTCGGAATCCAGATTGAAAAACTGACTTTTGGGGTTCTGGAAAACAGACCCCACCTGCCGGGCCAGTTGGTAAAGAGGCTGTTCCCGCACCGGTGCGCCGTTGAGCAGAACCTGTCCGGTCAGCGTGCAGTCCTCTGTAAATGCCGGGATCAAGCCGTTGACCAGCTTGGTGATGGTGGTTTTTCCGCAGCCGGAAGCGCCACAGAGCAGGATACACTCGCCCGGTTTGATGGTCAGATCAACATGGTTGAGGGTGCCCACATCTTTTGTATAGGAAAAGGATACATCCTGCAGCTTTACCATGGAAACACCCCCAATTTGACCGCCAGGAGGGCAGCAGTCAACCCCACGCCCACAAGGAACGCGGCGCCGTCCACCGGCGAGGCCCGCAGCTCCACCAAACTGGTCTTAGGCGCCGGGTCCTCGATCCCTCGTGTCACTGCCGCTGCGGACAGCTCCTCCGCAGTGCCGGTAGCGGAGACCATCAGGGGAACCATGATCCCCTCCAGTTTTGCCAATCCCCGGATGCCCCGCAACCGCATCGCATCCCGGATATAGCCTGTCTCTTCCCGAATGGCGGGAAAGTACCGCAGCGTCACCGAGACGGCCACAATCAGCCGCTGAGGGAAGTGGATCTTCCTCATTCCAGCCACCAGATAGGGCATAGGCGTCCGGCGAAGCATCAGAAAGCCGATCATCAGGCAGGGCATCATCCGGCGGGCATAGTTAGCGAAAATGGAAAAGCTGGTAGCAGCCCATCCCGGCGCGGCCGGCAGAATCCAGTATTGCAGGCACAGGATTCCTCCGAAGATCAAGATGCTTTTCCCCACCATGGCAAAGCAGCGATGGAGCAGCATCAGGAGCAGGAGAAAACCGATCCATATCATTTCCATCCAAAAAGGTTGCTCACTAAAGGCTGCCAGATTGGCGAAAACCAGCAGAGCAAGACCCACCCTGGGGTCGAACACCAAACAGCGCCGTGCCTCCTCCATGTTACAGAATCCCCGCCTTCTCAAAGTGCTTGCGGAACATTCCCTTGGCCAGCAGGATACCCAGTATCGCTCCTACAATAGGAGCCCCCACCAGAACCACGATCATACCCGGGGAGGTCAATGCTGCCAAGGTAGAGACATAGGCTTCCGGCATTCCCTGCTGGCTGATCTGCGCCAGAAAACTGTCCCGCATGATCCAGACAGGCAGCGGGGAGCCGATCATCCCCAGCGAGAAAAACACGTAAGCCAGAGCATTACCACGGAAAGACCGGTAATGGCTACAGATCCGGCAAAGCTCCGCCAGGATGCAGCTCACCGCAAAAGCAATGAGAATCACCACCGTAAATTGGCCAGTAACAAAGTAGATCAAGGCCGTAATAAAGCCCATCAGGACCACTGCGCCGGTCTTTGGCACCTTAGTACACATCATCAGGAATGGGATACCCGCAAATACGGCGATCAGGCCAGGCATCAAGATCCAAAGCAGGGGATGCAGACCGCTGAGAAGCATAAAAGCAAAGTTGATGACAAAGTAGATGGCGGAGAAAATTCCCACCGTAATGATGTCCTTTCCCGTCATCCCTTTTTTCTGCGTGTTCATGATGTACCGCTCTCCTTCAACATAGTTAGATTATGCTAACCGTTATTTCTGAGAAAAGGCGCTCAGCGCGCCCCTCCTTACTGAGTATAGCGACACATCGCCGTTCTTTCTGCTCCGATTGGACGACTTTATCCCGTTTAGTCATGGAATTTAGCGCTGTGACAGAGATGTACCATCTTCACCATACAGAATCGGTCCGAAACTGCCATGCTGATCTTGGTGGACAGCTTCAATCCGGTTCGGGGGATATGGCGGTAATAAGGCTCCTCAGCCAGCACCCTGACCCCACTGCCGATTTTTCCGGCCAGCACCGATGCGGAATCCACATAGAAAAACATCTGCGCATCTCCGTGGCCCACTTGCTTCATGTACTTTTTCCGCATCATGGCCATACCGCTTTTACTCACGGAGTCAAAGACGATTTCAATCTCTCCAAACCCCGTGAGCATCCGCAGGAGTCCCACAACCTTGCTTTCCTCAAAATAGTGGAACAGGCCGCCAGCGGTGACCAGAATAGGAGCATCCGGCACATCAGCGCGGATCTGCTTGATCCAGTCCTCGGCAAAGGCATCCCCGGCGAGGTAAGTCTCCCGCTCCGGCTCCGGCAGCAGCTCTCGCCGGTACTCCACCACATGGGGCAGATCCACGGCATACCAGTGCGACCTTCCATTGTCGCAGCGGTAATAGACCGTCTCCAGGCCACAGCCGAGCTGGACGATCACACCGTCCGGCCTGCGCTCCAGAAAGGCCCGGATGATCCGGTCCAGATTGGCAGACCGAGCGGCGGAAGCCAGCAGGGTATACTGACTCAGGCGGCCCTGCGACAGCAGCTCGGGCGGCAGCTTCTCCTTCAGCTCCAGCGCCTTCCCATCGTATAAGATCTGCGGGCAGTGCTCACTGGCATAGAGCCTGCCCAGCATGGGGACAAACAATGTGTCCTCCACAACGCCCAACTTGGACATGGTCAGCCCTCCCGTTTTGACGAATTACTTTCTGCCGACAAGCAGCTGGGAAGATCCCAGCATCATCATGGCAGCCCGGCGGTGGGAGCCGAAGGCTTCTTCTGCGGTATCAATGAGCCGGACATCCTGATAGCCCATCTCCCGCAGCTTTTGCGCAAAGGCATCCATATCGCCGTACAGCTTGGGCTTCATATCATCGTTCAGAGCAAAGACGCCTCCTTTTTTCAGCACCCGCAGGCTCTCCAGCAGCAGCTTGTGCATATCGGCTCCCATGACATTGTGGTAGACATAGTTGCTGATGACCGCATCAAAACTCTCATCGGGGAAATCCAGATGATTGGCGTCGCCATGCTGGAATACACACCGGGAGGCCACACCTTCACTTGCGGCGTTTTTCTCACAGAGGGCCTTGCTGTAATTGTAAACAGCTCCCCAGTAGTCCATGCCAGTGACCTTTGTCTCCGGCCAGGTCAGGGCCGCACGGATCGACAGGGCCCCGGAACCGCATCCGACCTCCAAGAGACTGCCCTGGCCGTCATAGTCCAGGTGAGAGAGAACGACCCGGTGAACCTGTTCCATGATCCCGCCACCGCCAAAGGCATACTGACGCCTGATCCATGTGATCCAGACCAGCAGGGCCACCAGCGCCGCCGCAACAACAGAGAACAGAATACCGAGAACCGTGATGTGGAACACCGAAAAGGAGAGTACGGCCAAAACTACGGCCAGAGCCGTGATACCGCCAATAATATAGAACACGGGATTGGACATCCAGCTTCCGTAGTCTTCGCCATGGCTACCGAGACGAATTTCTGCTTGTTGATTACGCTTTTGCTGCATTTGATTTTCCTCCTGTTGTTCAATATTTGTGTACAATTCGTTTACGGGTGTTTCTCCTTCGCCTTCCGGCAGACAAAAGAGGCTATGCCCTGAACGGTGCGAACCTTTGCCGGCCCGAATGTTTCCTCCAGACGATGCCGCAGGCTCTCCGCCGTCTCAAAGGGCGGGGTGAACCAGCCCTTTGGCACATACAGCCTGCGGACCAGCCAGTCCGTGCGGCGGTTTTGCCCCCTCACATAGAAGCAGCCGCAGAAGATCCCGCCTGGCCGCAGTACACGAAAGATCTCACGCCAGGCGGCCTCCTTATCCGGAAACGCATGAAACCCGTTGAGCGAGAGCACGATGTCGAAACTGCCATCCCCAAAAGGCAGCGCCCCAACATCCCCCTGCTGAAAGCGCACATGGGCAAGTCCCTCGCCCCGGGATTTTGCCCGCTCCAGCATCTCCGGCGAGTAGTCCAGGCAGGTGATCTCCGCCTCTGGCATTTCCCGGTAGAGGGGCATGGTCAGGATACCGGTACCCACGGGGACTTCCAGCAGCCTCCCGGAAAACCCCTCCGGTATCCCGGCAAGGGCGGCGCAAAGGTAGTCTTGGGTTTCCGCCCGGCCCATTCCCCATACCAGGCGGCATACTGCCCGGCCTGACAGGGTGGAACAGGTGATCATGCCATCATAAAATGTCCGTTTGCCTCCCAATCCCCGGTAGGCGTTTTGAATCCGCTCTTCTTGTCCCATTTTTTCACCTTCACTCACTCAAGCACCCAGCGCCACATCCAGCGTCATCATGAGGGTAAAACCGACTGCAAACAGAATAGTCCCTATATTGGAGTGCTTTCCCACTGACATCTCCGGGATCAATTCTTCCACTACCACATAGACCATCGCTCCGGCGGCAAAGCTCAGGGCGTAAGGCAGTACCGGAACCAAAATCCCCGCCAGAAGGATGGTCAGAATCGCACCTATGGGCTCCACTGCGCCGGACAGCGTCCCATACAGGAAGGAGCGGGATTTGGAGACCCCCTCCGCTTTCAGGGGCATGGAAATGATCGCGCCCTCCGGGAAGTTCTGAATGGCAATTCCCAGAGAAAGAGCCAGCGCCCCCGCCAGCGTGATACCGCTGTCTCCGTAGAGCCACCCGGCATAGACCGCCCCGACCGCCATTCCTTCCGGAATATTGTGCAGCGCCACAGCCAAGGTCAGCATGGTTGTTTTTCCAAGACTGCTTTTGATGCCCTCGGCCTCCGCGCTGCCGAGGTGCAGATGCGGGATCAGCCGATCCAGCCCCAGCAAGAAAAAGATTCCCAGCCAGAAACCCACAACGGCGGGGACAAAGGACCACCGCCCCATGTCCGCTGCCTGCTCCATCGCGGGCAGCAGCAGGCTCCAGATGGAAGCCGCCACCATGACCCCCGCCGCAAAGCCGGTGAGCGCACGCTGTACCATCTCACCCAAATTGTTCCGCATAAAAAAGACGCAGGCCGCCCCCAGCGTCGTCCCGGCAAAGGGAATCAGTAGCCCTTGCCATAGTTCAATCGGCATATTCTCCTCCAATCTTGCCGCAGTGGTTTTCTGCAAAGTCGATCCGGATGATTCGGAGGCACATCGATCTGTCGGTCAGCTTTGCCAGTGGCTAACAGGTGCAACCGAACACTGTATAAGAATCTCCGGTACAGAGCCCTTATCAATTTTACATTTTTCCATAGTCGCCTTTCAAAAGGTATGATACTCTATGCTTGATTATAGTTAGCTATCGCTAACCAGTCAAGTCATTTTCTGTTAGGGACAGTTAATTTTCCTATCAGCTGTGTAGAGTGTTACGCAAACTCTCACCCGCAACCTTCAAAGTGTGCGAGATTCAGGATTTCTTTTTTCTTTCTCTGGGCGTAACGCAGAGTTTGATATGCTCCGCCGCTGGAATGATCCACACAGAATACCACAAGGTCGCTTCGATCCACCATCTGCCGGTTGCGAATCTGAATGGCACCCTTCGGATGGCTGCCAGCGGCGGCGCTGCACAGTTCAATTTCATCATAATATGCTTCAAAGTTCTCCAAATTGTCCCGCAGCTCTGCCGTCGGATACGGAAGTACCAAAATCAGGGCGCTATTGTCATCCCGCACACGGCGCTGTTGGCGCTTGACGGCAGAAGAAACAATCTGATCAAAGTCTCCGTTACGGCCAACCAGAAACTCCACATATTCCTTTTCCAAAAGCAATGTGTGGATCAGCGACTCCACACGCTCTTCCGCTTTCCAAAATTCCGGAACGGTCCGATGTCCAAAAAAACTGACGGTAAATAGATCCATGTCGTTCTCGTTGGCATTTTCTGACCAACAGCTCCCTCAAGTAAATGTTTCACCTCTTATCATATATAAACATTTACTTGAAGTAAATAATCCTCTAATTGGTTTCAATTATATTTTACCTATTCTGTTGGTAGCATAATGTCGGGAGGTGAAGTGATGCAGACAGAGTTTCCGGAACGATATATCACTCTGGGTTTAAAAATCGCCTATTACAGAAAAAAGGCGGGATTGACGCAGGAGGTTCTTGCTGAACGGATCGGAAAAAGTGTTAATTTTGTCGGCCAGGTAGAAGGAACAGGAACAATTCGGGGTGTATCCTTGGAGACCCTGTTCAAAATCGCCCAAGTATTGAAGATTCAGCCCTCCAAACTGTTGGAGGACGACTGATTAGCATTGTAAAAAGAAAGCGAGTGCTGCCACCGGGGATATATCCGGTGACAGCACTCCTCATTTATAACGGTTTAGGCGTTCCTTCTCTCAGAGCTTCCACTGGCCGGACTCTTTACGGCCGGATACGAACGCTTGATACAAGCCCTCCTGGGCCATGAGCTGGCTGTGGGTGCCCCGCTGAACGATCTGTCCGCCGTCCAGCACCAGGATCTGGTCGGCGTTGCGGACCGTCTTCAGCCGGTGAGCGATCATCAGAATGGTCTTATCCCGGGTCAGGGCTTCGATGGCCTTTTGCAGCCGGTCCTCATTCTCCGGGTCTACATTGGCGGTAGCTTCATCCAGAATCACGATGGGAGCATCCTTCAGGATAGCCCGGGCAATGGAGATGCGCTGCTTCTCGCCGCCGGAAAGACTGGAACCGCCCTCACCGATGACGGTGTCATAGCCTTGGGGCAGGGTGAGAATGAAGTCGTGGCAGCAGGCCTTCTTCGCCGCGGCCACCACCTCCTCGTGGGTGGCATTGGGGCATCCAAACTTGATGTTGTTTTCCACCGTGTCAGCAAAGAGATAGACCTTCTGAAATACCATGGAGATTTGATCCATCAGGCCCTCCAGGGTATAGTCCTTCACATTCTGACCGCCCACCAGGACGGCGCCACTCTCCACATCCCAGAACCGGGCGATGAGATTACACAGTGTGGTTTTCCCGGAGCCGCTGGGGCCCACGATGGCGGTGGTGGTTCTGTACGGGATGGTGAAGGATACATCCCGCAGGATGGGCCGCTGGTCATAAGAGAACGAAACATGGTCGAAGGTAATGCCGTGATCCCTGGGCGTGCCAACCCGACCGGTCTCTGCCAGCTGGGGCATGGCATCCGTCTCATCAGCATGGGCCATGCAGCTGCTGACGATACGCAGCAGGGACATACCGCTACCCGCCGAGGAGATCTGAGCAAAGACCAGGAAGGACATGATGACCACCATCAGGGCGTTGGCCAGGATCATGGTCCCGGAGAGATAGAACCATACCGCTGAGAGCATCATGGCCACGCTTCCCAGCTGGAGCGCGATCCCCTGCGCCATAATATAAGGGGTGAACATCTTTTCGATGTTCAGGTTGCTGCGGCAATTGTATTCCAGGGCTTCCTGCAGGGTACGGTCGCCCCGTCCGGTGAGGTTGAAGGACTTCACCACGCTCATGCCCTGCACATATTCCAGCACCGCCTCCACCAACTTGGCCTCGGACTTCTGACGGTGCGGGGCGAGGGCGGCGGATTTTTGCTCCATGGCGGAGGTGATGAACAAATAAACTGCTGTGGCCGCCACCACAATGAGACCGATCCGCCAGTCAAAAATCAGGATCATCACCGTAAAGACCAGAGCGTTGAGCATCCCGCCCAGCATGGTCACCAACACCATGGGGGCCACAGTCTCCACATTGTCCAGTACAGTGGTGCAGACCCCGGTGAGCTCTCCCAGGCTGTTGTCGTTGAAGTAGCCCATGGGGACGGATTTCATCCGCTGCCCGATGGCCACGCGCTTATTGGCCGCCATGAAGTACCCGGCGTGGGTCTGCTGGAGTTGGGAGAAATACTTGGTCACGGCGCTGCCCAGAATACTGACTGCCAACAGCCCCAGCGCCTGCCACGCCGTGGCATGGCCGGTTTTTCCATCCAGCAGAGCCAGGATGGTGTAGTAAATGGCGGCGATCTCAAACATATGGAACACCGCGTTGAAAAAGCAAGCGATCACCGAGCGCCGGATGTTGCGCTGTTCCTCACCGGCAAACCGCCAGATACCTCTGAATGTCTCGATCATACCGTTTCTCCCTCCTTTACACCCATGTGAGCCTGCCACAGATCGGCGTACAACGGGCAATGGCGCAACAGTTCTTCATGTCTGCCCTGTGCCTCGATGCTTCCATCCTTCACCACCACGATCTGATCTGCGCCGGTGATGGTGGACAGGCGGTGGGCAATGACGATGACCGTCTTACCCTCCACCAGTTTTGCCACTGCCCGCTGGACCACCGCTTCATTCTCCGGATCAATGTAGGCGGTGGCCTCGTCCAGAATCACCACAGGGGCGTTTTTCAGCATGGCCCGGGCGATAGCGATACGCTGCCGCTCTCCTCCGGAGAGATGGGCGCCTCCGCCGCCCACCCGGGTGTCATAGCCATGATCCAACTGGCGGATGAAACCGTCGCATCCGGCGGCTTTGGCGACTTGTTCCACTTCTTGATCCGTGGCATTTACCCGGCCCATACGGATATTTTCCCGGATGGTATCGTCAAAGAGGTAATTGTCCTGAGAAACAAAGGCCACCTGGTCATAGAGTTGTTCCAGCGGGATACGGCTTTCCTCCACGCCGCCCAGGGTAATGCGGCCCTCGGTCACATCCCAGAAACCGGCGATGAGCTTGGCAATGGTGGACTTGCCCGAACCGGAGGGACCAACCAAAGCGGTGAGGCTGCCGGCCGGAATGGTGAGGGAGATGTTGTGGAGGATCTCCTTGTCCTGGGCATACCCAAAGGAGACATGATCCAAGGCGATATCCGGTCTTCCCAGCTGTGCCGGCTGTGTTCCGTGATCCTGCTCCGGCTTCAGGAGGATCTCGTCCACCGAACCTACGATGGTACCCACCTTGGCAAGATTATCCACAAAGCCCATGGCGGCAATGAGAGGTCCCACAATGCTCATGGACAGGATGATGGTGGTGAGAAATACCTCTGCGGACAAGCTGCCGTCCGTGTAGAAGATCCAGCCCACAGGCAGCACCGTAATAAGCGTGGTGGGAGCGATGGCATAGGCCAGCGCCATTCCAAACTGGCATTTCTTCATCCAGTTGTAGTAGTAGGCAGCATTGGCCCGCACCCGGGAGGAGAACTTCTCATAGGAGTTCTTTCCCTGATTGAAGGCCTTGATGACCTCAATGCCGCCGATGTACTCCACAATGGTCTCGTTCATGGCCTGGGTCGTCTCCACCGCACCCTGATAGTCCTTGCCATAGCTGCCCATGATGGCCATCATAAAAGCCATGCCCACAGGAATGGACACCAGGCTCAGCAATGCCATGCGCCAGTCCAGCGTAAACAGATACACGAGAACGCATACCGGCGCCAGCAGATTGGAGGTCATCTCCGGCAGCAGGTGGGCCAGTGTCGTCTCCATACTCTCCACCTGATCTACCACGATCTGTTTGAGCCGTCCGCTGGAGGTGTCCAGAATGTCTCCCAAGGGTAAGCGGGGCATTTTGGACAGAACCATCTTCCGGATGTCCCGCAGGATCTGGAAGGTGGCCTTGTGGGAGAGGGAGAGCGCCAGATTGTAAAGCAGAGTTTTGGCCAGATAGCCACCAAGGGCCACCATGCACCACAGAAGATAGAAGTTCCAGTCCCGCTGCCCGGTGAGAAGCGCTACCAGGATACGCCCTGCCGAGAGATACGGCAGCAGACCCCCCAGCAGGACACCCGCCACCGCGCAGAAGATGGCGGCAATCAGGCCACCGTGATGATCCTTGCCCAGCTGCCACAACCGCAGCAGTGGGCTTTGTGTTTGCTGCATAAATAAGCCTCCTTTAGTTAGTTATTGCTAACCTTTGGTTCTATGAAAAGGCCGCCGGAAAAGCGGCCTTTTGCACTACCGGAAGTTTTCAGGATGAAAAATCGTTTCAAATCCTGCCATGTGATAGCGGTTGAGCTGGCGGACATAGTGGAGCGCCCGGGCCTTATCCATGCGGTGCCGCACCGGCTCAAACATTCCGTTGAAGTAGGCGGTGGTAACGATATGGATCAAGTCCTCGGTGACCTGACCGGAGCGGACGCTCTCACAGCCGATGACCTCCATGTATTTGTAGGTGTAACTGACTTCGATCTCCACCAACTCGTCAATATAGTGGGCATATTCCGTCCCGGCGGCCCGGCGGAGTAGCAGTTCAAACTCCGGCAGGTGCTCATAGATGTAGTCAAACAGTCCCTCCTGGGCATGGGCGGTGTAACGCCCCATCTCCTCCTGCTGGGTTGGGCCGTCAAACTGGTGAAAAGACTCCTGAATCTCCAAAAAACGGCGCTTCAGCTCTCCCGCGGCAGGCTCCACCAGGGCCCGGAACAATCCCGCCTTGTCAGTAAAGCGGGTATAGATGGAGCCGGTGCTGGTTCCCGCCGCTTTGGCGATGTCCCGCAGGGAGGCCAGAGCAAAGCCTTTTTCCAAAAATTCCTGACGGGCGCAGCGGAGTACATTTTCATAGACCCCTTCGATCTGCTTTGCCATGGTATCGCCTCACAATCCAAAACAGTGTTTTATAACGATGTTTTGAATATACAACCAAAGAGCGAGTTTGTCAAGAGAGGATTTCCCCTTGACAGGGGCAGAAAGGGATGCTATATTGATAATTAGATTATCGGTAATCAAATTATCATTTGTCGGGAGGGGTGTTATGGCAAGACCGGATACTTCCATCGACCCTCGGATCATGGACAGTGCCAGAGAGGAGTTCCTGGCGCTTGGCTTTGAGAGGGCTTCCCTGAAATCCATCTGCCAGCGAGCGGGTGTGACAACCGGGGCTCTTTATAAGCGTTACGCCGGAAAAGAGGAACTGTTTCGCGCTGTGGTGGCGGATACGGTGGCGGATTTGGATGCTGTTTATGAGGAGCGGACGGCGGTGCCGGCATCTGCCCTCTCCGACGAAGACCTGATCCGGGCGTGGTATATGGATGAGGAATACATGCTGTGGTGGTTCCGCTTTCTCAATGAGCGGCGGGATGGCTTTGTGCTGCTGCTCACCGGAGCGGAGGGCACCGCTTACGCCAACTTCCAGCACGACTGGGTGGAGAAAATGACGGAAGGCACCTGGACCTACTACGCCGAGGCCAGACGCCGGGGCTTGTGTACTGTGGATATGACGCAGGAGGAGCTCCATGTAGTCCTGTCCGCCTTCTGGACCACCATTTACGAGCCCTTTATCCACGCCTTCGCCTGGCCGGAGATCCAGCGCCACTGCACTTTGGTCTGCCGTCTCTTTGACTGGTACGCTGCCCTGGGATTCCCCAAGGGATGAAAAACGCCTCTGCGGAGGCTTTTTTCTCGCTAATAAGTTAGCAATAACTAACTAAAAAGGAGTGATACTGTGTTTCAAAAAGTCCTGCGCTACACTGGACGCCACCGGAAGACGACTTATGCCTCCATTCTGGTACTGGTGGCCGGCGTGGCCATGAGCGTGCTGCCCTATTTCTTCCTCTACCGCCTGCTGAGACCCCTGCTGACTGGGGGCAGTCTCACATTGGAGGAAACCCTGTTCAACGCCGGGGCCATGGCTCTGTGCATGGTCCTCTACGGCCTTCTCTATGTGGAGGGGCTGGTACTGTCCCACCGTTCCGCCTATCATACTTTGGAAAACCTCCGGCTCCATCTCCAGAGCAAGCTGGAAAAGCAGCCCCTGGGCGCGATCCAGGAGAAGGGCGTTGGAGTCTGGAAGAAGATGTTCATTGACGACATTGAGAGCATGGAACTTCTGCTGGCCCACGCCCTGCCGGAAGGGTTGTCCAATCTGGCGGTGCCGGTGGTGGTATTTGCGGCCATGTTCCTCACGGACTGGAAGCTGGGTCTGCTTTCCCTCTGCTCCCTTCCGCTGGGCGTGCTGGCCATGGGCATGATGTACCGCTCCGGCATGAGCAAGATGGGAGACTACTACGCCGCCGGGCAGAAAATGAACAACACCATCGTGGAGTACATCAACGGCATGGAAGTCGTGAAAGTCTTCAACCGGGACGGAGAGTCATATCACCGCTTTGAGACCGATGTAAAAAACTACCGTGATTTTACTCTGGATTGGTTCCGGGCCTGCTGGCTGTGGATGGCCCTCTACACCAGCATTTTGCCCTGCGTGGCGCTGGTGCTGCTGCCAGCCGGCGGCTATCTGGTACTCACCGGCGCCTCCACCTTGCCGGATTACGCGCTGGTATTGTGTATGTCTTTTTCCGTGGGACCGCCTCTGATCCGAGCCATGAACTTTATGTCGGTGCTGCCCCAGCTGAGCTACAAGATTGACCAAATGGAATCTCTGTTCAATATTCCGCCCCTGAAAGAAGGAAAAACGGATTTCAACGGAAACGATTTGCAGATCCGCTTTGAGAATGTGCGGTTTTCTTATGAAAAGGACGAAGTCCTCCACGGCATCTCCTTCTCTGTCCCACAGGGGAGCCTCACTGCTTTGGTGGGAGAATCCGGCAGCGGGAAGTCGACCCTTGCCAAGCTGCTGGTCCACTTTTACGATGTGACGGACGGACGCATCACGCTGGGGGGGCAAGACCTGCGAGAGATGTCCCTCGCCTCTCTGAATGAGCAGATCTCCTTCGTCGCGCAGGAGCAGTTCCTGTTCAACACCAGCCTGTTGGAGAACATCCGGCTGGGAAGACCCGGCGCCACCGACGAGGAGGTGCTGGCGGCGGCGGAACGGGCTCAATGCGGAGAGTTTCT
Source organism: Flavonifractor sp. An9 (assembly GCF_002161245.1). Classification (NCBI taxonomy): domain Bacteria; kingdom Bacillati; phylum Bacillota; class Clostridia; order Eubacteriales; family Oscillospiraceae; genus Flavonifractor; species Flavonifractor sp. An9. The sequence goes on from NZ_NFHC01000019.1 coordinate 14,845, forward strand.
GAAACGGCTGGAAAAAGGAATCTATACCATGGCCGGCGATGGCGGCAAAGGGCTTTCCGGCGGGGAGCGGCAGCGGATCGCCCTGGCCCGGGCGATTTTGAAGAACGCTCCCATCGTGGTGCTGGATGAGGCCACCGCTTTTTTGGACCCGGAGAATGAGGAGAAAATGAACGCCGCCATTGCCGAGGTGATCCGGGGCAAGACGGTCATCGTCATCGCCCACCGGCTTCAGTCCATTGCAGGTGCCGATCAGATCGTGGTGCTGGACCAGGGCAATGTGGCAGGGATCGGCCGCCACGATACATTGCGAAAGACTTGCCCCGCCTATGAAAAACTGTGGCGGGCTGCCGAGGGAGCCGCTGTCTGGCGTGTCTCCGCGGAGAAAGGAGGCGACGAAGCATGATCGCGCTGATGAAACGAATCCTGTCCGTATCCGGCTCCTACCAGGGGCGGATCAAGCTGGCTTTTGTCTTTGCGTTCCTGAAGGCCATGCTGTCCAAGGCCCCCATCGGCTTGTCTTTCCTGGCCCTGAGTGCCTTTCTCCAGGGAACCATAACAGCGCGGTTGTGCTTGTGGCTGGCGGTGGGCACGGTGGGCTGCGTTCTGCTGGAGTGCCTGTGCCAGAACATCGCTGACCGGCTCCAGGCCGCGGCGGGCTATATGGTATTCGCCGATCTGCGCATGGAGCTGGGACGGCATCTGCGCCGCCTGCCCATGGGCTATTTCACAGAGGGCAACATCGGCAAAATCAGCTCCGTTCTGTCCACCGACATGGTGTTTATTGAGGAGAACTGTATGCACGACATTGCCAACATGATGAGCTATACCTTTGCCCAGGCCATTCTGGTGCTGTGGCTGGCCTTCCTGAATCCCTGGCTGGGACTGGCCGCCTTGGTGGTGGTAGGGATCATCTGGCAGCTGGGCCGCGCTTCCCTGGGAAGCACCCTGGCTCACTCCGACATCCGACAGGAGCAGAGCGAGGCTCTCACGCGGGCGGTACTGGATTATGTGGAGGGCATCGGCATCGCAAAGACCTTCAACCTGCTGGGAGAGCGTTCCGCGCAGCTCACCGACAATTTCGCCCGGAGCCGCAAGGTCAGCATTGCGTTTGAGGAGAGCAATGCTCCCTGGATGCGGGCCCTTTATCTGGTGTGCGGTCTGGGCTCGGTGCTGATGATCCCCCTGTCTCTCTGGCTCTATGGCCGGGGGCAGCTCTCAATCACCTTCCTGCTGGGTGTCCTGCTCTTCGTCTTTGACCTCTTTGGCCCCATTAAAGCGCTCTATAGTCAAGCCACCCGCCTGACGGTGATGAACGCCTGCATGGACCGGATCGAGGCAGTGTTGGCTCAGCCGGAACTGCCTGACCGGGGCCGGGAGTCCTTACCCAAAGCCGGCAGTGCCCCAGAGGTGGAGTTCCGAAATGTCACCTTCGCCTACGGGGAGAAAGAGGTACTGCATGATGTCTCTTTCACACTGGAGAAAAACCGGATGCTGGCCCTGGTGGGGCCCTCTGGCGGCGGTAAAAGTACGGTAGCCAACCTGCTCTCCCGGTTTTGGGATGTCAAACAGGGCCAAATCTTAGTGCGGGGCAGGGACATCCGCGATATTCCTCTTTCTGATCTGATGGATCAGATCTCTATGGTGTTCCAGCGGGTCTACTTATTCCAGGATACCGTCTATAACAACATCGCCATGGGACGGACAGACGCCACACGGGAGGAGGTCTATGAGGCGGCCAGAAAAGCCCGATGCTATGACTTCATCATGGAACTGCCCGACGGCTTTGACACGGTCATCGGCGAAGGTGGAGCCAGCCTATCCGGCGGAGAGCGGCAGCGGATCTCCATTGCTCGCTGCATTCTGAAGGATGCTCCCATCGTCATTCTGGATGAGGCCACTGCCAGCGTGGACGCCGACAATGAGAGCTACATCCAGGAGGCCATCACCCAACTGTGCCGGGGCAAGACCCTGCTGGTCATTGCCCACCGGCTCAATACCATTCGTCACGCCGATGAGATCCTGGTTATCGACCAGGGGCGCATCGTTCAGGCCGGCGCCCACGACACACTTATGGAGGAGGAGGGCATTTATCGCCGCTTCATCACCGCCCGCTCCAATCCCACCAGTTGGTGCCGGTAAAGGCAGAGGCGCGAAAGAAAAGAATGACCGGGATGCGTGTCCCGGTCATTCTTCGTTCCAGCTTCTTCCCTTGATTGATCCCGGGGGGCATACAAATCCAATATAGTGGCATCTTGCAATTTCATGCGACAAAGAGTATGATGTGGTTAGCAAACACTAACCGTTATTGAGGTGACCATACTGTATGGATGACAACAAGCAGTTTTGGGAGCGGTTTTCACGGCATTACGCCGGCTTCATGCGCCGCTCTCAGGCGACCTATCAGCAGATCTGCAAAACAATGCGTCCTTTTCTGAAACGGGACATGGATGTGCTGGAGTTGGCCTGCGGAACAGGCCAGCTGTCCGTGCCGCTGTCTCCATGTGTCCGGAGCTGGGAGGCAACCGACTTTTCAGCTGAAATGATCCATCAGGCCAAGAAGCAGGTGCATTCGTCCCGGCTCCATTTCTCCGTCCAGGACGCTACCAAGCTGCCCTACGGCCCGGAGAGCTTCGATGCAGTCGTGATCTCCAACGCCCTCCATGTCATGCCTCACCCGGAAAAAGCTCTGGCGGAAGCCTGGCGGGTTCTGAAGCCGGGGGGATGGCTGTTCGCCCCCACCTTTGTCTGGGGCAAAAGCCGAAGCGCCAGACTCCGGCTCTGGTTCATGGGGCTTTCAGGCTTTCGGGTGTATCATGTCTGGACTGCCGGGGAGCTGATGGCATACCTGTCCGAGCGCGGCTATTCCATCGTTCGCCATCCACTTCTCGGAAGTTCGTTGGCGCCGCTGTGCTGTCTGATGGCCAGGAAGATCCCCGATGAACGGAGCGCGGCACGGCAGACCACCTTCCGGTCCGCGCAGCTCGATGATCCAAAAGTCAAGAAGGAGTGAGAGAACATGTGGAAGTACACAGTGGAAGTCAATGGAATGATGTGCGGGATGTGCGAGGCCCATGTCAATGACGCTGTGCGCAAAGCCTGCCCGGTCAAAAAGGTGAGTTCTTCCCGGAGCAAAAACCAGACCGTGATCCTCTCTGAAACAGAGCTGGACACGGAGGTGCTCATGAACGCCATTCGCGGCACGGGGTATGAGGTCGGAGCGATCCAGAAAGAGCCGTATAAAAAAAGAGGACTATTCGGTTGAGTTCATTGGCGGCAGCGGTCAGAAAAGAGGCGTGAATATGAACACGGCAATGCAGTCGTTTGGATATGGATTAGCGGCTCTGCTGTTTTGCATCGCTATTCTTGGCGTGTGCCATAATATCAAAAAAGCCGCCCGAAAGGTTTTGAAAAGCCAGCAGACACATAAGGATGAGCTGCCGTAAGCGTTTGGAGCTATGGAGCAGATGCGCTTGGCGGTGAACTTACACAGCAGGTCGCTCCTGATTTAAAAGCGCAGATCACATAAAATGCGGTGGAGGCCATATCCAGGCTCCACCGCATTTGATATTCCGTGCCAAATGGCAGGTATTCACTTATCGCGTTGCCGCTCGATAGCAAAGTCCGCCAAATTTGCATAGGCTCATTGCCCGTGCGCATCTTCCCGCATTTTCGTTACCTGCTCCAAGTGCGCCTGCACCGCCGCAAAGGATTTTTCGCTGATCACATGCTCGATCCGGCAGGCATCTTCGGTCGCAGTCTCTTCGTCCACGCCTAATTCCATCAGCATCTGGCTCAACACCGTGTGGCGGGTGTACATCGTCTTAGCAATGGCAAGCCCGGTCTCCGTCAGGGTGATCGCACCGTCAGCATCCACATTCACATATCCGTCCTTTTTCAGAATGGACATGGCTCTGCTGACGCTGGGCTTGGTAAAGCCCAACTGCGCTCCCACATCGATAGCTCGAACGAAGGTGCTGTTCTGTGAAAGAATATAGATGGTTTCCAGATACATCTGGCCAGACTCGTGAATCGCCATAGGAACCTCCAAAAAACGGGCGTTTTGCTTATTATAACACAGGCGTCCGACAAGCGCCATTTTTTCTGTCAACAAAATCCATCCGTCCTCTTGACAAGCGGATTCATTCTATATATAATTTCTTTAGTTAGCTGCCGCTAACCAAAAGGCGTCAGCTATATTTTTGGCACATCGGTTAGCTGTCGCTAACAATATTTGCTTTCAGTTTTTCCATTTCTCCGTACAGTCTTCGTGTGGACATGATTTTGTGAGGAAAACGCCTATGTCAGAGGATCTGCTGATTCGCCATTGTTCTCCCACCCTGGCCGGGATCAAGACGGGAAACCTCTTTTCCTGCGCCTGCCCCAGCCGGAAGGATCTGACGCGAGACTTGTGCCGGCTGAACAAGAAACTGGTGCCCAAGGGCATTCGCATCCTGCCGCTCCGGGTTTGCAAAGGCCGCGCTTTGATTTACGCCTACCGGCCCCATGCGCTGGAGAGCGATCTGACCGATCACCGCGCCAGAGCCTTGCTTCTCAAATACGGCTATATGCCGGAAAATCCCAATGGCTGTGTGGTTCACCTGATCCACCGGCTCCGGAGCGAGGGGGAATTTCCCCATGAGATCGGCCTGTTTTTGAGCTATCCGCCGGAGGATGTGCTGGGCTTCATCTGCAATCGGGCATGCAATCACAAGTGCGTGGGCTGTTGGAAGGTCTACGGCGACGAGCAGGTCGCCAGAAATATCTTTGAGAAATACGAGATGTGCAGCAAAATCTACTCCCGGCAGTGGCAGCAAGGGAAATCCATCGAGCAGCTCACCGTAGCTGGTTGATGTTTCTACCATAACAAATCCAGAAAGAAAGGTCGCTAAAGTCTTATGAGTAAAGTTGCAGTTGTGTATTGGAGCGGCACGGGAAACACCGAGGCCATGGCTATGGCGGTGGCCGAAGGCGCCAAGGGCAAGGGTGCCGAGGTGTCTGTGATCACCGCCGCGGAGTTCTCGCCGGAGCAGGTCGGCGAATATTCCGCCATCGCCTTTGGCTGCCCCTCCATGGGGTCGGAGCAGTTGGAGGAGAGCGAGTTCGAGCCCATGTTCACCGCCTGTGAGGGCAGGCTGAGCGGGAAGAACATCGCCCTGTTTGGCTCCTACGGCTGGGGCGACGGCGAATGGATGCGCAGCTGGGAGTCCCGCTGCAACGACGACGGCGCCAATCTGGCCTGCGAAAGCGTAATCTGCAACGAAGCTCCGGACGATGACGCTCTGGCGGCCTGCCGCGAGCTGGGCGCATCGCTGGCCTGACAAAAGCACCGCAGAAGGCAGGAGGCGCTTGTCTCCTGCCTTCTCTCTGGTTCCCCGGTCAGCATAGGTAAAACCAATTCCGAACCCAGAGAAACAGGTCGTGAGAAATCATGCTGAAAGAATATTTATTGAGCCAGGACTCCGGCACAGGCCGTTGGAGCCACGGTATGCCGGGGGTGGAGATCTGCCGATTTTCCCTGCCGGAGCCGGAGCAGGAACCCTTGCGGCCCATTCCGGTGTGCGGCGCACCGCTCCAGTTTGAGGCGCTGTTCTGCATGACTGGCCGCCTTACTGTCCGAGCGTTACAGGGTACTTCCTGCATGGTGGAGGCGCCGGGGATCTTCCTCCTCTCCGACAGCTCCGCTCTCCGCTCGTGTCAGTGTAGCGGAAACCTGGGCGGCGTTTTGATTGCCGTAGACGCCAAAGCCGCAAAAGAAAGCCTTGTGACGGTCTGCTCCACCCTGGGGATGAGGTTGGACACCAGGATCGTCAAGGAGAAGATGACGGCGAGGAACGGCTGCATGGCTCTGTGCGGCACACCTTGGACGCAGTCATTTTTTGAAACGGTTCGCTATCTGTCTGAGCAGGAGCAGGAACGCTACTGTGTTTTCAAGTCGGTGGAACTGCTGTATCTACTCTGCACCGAGGTATCTGAATCGGACGAATCTTTCTCCGGCTCAGGCTGCCCAGTATCCCACAGTCTGTTGGAAGTCAAGGCATACATCCAGACGCATCTGTCTGATAAGCTTACCATTGCGTTCCTCTGCAAACAGTTTTCCCTTTCCCCGACCTTCTTGAAAGAAGGGTTCCGCCGCGCCTATGGCATGCCGATTCACAGCTTTTTGGTTCAACAGCGCCTCCGACGGGCACAGGAGCTGATCTGCACCACCCGGATGCCCATTCAGCAAATCGCACAGGCTGTAGGGTATGAGGGTATGAGCCAGTTCAACGCAGCATTCAAGCGGGAGTATGGCATGACTCCCGGCCAGTACAGAAAAATGTCGGAAACCGCAACTCCGTGTCCGTTTTGACAGCGACAAACACCCACCTTTTCTGCTACAATAATCAGACATTCCAAAGCATTCAAAGGAGTGACAGCGATGAAACAGCATCGTTTTTGGGCGTGGGGCGCTGTGATCTGCATGATTATGGTCATGGTCACCGGCTACAAACGGAAATAAGGGAAAGGAAGGATCACAATGAGCGTTTATACGAAACTTGCCTGCTTTGCGGGTGGTGCGTTGTTTGGTTCTTTTGGCATCAAGCTGCTGTCCAGCAAGGACGCCAAGAAAGCCTATGTCCATGTCACGGCCGCCGGCCTGCGGATGAAGAATTCGGTCATGGGGACTGTGACCACGGTGCAGGAAAACGCCGCGGACATTCTGGCCTCCGCCAAGGAGCTGAATGAGGACCGGGCTGCGAAGGAAGCGGAGGAAGCCGCCGCTGCCAATCTGGAGAGCGAAGAAGCCTGATTGACCCAGAGGGAGCCGCCAGCGGCTCCCTCTTTTCGTGAAGGAGGAACCTATGAACGCAACCATATTGCACGAAAGCGGGGGGCGCATCCGGTTCCGGCTGCGGCAAAAACAGATGACACTCGCTCAGGCGGATCTGCTGGAGGCATGGATTCAGGGAAAGTCCTGGTGCCGGCAGGTCACCGTCCACGAGCGCACCTGCTGCGTCATCCTGTACTACGACGGGACTCGCCAAACCGTGCTGAACGAAATTCGGCATTTTTCTTGGCAGGAGGCGGAGCAGACCACCGCGCTTCCCGCCCACAGCAGCCGGGCGCTGAACCGGGAATTTGAGGAGAAGCTGGTGGCAAAGGTGGTGTGCAAGGCCGCCTGCACCCTGTTTCTACCGCCTCCATTGCGGATTGCCCGCATACTCTGGCACATGATCCCCTTTGTACGAAGGGGACTGCGTTGCCTGCTGCGCCGCCGCGTCAAGGTGGAGCTGCTGGACGCCCTGTCCATTTCCATCTCGGCGTTCCGGGGCGACTTTGATACCGCCGGTACCGTCATGTTCCTGCTGGAGGTGGGTGAGCTGCTGGAGGAGTGGACCCGAAAGAAATCCGTGGCGGATCTGGCCCGGTGTATGTCCTTAAATGTGGATCGGGTCTGGCTGCGCACGGCCCAGGGCGAGGTACTGGTCCCCGTGTCCCAGATCCAGCCGGGGGACGCCGTGGTGGTTCGTGCCGGCGGTATCATCCCCGTGGATGGTCTGGTTCTGGAGGGGGAGGTCACCGTCAATCAGGCGTCCCTCACCGGAGAGTCCATCCCGGTACCCAAGCGCCCCGGCGGCGCGGTCTATGCCGGCACTGTGGTAGAGGAGGGCGAATGTGTGCTGGAAGTGAAGCAAGCCTCCGGCCAGAGCCGCTATGACCAGATCGTCCACATGATCGAGCAGTCGGAGCAGATGAAGTCGGAGGCTGAGAGCAAGGCCGCCAATCTGGCGGACAAGCTGGTGCCCTATACCTTTGCCGGGAGCCTGCTGAGTTTTGCCCTTACTCGGAATGTGACACGGGCTCTGTCGGTACTGATGGTGGACTTCTCCTGTGCGCTGAAGCTGGCCATGCCTCTGGCCGTCCTCTCCGCCATGCGGGAGGCGGGACGCGCCCACATCACCGTCAAGGGCGGCAAATTTCTGGAGGCCGTGGCCGCCGCCGATACCATCGTCTTTGACAAGACCGGCACCCTGACCCACGCCTGCCCCCGGGTGGCTCAGGTGGTGTCCTTCGGCGGCAAAGAGGAAGCCGAAATGCTGCGGCTGGCTGCCTGTCTGGAGGAACACTTCCCCCACTCCATGGCCAACGCCGTGGTGGAGGAGGCCAAACGCCGGGGCCTGCGTCATGAGGAGTACCACTCCAAGGTGGAGTATCTGGTGGCCCACGGCATCGCCAGCACCGTCGATGGGGAGCGGGTCCTCATCGGCAGCGCCCACTTCGTCTTTGAGGATGAGGGCTGCGTCATTCCGGAAGGCGAACAGGAGCGCTTTGACGCCCTGCCGCCGGAGTATTCCCACCTGTATCTGGCGGTGGGGGGACAGCTTGCCGCTGTGATCTGCATCTCCGACCCGCTGCGTGAGGAGGCGAAGGAAGTCATATCCGCCCTCCGCGCCCTGGGGATCACCAGTACCGTTATGCTCACCGGCGACAGTTACCGCACCGCCGCAGCCATTGCCGCCCAGGTGGGAGTGGATGACTTCCGCGCCGGAGTCCTTCCGGCGGACAAGGCGGAGTATGTGGCACGGCTCCGCCGGGAGGGGCATACTGTCCTGATGGTGGGCGACGGCATCAACGACTCACCGGCCTTGTCCGAGGCGGATGCGGGCATTGCCATCAGCGACGGCGCCGCCATCGCCCGGGAGATTGCGGACATCACCATTGCCGCCGACAGCCTCTGGGAGCTGGTGGAACTGCGCCGGATCGCCATGGCGCTGATGGCGCGCATCCACTCCAACTACCGCTTCGTTATCGGCTTCAACGGCGCCCTGATTGCCCTTGGTGTGGCCGGTGTTCTGCCGCCCGCCACCTCTGCCACGCTGCACAATCTTTCCACCCTGGGCGTCAGCTTACGGAGTATGAGTGCATTACCACTTAGCAAAAAGAATACACCATGACGAATAAGGAGAGGCAATCTACAGAGATCGCCTCTCCTTATTTTACTTCTTTCTAAATAGGTAATTATTTGCCTGATACATGCCTCTATATACCCAACGCCTGTGCATGGAAAAAACCGTGCTGCTTGTCACGCATGATCCCACAGAGCTGGATATGCTGGGTGTGCCGAATTGCTGACAGAACTGGAATAAAAAACGGGCTTCACAGATGTCAAAATGCTTCTATGGAGTCCGTTCTTTTTCTGTCAGCAGGACGGGGTCTTCACGACCACCAGGTACATCTTGAACGCTGTCACCGCCTGTACTGCGTGAGGGATGCCGGCAGGCATGATAATGGCTTCTCCTGCGTTTAGGGTGTGGGGAACGCCGTCAATGGTAATTTGTGCCGTTCCTTCCAAAATAGTCGCCATAGCGTCTCCGGGAGCAGCGTGGGTGCTAATGGCCTCACCCGCATCAAAGGCAAACAGGGTGATCCCCGCACCGGGCTGTTGGGCCAGGGTCAGGCTGACAACCTTACCCCCTTCATATTCCACTTGCCCCTTCAAGGCAAAGGGCTGCGCATGAGGGACATTCTTAATCAGAGTTTCCATGAGTTATTCCTCCTAAATCATTATGAAAGCGTGATCTGCAGCAGCTTGCAGCCATCCGGAGCAACTACTGCGTGGGGGGTATGGGCGGGAACTGCCAGGCAATCGCCCGTTTGAAGACAGCGGCTGTCCTCCCCCACAGAGACATAAAGCGCCCCCTCCAGAATGTAGTAGAGGGTATCGCCAAAATAGCATTCCTCACTGATACTCTCTCCGTCGCCGAAGGCCAAAAGAGTCATTTGGCAGTGTTCCTGCCGGCTCATAGCCATACTGACCACGCGGCCAGGTTGAATCTGAATCAGCTGGGTGAGCTGCTGGGGCTGCTGTGTGGGCAGGTTGCGTAAAAAGTCCATTGCTCATACCTCCATGGGTCGTTTTATCCTTATGATACCCCAGGAAACGGGATCATTCCATTGCCACAGCAACAACGATCAGGCTGTGATGCGACCAATAATTTCCCGCCGGATCTCCGTCAGTTCCGGCGCCGAGGCATCCCGGCCTTCCCGGCCAGGCAGGGTGATCCATGTTTGAATGGTGGTTGGCCTGGGTGTCAGGACAGCAATTCGGGTGGCCACGGTCAACGCCTCATCAATTTCGTGGGTGACAAACAGAACGCCCGGCTTTTTGATCTTCCAGATCTCCAGAAGCATATTCACCATCTCCATGCGAATGCCGTAGTCCAGTCCCTGAAAGGGCTCATCCATCAGGAAGAACTCTCCGCCGAAATGGAAGGCCCGTGCCAGCGCACATCGACGGGCCATGCCCCCGGAGAGCTGCGTAGGATAGTATCCCTCAAAGCCTTTCAGCCCTACATCCGAAATGAGGGTACGCACAGCCTCCGGCTCAGCATCCTCACGAACCAGACGGATGTTTTCTTCCACCGTTCGCCACGGCAGAAGGCGGGGACTTTGAAACATATAGCTCAGCCGAGTATCGGTTGCCTTGATGGTACCCGTGTCAGGTGTTGCCAGGCCTGAAATCAGGTTAAGAAGCGTGGTCTTTCCGCAGCCGGAGGGACCGATCAGAGCCACGATCTCCCCCGGAGAAAGGGTCAAAGACAAGTCAGACAGGACAGGTAATCCGTCATAGGACTTGGTGATTCCGCTCAGTTTCAGCATGTCACACCTTCTTTCCCACAAAAAGCCATCCTCAGCAATCTTTGTGTGAGATAGCATCCCAATACCAGCAGCAGCGACCAGGCAATGATGGCATCGGGCTCGATGTTGAGCCGGGCCGTGGTGATGGCTCCTCCGATTCCGCTGTTTGTAGTAAGAACCTCTCCCATAACTGCCAGCTTCCATCCGCCTCCGATCACGATTTCCAGCGCTGAGCGGAAATAAGGGCGGATAGAAGGAAGGGTTACATGGCGCAGCATCTTCCAGCGGGAAAATTGGTAAAGGCGCGCCATCTCCAACAGCTGTGGATCTACGCTGCGGACGCCGTGACTGAGGTTGATCACCACAGTTGGAACTGTGGCTGTGGCCACGATGAAGACGCAAGGCTTTCCGTTAAATCCAAACCACACCAGTGCCAGAACCACCCAGCATACGGGCGGAATGGCCTGGAGCACATGGATCAGTGGGGTTCCCACATCCTCTATCTTGGGACACAGGCCAAACAACAGCCCCAGAACAGCGCCAACGCCCACACCGATGGCCAGGCCGGCAATCAGCCTCAGGATCGTTGTTCCTATGGTGGCTCCGAAATCCGACTGCGTCATCAACCGAAACAATGTAGAAAGAACTTGGGCAATGGGGGGCACCACCAGCGGCGGGAAAAAGAGAGATGCCAGCTGCCAGGCTCCCAGCAGCAGGCACACTCCCGAGGCACGGCGGAACCACAGTCCCGCCTTACCCTGCATAGAACAGCCCCTCATCGGGCAGCTTTCCACCGATCATAGAGGGCTCAAAGTTGTAAAGAAGGTTATAAAAGGTATCCAGTTCCTCTTTGGCGTCCTGGGCACTCTTAAAAGTCAAGCCCATATTGGGAATCGCTGCCTCCACAATTGCGGCTTTCATGCCCAGATACTCCTCAGCCAGCGCAGCAGCCTCAGCCGGGTGATCCAACACCCACTGCACGCTCTCCTCATAGGCGGCCTGGAACTGGGCGGCCAGCTCAGGGTTCTCGTCCAGGAATGTCTGCGTGGTGCCGAAGCCCGCGTTGGGGATCATGGTATCGGTGCCGGTGGATCGCTGCCACTCGGTTTCAAAGCTGAGTGCCCGGCGCACATTCTCATTCTGTACCATGGCGGAAGTAACCTGGGGCTCGATCAAGGTGGCGTATTCCGCTTCCCCGGAGGCCAAAAGGGCGGCTACTTCTGCAGTACTGGCGTAGACCACCTGGACATTTTCACCCACCGTCAGGCCGGCCTCACTCATAAAATACTGGGTGAGCGCATCTGGAGGAGAGGACTGAAGCGGAATATATACCGTCTTGCCCTCCAGGTCGCTCCAGGTTGTGAAATTCGGATCGGTGGTCATAAAGTACGTAACGCCCCAGGTGTTCACGTTCATCAGACGTACATCAAGTCCCTTATTATAGAGGGTGGATATCACGGTCAGGGGAAATGCGTACAGGTCATGTTCTCCGCCCTGGACCATAGCCAGAAGTTCTTCCGGGGCATTCCACACATTCAGGTCAATTGTCACATTCTCCCCCAGCAGCTGCTCCTCCATCATGTGAAGAACCGGCAGAGCAGGCGGGGCAGTGGGCACGCCTACAGAGATGGTAATCGGTTCGGCGGCCTGGCTGGATTCCTCTGCTGTGTCGTTTTGGTTGGTGCTGTCCGCAGGCGCATTGCCCCCGGCACAACCGGCCAGGGCAAAGAGCATCATAGCAGAAGCCAGGATGGAAGCAAGAGTGCGTTTCATTTGAGATCCTCCAATCTGAATCAATATAATCCTGCTTATGGTTAGACATAGCTAACCACAAGCAGGATTATTACATAAAACAACAGGACCGTCCGTTGCTATGGCAACGGATAGCCCTGATTTTTCTGTCTATGCGGTTAAAAACTTACTGTCCAAAATTTGAATAACCTGTCCCTGATAAGTAAGAATACCCTCTTTCTGCATTCGGCCCAGTTCTCGGGAAAGGGCGCTGCGATCTACACACAGATAGTCCGCCATCTCTCCACGTCCCATCTCCAAGCGTATCTCACCATTGAAGGCAACTGGCAAACCTTGAAGATAGACCTTAATCCGATTGCGAAGCCGGTTCTGTGCCAAAATACGCATTTTCTGGTTGAGGAATAAAGCTCCTCTTCCCATTTCCTGCAACAAATTGGCGGTTACCCGCATCCGGTATGGACACCCGTTCTCTTGCTGCAGCAACAAAGGGTCAAAGTCCAGATAGAGCACCTCTGTATCGTTAAGGGCATCAATTTGAATGGGGCTGTCTTGGGACATGGAGCAGACCAATGTCTCCCCAAACACGCGCCCCCTACTCAGGCGATCAATGGTTAGTAGATTTCCGTCCTCGCTGTAAAGTGAGATCCTTAAGGTGCCAGACATAACAACACCGGGGCGCTTTTGGCAATCACCGATCCGCAGCAGAATTGTGTCCTTTGGAATTGCCCGCACTTCTCCATGCAGGCAGTTAAGAACATTCTGATACTTTTCTTCCGGAATACCGTCGAACAGCTGGCAACGGCGCATCGCCGCAAAAATCGAACCCATGAGATCCCTCCGTGTTGCTGTGGCAACCGACAAAAACAAAAAGCTTCTTTATAGTTAGCGATAACTAACCATTATTATACTGCTTAGACAATGAAATGTCAATGTAAGGAGGCTGTCTATGAATGGGATCGGTTTAGATTGCGGAACTGCTACTGTCAAACTGGCTATGCTCTCACAGGAGAGGGAGCTTTTGTGGTTCAAATCCTCCGCGCATCATGGTGCCGCAGTTCAAACAGTTCGGGCACTTCTCGGCGAACTACTGCAGGCGGATAGCAATGCTTGCGGCTATCCAGTAATGCTTACCGGAAGCATAGGAAATCGACTTTTAGATGTCTGTCCCGGACTTTTAACTCTGGGCGATATTCCCGCCATCCATCGCGGCATCCATCTGCTGGCGCCGGAAGCGAAATCTGTCATTGAAATTGGAAGTCAGAGCGCCCGTTTCCTCACCGCTCTGGATTGTGGCACTCCCCCCAGATTTGCAGTGAATGAACACTGTGCCGGGGGCACTGGTTCCTTTTTTGAAGACCAAATGTCCCGGCTGGGCCTGCGGATCGAAGACTATTCCGAACTGGTAGCAAAGGCTCGCTCCATTCCCCGCCTCTCTGGCCGATGTGCTGTCTTTGCCAAAACGGATATCATTCACCGACAGCAGGAGGGAGTGCCTACTCCTGACATTCTGCTGGGGCTCTGCTACGCAATGGTCCGCAACTATAAAGCAGTCATTGTGCGGGGACTTTCTGTGGAGAAGCCTGTGGCTTTATGCGGCGGAGTTGGCTACAATGCGGGGGTTCTTCGGGCTATTCGGGATGTTTTTGGTCTCACGGAAGAAGAATTGATTTTACCGAAGAATTTCCTCTACGCCGGCGCCGCCGGGGCTGCGCTGGCTGCTCAGGAGGCAGGCACCTGTTCCATGGGAGAACTACTGGCCTCTCTGTGTGGGCAGGATTCAAACACGGAAGACCGGCTGCACCGTCGTCAGCCACTGGGGCCTGATCCCAAGGTTTTTGTATCTGATCCGCCTGTTTCCGGCCATATCCCACCACAGGGCTGCGCTTTGGGCATTGATGTAGGTTCTACCAGCACAGACCTGGTTCTCACGGATCAATTCGGAGAACTGGTGGACTTCCAGTATCTTCGCACCGCCGGAGACCCGGAGGCTGCGGTGCGAAAGGGCCTGGAGAATATCCGCTCCCGTTTTGGGCGGATTCCCCTTCTGGCAGTTGGCGTCACTGGCTCCGGACGAGAGCGGATCGGCCGGCTCATCGGTGCGGATGCCGTGCGAGATGAGATTACAGCCCAGGCAAGAGCTGCCATCCAATGTATGCCCAAAGCAGATACCGTCTTTGAGATCGGCGGTCAAGATTCTAAATACATCTCCCTTCAGAATGGGCAGGTTGCAGACTTTCAAATGAACAAAATCTGTGCTGCCGGAACCGGCTCCTTTGTGGAGGAGCAGGCCGCACGCATGAACATCCCTTTGAAGGACTTCGGCCGCCTGGCACTTACTGCAAAGGCCCCTGTGGAATTGGGAGAGCGATGCACCGTGTTTATCGAGACCGCTATCCAATCTGCCCAGGCACAGGGAGCCACCCAGGCAGAGGTCGCAGCCGGTTTGTGCCAGTCCATTGTCCGAAATTATCTCCACAAAGTAGTTGGGAGCAAGCCAGTAGGACACCATATTGTGCTCCAGGGCGGTGTGGCCTATAACCCCGGCATCGTGGCCGCTTTCCGCCAGGAATTTGGAGATCGGCTCACAGTCTCTCCCTGCTTCTCCATCAGTGGAGCACACGGCGCCGCCCTGCTGGCACTGGAATCCAAGAAAGGCCCTACCCGCTTCCATGGGTTCGACAGGCAGCCGGAAGCGGAGGTCGCCCTGTCCGCGGAGATTCAACGCAACATCGCCTTTTACCAGCGTGGCCCACGGTTGCTGTTGGAAGGTTATGATCCAACACCTGTCCCCGGAAGGAAAACGGTGGGTGTACCTTTTGCCCTGATGATCCACAAGTTCTTTCCTATGGCAAATGCCTTCTTCCGGCAGTTGGGATTCAATGTACTGCTCTCGCCGTCTACCAACGAGGAGATCATACGCCTCTCCCAACAGACAGCCCAGGCGGAGACCTGTTACCCGGTAAAGCTGATCCATGGTCATATGGCCTGGTTGGCAGAGCGCGGTGTTGACTATATCTTTCTCCCCTCCATCCATACCATGAGGCATGAGACCTCCAAGGTTGAGCACAACTACGGCTGTGTCTATATGCAGACCGCACCTCAGTTGGCCGCCCGTGCCCTTCGTCTGGAGGAGCGGGGCATTGAGTTGCTCAACCCTGTGTTCGATCTGGACTTTGGGCAGGAAGCGATGGCATCAGCTATGCTGGGCCTTGGAAAACAGCTTGGCATCCCCAAACTGCGGTGTCTGCCTGCCCTGATGGCCGGAGCCCAAGCGGTACGCCGGCATACAGCAGCAGTAGAGCGGCAGGGTCGTGAACTGCTTTCCTCTCTGAATCCTGAGGACAGAGTACTTGTACTGATCACCCGGAACTACGGTCTTTCCGATCCGGTGCTGAATATGGGAATCCCTCGTCTGCTGCTGGAACGGGGGCACAAGGTAATTACTCTCTCCCATTTGCCTGCTCACGACCTGGATCTGTCAGCGGACTACCCCAATCTGTACTGGCCCTTCGGACAACACATCCTCTCCGGGGCGAAACTCGTGGCCCATCACCCCAATCTGTACGCCGTCTATCTCACCAATCACGGCTGCGGACCGGATACGATGCTCTCCTATCTGTTCCGGAAGGAGATGGGCGAAAAACCCTATCTGCACATCGAAGTGGATGAGCACTTCTCACCAGTAGGCGTTATTACTCGCATCGAGGCATTTCTCCAGAGTCTGGAAAGCCGTTCCTCTCAGCCACTGCCGGATCACTTTAAGCTCACAGCTGTGGAACACTGCTCTACCAAAGTCGTTGATATCCCAGAATCAAACCACGGCCCTTTATATGTTTTGGATCTGCCGCCGTTTACCACATATCTTAGGAAATATGCTGAAATGGTATGGAATGTGGAAACCCATCCCATGCCTCTGGGCGGCACTTCCCTGGTTTTGGGCCGGGGGGAGACCAGTTCCAAAGAGTACCTTCCCTTCCCCGCATTACTGGGTGGTATTCTGAACGCAGCGGAGAAGGAATCCGATTCCTTTCAGATGCTGATTCCCTCCACCCAAGGCGCGGAGGCCGACGGCCAGTACCCGTGGGCGGTGGAGGCAGTGCTTGCCAACCGGGGACTGGAGCGGGTAACACTGGTTTCCCCGGAACTGGAAACTTTGCCGGAGAACATCCCAGATCCAGACCTGTTGTTCCGAGCCGTGTTGGCAGGAGATCTCATACTGTGCGCCCCGCCTGAGCAGCGCAGCGCACTAAGTCCAGACGACATTCCAAATTGGGACAGCCTGAGCACGTTGGCGGCGCAAATCGGAAGCATCCCTGTCAAAAGCCAGCCTCTTGCCGCGGTGGGAGAACCCCTTACGCTGTTTGCTCTAAACGACGGGGTGCTGGGAACGCTGGAAAGGCAGGGCCGGCCTCTGTATCGTGCCCCCCTGAGCGAGTACCTCTGGTTTCTCTGGCGAGATTCCGGAAGTGTCATAGCCGCTTCCTGGACGGATCAAATGACAGAACTGGGGCGCCTATTGGGGGCGAGAAGCAGCTTCTCCAAAGATCCGGAGGGGATGCGTACTGCAGCGGATCAGCTGCTGCCGAGATTTGCCGGAGCCAACGGTCGGTACCGTTTGGCCAAGGCACGGGAACTTGGCCGAACATCGGCTGGTGTGCTGACGCTGGCTCCCCGGTATGAAAACACAGCAACACTGTTGGATATGACTGGTGAAATGGGTGGAATCCCCCACTTACATCTTGCCATGGACAGTGATTGGGACGAGAGCGCCTGGTCCCGCCTAAACTCCTTCCTCTATTACCTGAAATAAACCCCAGAATCATACCCTTTGTCCGTGCAGGCAGTTTATAGAAGCCTCTTTTGTTTTTATCGACCGAGGCTGTAGAAAAAGCACCGGAGGAGTGGTGAAGGAAAAAACCTGTTGTTGATTTGACCCGATGTATGTCCCTGAATATGGATTGTGTCTGGTGGAGCACAGCTCAGGATGGGTGCTGCTCCCCATGCCCCAATCCAGCCGGTAGATGCCATGGTGGTCCGGGGAAGCGGCATTATCCCCGTGGACTGAGTGGTACTAAAAGGTGAGGGCACCGTCAATTTGGCGTCCCCTCACCGGAGAGTCCATCCCAGCCTCCAAGCGCAGGCGGCGTTGTTTGTGCCAGAACTATTGCGGAGGAAGCCAAGCTTCGTAGTTTGCAACATGAGGAGTACCATTCTTTAGGTGGAGTATCTGGTGGCTCACGGCATCGCAAGCACCGTCGATGAGGAGCGGGTCCTCATCGGCAGCGCCCACTTCGTCTTTGAGGATGAGGGCTGCGTCATTCCGGAGGGCGAACAGGATCGCTTTGACGCCCTGCCGCCGGAGTATTCTCACCTGTACCTGGCCGTAGGCGGACAGCTGGCCGCCGTGATCTGCATCGCCGACCCGCTGCGGGAGGAGGCGGAGGAAGTCCTCTCTGCCCTCCGCACTTTGGGGATTACCAGCACCGTTATGCTCACCGGAGACAGTTACCGCACCGCCGCAGCCATTGCCGCCCAGGTGGGAGTGGATGACTTCCGCGCCGGAGTCCTTCCGGCGGACAAGGCGGAGTATGTGGCACGGCTCCGCCGGGAGGGACACACCGTGTTGATGGTAGGCGACGGCATCAACGACTCGCCGGCCTTGTCCGAGGCGGACGCGGGCATCGCCATCAGCGACGGCGCCGCCATCGCCCGGGAGATCGCGGACATCACCATCGCTGCCGATAGTCTCTGGGAACTGGTAGAGCTGCGCCGGATCGCCATGGCGCTGATGGCGCGCATCCACTCCAACTACCGCTTCGTTATCGGCTTCAACGGCACCCTGATTGCCCTTGGTGTGGCCGGTGTTCTGCCGCCCGCCACCTCTGCCACGCTGCACAATCTCTCCACCCTGGGCGTCAGCCTGCGGAGCATGGGCCGGCTGGCACTTCCGAAAATGTAGAGTGCAGAACTCTTTTGAAGGAATAAATACATAATGAGACTCGTAGGGGGAAAGGAAATTCCTCCTGCGAGCCTCATTTTTCTATCTTTTCTGGTGGTATAAATTCTAATAGATCGCCAATCCCACAATTCAACGCCGTACAAAGCCTTGCGAGGACATCTATATCTAAACGAGTAATTTGGTTTTTACAATAATTGTTGATCTGCGTCCGCTGCATCTCAGCTCGATGGCTCAACATGTTCTTGCTAAGACCGGATGCCTTCAACAGCTCGTCCAGCTTAATGCGAATCGTTCCATATTCCACTTGCCAACCCTCCAACCACAAGAAATATGTTGACAAGTTTAGTGTACCCTTGGTAGAATAGAAAAATAAGATATAGAAAGTCTTGTCAGACTAATTGCACATATATAATGCATAGTTTTGGCTTGTGCTTTTTAGCCAATATGAATATATAATAATACAAAAAGCGGATAATCTTCAAATTTCAGCATAACTGCCTAAAACCTAAGCGATTTCTAAGAAACCCCTAAAAATTCCCTATTATAATACCCCCATCGAAACGGTGAGGGGAAACGCACTTTTTGTCTGTTATCCCCGCAAGGGGAGAATATGGCAGGAAATCGTATAGGGAGCAATGAACACCCGCCGGGGGTCAGGGAAAAAAGAACAACGTTACATACCGCAATCCTCCAAGGGGTTGCGGTTCTTTTTTATTCGACACCATTTGTCCTTACTCACTATATACCGCTAAAGCTCGGCAAATATTTCTCTTCGTATGCACTCGCCGCACGGTGGGTGCATTTTTTGTTTGTCGAAAAATGGCGGCCTCTGCTCAGCGTCCGGTATGTCCGGTCGCTCCATTGCCGCGACCCACCGCTCCGAAATTTGGTTCGCATCCAAATTTCAGAAGACGGAGTAAATCACCATGTACTTTAATAGAGAGGACTATGGTTCAAGGATCAGGAGCTTGCGAAAAAAGCGTGGGCTCACACAGGAGCAGTTGGCAGAGAAGATGAATGTCAGCACTCCATACATCGCAAAAATCGAAACTGGAAAGCAGACTGGCCCAGTCGAGCTGGCCGTAGAGTTTGCAGCATTCTTTGATGTTTCTCTGGATTATCTCCTGGTGGGAAAAGGAGATTTTGCAGAGGAACAGAAGCGCGGACTGCGGATGGCCATCTCTCTGCTGTCCGAATTGGAGGCATCCCTCTAAAAACTTTCCATTTTGGGTTGGTAAACTTTCCATTCTGTTTCTGTTGGAAGAATACGCGCAGAGTTACAATCTTCGTGAGATCAAAACATCTCAGCGAACCTTGAAAAACACCGCCCCAGGCGGTCATATCCGGCAACTTGAATACCTTAGCTGATCGGGAGAGCGTCAGACCGAGTGCGCGAAGACCACCTGTGCGGAGCAGATCCGCATCAAAGGACGGCCAAATAAGGTGCAGAGCGATACCCACTCAGGCCAAGACAGCCTTGGCAAGCTGTCCCCGCCATGACCCCATCAGCCTACAATGATACTTCTGTTTACGCAGCTCGGAGAGATCCTCGGAGGGGTGAGAGTCCCATGATGTGCGCCAGCACAGTTCAAGTTGCCGCCCTGCCTGGGGAAGTAGTGTCGAATACAGGCGACTAAGCAGCATCAAGAAACAAAGGGCCGCTCCAGACTCGGAGCCTACACTCGCTCACCTGACCTTTGGGAGCGGCCCTCTGTTTTTCTTTTGATAGCAGAAATATGGGATCTGATCACAGTACATCCTCTTCTTCTCCTCAACCTCCGTTTCTCTGAGTTCTTCATCTTTCCCCCTCTACACTCCTCTTCCTTTTCTCCTCAAACTCCCTGATCGGGTCCCATATTTCTGTTATCAAAAACAAATCCACGAAAGCGAGGAAACGAGATGACAAATATCGATTTGTGCGGCATTGCCCAACTGCTCCGCACGCTGATAGAGCAGAAGAAAACCACAGAAAGAGAGGCCCGCAAAATTTTGGCCAGAATTGCCGCACAGACCGGTGCGGACATTATCCTTTCTTTCTGAAATCGCATTCTTTTCAATAGCTATTTCAAAGGTGTTGTGGTAGAGCATCAGCGCCAATGTCCGCTGGGGCAAGCGGCAGGCCATGCGCGAGGGAAAGACAATCATACAGTATAACCGGCTGTACGCCTATGAAAAAGGCGAGGACGGCAAGCCGAAAATCATCCAGGAGCAAGCAGATGTGGTTCGTTCGATCTATGACCAGTATTTGAGCGGAGCCAGCCTTCGGATGATCAAAGACAGGCTGGAAGCGGAGCAGATCCCCAATGTGACCGGCGGCTCCAAATGGACGATCACGGCGATCCGAAGCATCCTGACCAATGAGAAGTATTGCGGAGATGTCCTCCTCCAGAAGACCTACATCAGCGACTGCATCAGCCGCAAGGTTATCCGCAACACGGGGCAGCTCCCCATGTATCTGGTCCAGAATCATCATGAGGGCATCGTGGAGCGTAAAACCTTCGATGCGGTACAGGCAGAGATGGCGCGGCGCAGTGCCGGGAAAAGCCCTTCCAAAAAGAATGCCCCCACGGGGATGACATCCTATGCCAGCAAATACGCCTTGTCGGAGCGCCTTGTCTGCGGCGAATGCGGCACCCTGTACCGCCGCTGCACCTGGTCCAAGCAAGGCAGGAAGCGCATCGTGTGGCGCTGTGTCAGCCGGTTGGACTACGGCACCAAGTACTGCCACAACTCACCAACGCTGGACGAGGAACCGCTCCAGAAGGCAATCCTCGCCGCAATCAACTCCGTCATGAGTCAAAAGAGTACGCTGATCCGACAAATCACCTCCGCCATGGAAATGGAGCTGGCTCCGGTTCCCGGCGAGAGCATGGATAACGCACAGCATCGTCTTTTCACTGATCTGGAAGGTGAGATCAACGATCTTCCGAACCGCGAAGAGTGGGGCGGAGAAGATCTTGATACCGCTATGGGGATCCTTGACCGGTATATGGCGGAAGCTATTGAAAGCGGAGATTATGGCAAAGTAAATAAATGGGCAAAACTCATTCAATCCAAAGGCACAAAAGCTGGTCAGATGATTCAAGCATTTGCAAAATATAGCAGGAC
Source organism: Flavonifractor sp. An9 (assembly GCF_002161245.1). Taxonomy (NCBI): domain Bacteria; kingdom Bacillati; phylum Bacillota; class Clostridia; order Eubacteriales; family Oscillospiraceae; genus Flavonifractor; species Flavonifractor sp. An9. Next base: position 36,284 of record NZ_NFHC01000019.1, read on the forward strand.
TCCACAGGGTGTCATGGTGGACGCAGTACGAACTTTGGAAAACAGCAAACTCAATGATCAGAAAAAAGCTGAAGTACTAAGCAACGTCCAGGAGCAGATAGCAGCTTTTGATGACATACAGGATGGTGATACCAAAGCTCTTATTGACCTTATCAAGCAAAACTCTGCTATTCGCCGTACTGGGTCTTTTTTCCGAAACAAAACTAGCAAAGCACTTAACGCAGCTTTAGAGCAGGACAGCTACGATCATCTTCGCGATGTTGCTCTTGCTCAAATTGACAGTATTGCAAAAGATTATAAAACGCGCACCACAGGAGAGAAACTTCGCTCTGCTAGGTCTATGTTTATGCTTTCCAACGTCACTACGATTTTACGAAATTTTGTAGGAAACCAGATTTTTGACCCAATAGATTCTTTTGCTGGTAATACATCTGAACAGCGATTACGAGAAGTACGACCTTCTGATTGGCATGGATCGGGCCAACCTGCGGAGTATGTACCGGATCTGCGGCGGCGATTTTGCCGACAAGATGCACCTGCTGATGGACTTTACCGACCGCCCCGGCGAGGTAGCCGATCTGTGGTACACCGACGATTTCGACACGACCTGGCGGGATGTGGAGGAAGGTTGCCGGGGATTGCTACAAAAAATAATCAGCAAGGAGGTGCGGACAAGTGGACAAGCTGGTTGTCAAGGGAGCGGAAATTAGTGTACAATGGAATTCCGAGCGAGATGATTTTATCAGCTTGACTGACATCGCCAAGCTGAAGGACAGCGACAATCCTCGCTACATTATCCAAAACTGGCTGCGGAACCGGAACACGATTGAGTTCCTGGGTGTTTGGGAATCTCTATACAACCCGTCTTTTAACCGTGTCGAATTCGATGCGTTTAGGAGTCAGGCCGGTCTGAACAGTTTTGTGATGACTCCCCAAAAGTGGGTAGAGGCAACCGGCGCTATCGGCATCGTTTCAAAAGCTGGTCGATACGGCGGCACTTATGCACACAAAGAGATTGCCTTTGAGTTTGCCTCCTGGATTTCTGTTGAATTCAAGCTGTATCTGGTCAAGGAGTTTGAGCGGCTCAAGACCGAGGAGATGAAACAACTTGGCTGGGACATCAAGCGAAACCTGGCAAAGATCAACTACCGCATCCATACGGACGCCATCAAGGAAAATCTGATTCCGCCCGAGCTTTCCGCAAAGCAGGTCTCCATGGTGTATGCCAGTGAAGCTGATGTTCTGAACATGGCCCTGTTTGGTATGACCGCAAAGCAGTGGCGGGACAGCCATCCCGATCTGAAAGGGAATATCCGTGACTACGCCAATGTCTCTCAGCTGGTCTGCCTGTCCAATCTGGAAAACCTGAATGCGGTGTTCATAAACGAGGGGATGTCTCAGGCCGAGCGGCTGACAAAACTCAACGCCATCGCCATCAGCCAGATGGAGATCTTGACGCAGGATCACCGCATCGAAGCTCTGGAGGCTCATAGCGGAGAACCATCTCCCATGGAGTAAAAAAAATAATATACTGGACGCTTGCGAATGGGTGAAGGCCGTGGCATCTATAGTGTTGCGATGTTCCAAGAAGAAGGACACGCTTAAGCGTGTCCTTCTTTTTTTAGTCATATATGGATTAGTAAAATCCTCGAGCCGTTACGGCTCGAGGATTTTTTTCTATGAAATGTAAAAAAGAGGATCTTTTGACAGATAGTTTGTGGTATACAAAGAAATTCTTTGCATCGGTGTATGAGAACGTACATCATCCGGCCCTGTGCGCCTATGGGTAGGAGGTGATACTATGATTCCGTTTGATAACCGGTGTATTCCCGTTGACGGTGCAATGCTGGCTGGACCTATGAGCTGTTGCTACAGGTGATTTGATATGTGCATGGATAAAAAAGACGGTGGAGACTCCGTCAGATAAGGAGGATAAATCTATGAGCAAATCCATTGTATGCCTGGATCCGGGCCACGGGCCGGGGTGTGTCAACGGCGCCCCGGACGGGAGCTACAAGGAATGTGAATTTACCTGGGACTTGTATACCCGCCTGCGACCTCTGCTGGAGGCACAGGGTATTACCGTGGTAGGCACCCGTGAGCAGGAGAGTGACTATCCCAGCCTCAGCGCCCGGGCCTCGGTGAGCAACCGGGCGGGGGCGGACCTGTTCGTCTCTCTCCACTCCAATGCCGCCGGGAGCGCCGCCCGGGGGTTTGTGGCCTTCACCTCCGCGCCCCCGGAGACGGCGGCCCGGAACAAGCTGGCAGCGGCTGTCATCAACCGCATCCACGCCGCCGGTGTGGTGCTGTGGGGCAGCGGGCTGGCCCATGAGCTGTACACGGTGCTGGCCTCCACCACCGCTCCGGCGGTCCTGCTGGAGTACGGGTTCCACACCAACGACCAGGACCTGGCCCTGCTGAAGGACACCGCCTACCGGGACAAGCTGGCCCAGGCCACCTGCGCCGGGGTCTGCGACTATCTGGGGCTGGAGGTCAAGGAGCCGGAGGGGGAGAGCGGACAGCCCAACCAGCCCGACGGCTGGGCCAGGGAGGCATGGAGCAAGGCGGCTGCCGCCGGCATCTTCGACGGCACCCGGCCCAGGGACCAGCTCACCCGGCAGGAGGCCGCCGTGGTGCTGGACCGGCTGGGGCTGCTGCCCGGGAAAGGAGCCTGACATGGAGCACATCAATTCCTTCAAGGCGGCGGTGGCCGCCGTATGCGCCGCCCTTACCGCCCTGTGGGGGTGGTTCGGCTGGGTGGTGGTGGCATGGGTGGGCTGTATGCTCATCGACTACGCCACCGGCTCCGCCGCCGCCCTGCGGGCGGGGGAGTGGTCCAGCAAGACCGCCCGGGACGGGATCTGGCACAAGCTGGGCAGCGTGGTGGCAGTCATTGTGGCGGCCATTTTGGACATGGTCATCGGCCGCCTGCTGGACAATGTGCCGGGGATGGAGTTGCCCTTTACTTACACGGTGCTGCTCTGCCCCCTGGTGGTGATCTGGTATATCCTCACCGAGGCGGGCAGTATCATTGAGAACGCCGGTGCCCTGGGAACTCCGATACCGGCTTGGCTCACCAAAATGATTGCGTCCCTGGGAGCCAAGGTGGATCAGGCGGGGGACAACCTGGAGAATTGAATACCGGATAAAAATGCCCTGTGGGCGCCGTGAGAACGGCGCCCACAGGGCATTTAGTGTGGATAAAGGGTCAGGCCTTGGCCAGCTGACGGCGGAACAGGGTGCGGAAGATCAACCGGACCAGAGGACCGCAGTAGAGCAGCTGCCAAATCAGTGCCATGGGCATATTGCAGCCGAAGGTGTGGACCCAGGTGCCGAAGCTGGGCTCTTTGAATAGCAGGGTGGCAATCAGGCTCATGGTGGGGCACATGATGCACACGATCATGGTGGAGATGGCGTAGGTAATGAACTGGGGGCGGTCGGTGGGCCGCATGAAGGAAAAGGCCAGTCTGGTGGCCAACTTTTCTACCACAAAGAACTCCAGCAGGAAGGCGATGGGCGCCATGATGGGCAGCTCATGAAGGGCCAGCAGGAAGGTCTGATTGGTAACGCCGCCGGTATTGAGAGCTACGTTGTAGACGATCATACCGTATACCATGATAACGGCCATGATAATGGTAAAGATCACATTTTGCAGTTTTGTTTTAGGCATTTGGGGTCTCCTCTCCAAACAGTTTGGACAGCAACAAAAAAGGAAAGCAACGAAACGCCCGTCTCGTTACTTTCCTTCACTGCGACTGCCTATTATAGGTTCATTTTAGCATTTTTAAAAGGCTTTCGTAAGCGTTTTTTTGCAGGCAGAGCACACAAAAATGTCTCAACGTGAGCGCTCCTTTTGTCCAAGGTGCATGGTTGACAGCAAAAGGAAATCACGCTAATATATTTGTATACAAATTGTTTGAAACAAAACTGTTTGAGGGAGGAGCCATATGGACCGCAGCTTCCACTATCTGTTGATGGCGACGCAATCGCTGTTTCAGCGCAGCGTGATGGCGGAACTGAACGGGTCTGGCCTGACGGCCGGCCAGCCCAAAGTGCTGGACTACCTGGGCCGCCACGACGGCAGCGTACAGAAAGCGATTGCGGCCGGATGCCAGATCGACCCGGCCACGCTGACCGGGCTGCTCAACCGCATGGAGGAAAAGGGCCTGATCCGGCGCTGCAATGAGGATGGCAACCGGCGGTCCCTCCACGTCTATCTGACAGAGCAGGGATGGGCCAAACAGAGAGAGGTGCGCCAGACCATGGAGCGGCAGTCGGAGGTAGTACAGGCTGGACTGAGCGAGGAACAGCGGGCTCAACTGCTGGACTGCCTCTACAAGGTGTGCGCGAATATGACCGATATGGAGGGTTTGCAGTGAGCAAAGCAGAGCTGGTCCGGAGATATGTGTTGTTTTTATTCGGACTGTTCGTCAATTCTCTGGGGATCGCCCTGACCACCAGAGCCAACCTGGGCACGTCGCCCATTACCAGCGTCCCCTATGTGCTGAGCATTCGGTTTCCCCTGTCACTGGGGATGTTTACCCTGTTTTTCAGCCTGCTGTTGATTGCCATTCAGCTGATTATCCTGGGGAAGCGTTTTCCCAAGCAGTTTTTGCTTCAGCTGCCGGTGATCCCTATCTTTTCTGTATTTATCGACCTGTCCATGGCGCTGTTCTGGTTTGTGGACCCCCAGACCTATCCCGCTAAAGTCTGCTCGCTGCTGCTGGGCTGCCTGGTGCTGGGTTTTGGTGTGTTCATTGAGGTGGCGGCCAATGTGGTCATGCTGCCGGGCGAGTGTACAGTAAAGGCCATCTCCACTCGCTGGAACACCAACTTTGGAAAGACCAAGGTGGTGGTGGATGTGACTATGGCGGCCACGGCGGCGGTGCTGGGGCTGCTGCTGTTCCACACCCTGACCGGAGTTCGGGAGGGTACCTTCATTTCTGCCCTGCTGGTGGGGACCATTGCAAGGCTGTTTGGCCGCCTGATCGGAGCGCCGGTGCAGGCATTGCTGAGGAGCCGTCAGTTGTCTCAAGCTTAAGTGCAAAAAACGTCCGGCCATGCTGTAAATCAACAGCATGGCCGGACATTTTTCTTTTTAAAATAGAAGGTTTCAGCGGCTCCAGTCCCGGCTGCGGCCCACTGCCTTGTGCCAGCCGGCCAGCAGCCGCTCCCGCTCCGGGGCGGTCATACGGGGTTCAAAGGCGGTATCGCACATCCACAGGTGGCGAATCTCGTCGGTGTCCTGCCACACATGGGCAGCCAGACCGGCCAGGTAGGCCGCGCCCAGGGCGGTGGTCTCCCGGATGGCGGGACGGCGCACCTCACGATCAATGATATCGGCTTGGAACTGCATCAGGAACTGGTCTCGGCTGGCGCCGCCATCGGCCTTCAGCTGGGTGAGAGGTACGCCGGTGTCTGACTCCATGGCGTGAACCAGATCGGCTACCTGGTAGGCAATGGATTCCTGGGCGGCCCGGATGATGTGCTCCCGGCGGGTGCCGCGGGTCAAGCCCACCAGAGTGCCCCGGGCGTACATATCCCAGTAGGGGGCACCCAGGCCGGTGAAGGCGGGCACCAGGTACACCCCGCCGTTGTCGGCGACCTTCTGGGCGTAATACTCCGCGTCTCGGCTCTCGGTGAAGAAACGCATCTCGTCCCGCAGCCACTGGATCACCGCTCCGCCCACAAAGACGGAGCCCTCCAGAGCGTATTGGACGCCGCCGTCCCGGCCCACGGCAATGGTGGTGATAAGGCCGTTGCGGCTCTCACAGGGGACCGAGCCGGTGTTCATCAGCAGGAAACAGCCGGTGCCGTAGGTGTTTTTGGCGTCGCCGGGCTCAAAGCAGGTCTGACCGAACAGAGCGGCCTGCTGGTCGCCTGCAATACCGGCGATGGGCACCTTGACGCCCTGGATTTCGGTATAGCCGTAGATCTCGCTGGAGGAGCGCACTTCGGGCAGCATGGCCTTGGGAATATCCAGGGCGTGGAGCAGGGTGTCGTCCCAGCACAGCTTATGGATATCGTAGAGCATGGTGCGGGAGGCGTTGGTCACGTCGGTGACGTGGACTGCCCCGCCGGTGAGCTTCCACAGCAGCCAGGTGTCCACCGTACCGAAGAGAATCTCGCCCCGGCGGGCCTTCTCCCGGGCTCCCTCCACATGATCCAGCATCCATTTGATCTTGGTGGCGGAGAAGTAGGCATCGGGGATCAGACCGGTGGTTTTGCGGATGTGGTCCCCCAGCCCGTCAGCCATCAGCTGATCCACAATGCCGGCGGTGCGGCGGCACTGCCACACGATGGCGTTGCAGATGGGGCGGCCGGTGGCCTTGTCCCACAAAATGGTGGTCTCCCGCTGGTTGGTGATGCCGATGGCGGCGATGTGGGCGGGGTCTACGCCGGACTGGGCGATGACCTCCATCATCACCGCGTACTGGGAGGACCAGATCTCCATGGCGTCGTGCTCCACCCAGCCCTCCTGGGGATAGATCTGGGTAAATTCCTTCTGGCTGATGCCGATGATGTTCTGCTCCCCGTCAAAGAGAATGGCCCGGGAACTGGTGGTACCCTGATCCAGGGACAGGATATACTTTTCCATAACAATGCCTCCCGATATTCCGCAGCGCTGCGGTCACAGATCGCGTGTGGCTACAAAGGAAACGCCGGTGCCGCAGACGTTGGGCACCACGATGTCGCCGGTATGAATCGGTGCGGTCAGCTCCACCCCGTCCAGACAACGGACCGCCTGCATGATCAGCGCCTTAGGAATGGGCGCGTCTGTCTTGACCGGGCAGCGGGGATGGGCCCCGCCGGTGCAGCGGACGGTGGAGGTGACCACCCGTGTGGGATGAGTCAGCTCCATTTTACCATATTCTTCGCCCCGTGGACAGCCATTTCCGGTTACCCGGTAATCCTGTTCCTCGTCGACCTTCAGGTGGCAGCCCTTGGGGCAGACAATGCAGATCAGTTCTTTCATTTGGACTCCACCTCCTGAATGGATACGGTAATGGCTTCCGAGGTCCGCTCCAGCAGGACCTTAGGCAGAACGATGTGCTCCATCTCACCGGGGGCCAGATGCTCCCGGGGGAATCGGGCAATGAGAGTATCCCCCGACTTGACAAGGATCTGACTGTCCCCACAGATTCGGTTGACCCGGAAGAAAAGGTCACAATTTTTTGCCACCCGGTTGGGCCGGATGTGCTGGGGTACGGTGTAGGTCACGCCGTCACCGGTGTGTACCTCCAGCGCGGCGGGATCGGAGGGGGCTGAGCCCAGGACGTAGTCTGCCGCAGCCGCGCCTGCTCGCTGGCTCTCGGCGGTAACAAAGTCCACCAGATCATGGACGTGGGCCACGTTGCCACAGGCAAACACGCCGGGGAGGGAGGTCTCCATATTCTCATAGACCACCGCCCCATTGGTGCGGGGATCGATGGCGATGCCCGCCTGGCGGGTCAGCTCATTTTCCGGGATCAGGCCCACCGACAGCAGCAGGGTATCGCAGTCGAATACCATCTCGGTGCCGGGAATGGGCTGGCGGCGTTCATCCACCTTGGAAACCACCACCTGCTCCACCCGGTCCCGGCCGCGGATGTCGGTGACGGTGTGGGAGAGGTAGAGGGGGATGTCGTAGTCATGGAGGCACTGGACGATGTTCCGGTTCAGGCCGCCGGAGTAGGGCATAACCTCCACACAGGCCAGCACTTTGGCACCCTCCAGAGTCATGCGGCGGGCCATGATGAGGCCGATGTCGCCGCTGCCCAAGATGACCACCCGTCGTCCCGGCAGCCAGCCCTCCATGTTGACGTATCGCTGGGCCGCTCCGGCGGTAAAGACGCCGGCAGGCCGCTGACCGGGGATGGCGATGGCTCCCCGGGTACGCTCCCGGCAGCCCATGGCCAGGATGATGGCCTTGGCCTCTTCAATGCGATAGCCGGTATCCTTGCCCACCATATGGACCTGCCGGTTCTCTGTGACGGTGAGCACCATGGTGTCCAGCCGCACCTCCACGCCGGTGTCCTCCAGCATCTTGATAAACCGTCCGGCGTATTCCGGTCCGGTGAGTTCCTCTTTAAAATAATGCAAGCCAAAGCCGTTGTGGATGCACTGGTTCAGGATGCCGCCCAGTTCCTTGTCTCGCTCCACAATGAGGATATGCTTCAGGCCCTTCTCCCAGGCGGCACAGGCGGCTGCCAGCCCAGCCGGGCCGCCGCCGATTACGATCAGATCATACATGGTCATTGCCTCCCTTCGTCTGGCTTGCCAGCAGCCAGCTGCCCGCTTTATCCTGTACAATGGTGCCGGGACTGACCTGCTGCTCCCGGGCCAGGATCTCCACCACCCGGGGCCCGCAGAAGCCGCCCTGGCACCGGCCCATGCCTGCGCCCACCCGGCGCTTCACCCCGTCCACCGAACGGGGTGGGATGGGGCTGCGGAGGGCGTCCAGAATCTCCCCTTCGGTAATGGTCTCACACCGGCAGATCACCCGGCCATAGGCGGGATTTTCCTCCACCAGCCGTGCCTTTTCCGCCGGGGACAGGTCGTGAAAGCGGACACGGCGGCGCTGACAGCAGTAGGTCTGCTTTTCTTCCAGCACCAGCCCGTCCCGCTTCAGCAGCTGGACGGCGTATTCCGCGATGGCGGGGGCGGCGGTGAGACCGGGGGAGCAGATGCCCGCCAGATCCAGAAAGCCGGGGGCAGCCAGTTCGATGATAAAATCTCCCCGGTCGGTGGAGGCTCGCACGCCGGCAAAGTTACGGATAGACTCCCGGAAGTTCACCGAGGGCACCGACTTGAGAGCGGTATTCCGTACAAAAGCCAGCCCGTCGGCGGTGGTGCCCACGTCGTCATCGGGGACTGGGTCGGCGTTGGGACCCACGATCAGGTTGCCGTGGACGGTGGGGGCCACCAGCACGCCCTTGCCGCTGGGACCGGGGCACTGGAAGATCACATGGCCCACCCGGTCCCCCTCGCTCTTGTCCAGCAGGAAATACTGACCCCGGGAGGGGTGGATGGTAAAGCTGGCGGGAGCCACCATCTCATGGATGGTCTGGGCGGACACACCAGCGGCGTTGATCACATATCGGCTGCGGAAATCACCCTGACTGGTGTGGACCAGCCAGCCGTCCTCCAGCCGTTCCAGACCGGTGACGGTGGTGTCCAGCCGGAGGTCGGCGCCGTTGCGTACGGCGGTCTCTGCCAGAGCCAGGCAGTATTCCCAGGGGGAACAGATGGCGGCGGTAGGGGCCCAGAGCGCGGCGGTTACCTGGGAGGAAAGGTTGGGGTCCATGGCCCTGGCCTGGTCGCCAGTGAGCACTTCCAAGCCGGGCACGCCGTTGTCCTGGCCACGCTGCTGGAGAGCACGGAGGGTGGCCTCCTCCTCCGGGGAGAAGGCCAGCACGAAGGAGCCGCACTGCCGGTAGGGTACGTCCAGCTTGGCACACAGTTCTTTTGCCAGGGCGGCACCCCGTACGTTGAGTTTGGCCATAAGCGTGCCAGGCTCGGGGTCATATCCGGCATGGAGAATGGCGGAGTTTGCCTTGGTGGTGCCGTCGGCTACGTCATTTTCCCGCTCCAGAACAGCTACGTTCAGACGATAGCGGGAGAACTGGAAGGCGGCCGCCGCGCCGGTAATGCCGCAGCCAATGATGAGAACGTCATACATAATAAAACCTCCTGGCATGAAACTTCATACGCCAAGAGCGCACCACGAAAACGGGCAAAGGCTTGTGGCGCATGAAGTTTATGCGCATATGGACCGTCCCGGCCCATGCGCTTTGATTTTATGGCCGTGCCGCTGAAAGCGGCACATGGCCAATTTTGCTATGCTTTTTCATAGCAAAAAAGAGCAAAACAAAGCCGCCCCGGCGGGGCCGCTTTGTTTCACTCTCATACTCCGGAAACAACGGTATCTGATTTTACATGGCCCAGACGGCGGGGTTGGTAGAGGAAACCGCCACCGCTCCGGCGCCCAGGGCGCCTGTTACATCCTCCTTATCGGAGATCAGACCGCCGGCGATGATGGGCTTTCCGGTGGTCTGGCACAGCTGCCGGATGATCTTGGGCATCAGGCCGGGCAGTACCTCCACTAAGTCAGCGGATTCCTGGGAGAAGTGGCGCTCCACGTTCTTCAGGGCCATGGAGTCCAGCAAAAAGACCCGCTGGATGGCCACCAGCCCCAGTTCTCTGGCCCGCTTGGTAAGGGCGGCCTTGGTGGAGATCACACCGTCGGCGGCGGTATACCGGGCAATAAAGTCGGCGGAGATCTCCCGGGCGGATAGTCCGTCGATGAGATCCAGATGGACAAAGGCCTTCTTATCTGCCTGATGGATGCGGGCTACCTTTTCGCCGATGGTCAGGATATCACCATAGAGCAGAAAAAGAACGGCCACATCACTTTCCAGCGCGGGCTCCAGTCCGGCGTCGTCCTTTACCGCGGCGATAACCGGCCCATCGGCCAGCAGCTCCAGTAAGCTTGTGCAATTCATGGTCATCGCCTCGTTTCGGCTCCCATACAGCGGGAGGACATAAAAATGCGCAAAGCAACCGCTGGCTGCCTTGCGCACTCTATCACTCTTCTGCACAGAGGACAGTTTCATAATAACAGGCTGAAACCAGAAATGCAAGAGAGGAGGCGGGAAAAATCAAATTTTGCAGAGAGAACCAAAATTGATATGCCCAGTTTATACAAAACTGACAAAAAATATCTGGACCACTTGACAGTCACTCGTGCATCTGGTATGTTGAAAACAGCTTTAGTACAGTAATTCAATTTCATAATGCGCATGAGTGATTGAGAAGCGCGACTGTCGGAAGGACGGTCGTGTTTTTTTGTGCTGAGGGGGTGCGGGAAAAGAGGGTTCGTCAGAGGTATGCTTTGAGTAGGAAAAGGAGGTTGTCTCAATGTCCAAAAGTAAGACAAGGAAAACTGCGATTATCCTATGTATTTCTATTATTTTGATGCTGGTGAGCGCGGTAGCTACCATGGTGATCCAGACCGGCGGAGGCAGCATTACCATCAAGGAACTCCACTGGGAAACGGACAGTGGATTCGCCATGGATGGCTGGCTCTTCATTCCTGACGGGGCCACAGCGGAAAATCCCGCTCCCGGCATCGTGACCAGCCATGGTATGTACAACAATAAGGGAATGCAGGACGCCAACTTCGTGGAGCTGGCCCGTCGGGGCTATGTGGTGTTGGCGCAGGATATGCCTTCTCACGGTGAGTCGGATAACGTAAACAACGTGGGATTGGTGACCTCCGGCCTGTATCAATCGGTAAAGGTGCTGGCCGACCTGCCCTATGTGGACAAGAGCCGTATCGGCATCACCGGCCACTCCATGGGCGGTATGTCCTGCAACGCTGCTATCGAGCTGGATAATCAGGCAGAGGAACAGCTGATTTCCGCCGTGCTGCTCAACTGTGCCGATGCTACTTATGTGGATGCCGACGGCGCCTGGACCAATATCTATGGCAGCCGTGACGCGGGTATCATGGCGGCCCAGTACGATGAGTTCTTTATGCAGGATACCGATGAAAATGGAAATACCACCCTGCCCAAGGACTACGTGCAGTACAACAATGCTCAGTCCTTCCTGTATTTTGGTACCGATCCCACGGGCCAGGAGCTGCGGCAGGCTGATACGGTGTACTATGAGACCATCGATGGACGGGAAGCTGTCCGCGTGATCTACAACCCTGCCATCACCCATCCCTGGGCCCACTTCAGCCAGCGGGCTACTAGCGCCGTTATCAGCTTCTTTGAGGAGACTCTGGGCGCGCCCAATCCGCTTCCTGCCGACGATCAGATCTGGCAGGTCAAAGAGGCCTTCAATCTGGTGGGTCTCATCGGTTTCGGTATGTTCATTACCTGCTTCACTCTGCTGATGGTGAAGACTCCCTTCTTTGCCAGCCTGGGCAGAGAAGAGCCGGTAGCGCCCAGAGCGGTCTCCGGCAAGGGCAAGGCATGGTTCTGGGGCAGCCTGCTCCTGGGTGCCATCTTTGGGTCTGCTGTGTACATCCCCATTATGCTCAATGCCAAGACCTTTACCGTATTCTATGACGGCTGGCCTCAGAGTTCCCCCTGGGGCGTGTGCCTGTGGGCGGCGGCCTGCGGCCTGTTTGCCATCCTGAGCATGGTGGTCAGCTATTTCGCCTTTGGAAAGAAGAACGGCCTGAACCTGAAAGAAGTCGGTGTCAGGATCTCCCTGCCCCAGCTGGGCAAGACCATCCTGCTGGCTGCCATCGTGATCTGCGTAGCCTTCGGCTGCGTGTTCTTCACCGACTACTTCTTCAAGGCGGACTTCCGCATCTGGGTACTGGCCGTCAAGACCTTTGCGGTTGACAAGGTTGCTGTGGCGGTGTTCCCCTATGCGGTATTCTTCCTGGTCTACTATGTGGGCAACTCCGTGGCGCTCAACTGCTTCAACTACAATGATATCGGCGGCAAGCATCGCTGGATCAACACCACCATCGTGGCGGTGGCCGCGGTCCTTCCCGCGGTGGTCCTGCTGCTGATGCAGTACCTGCCCTTCTTTGCCGGCGGGGACCTGATGTTCCGAGGCGCCAATATGCAGGTGGTCTGGCTCTTCCCCATGCTGGTGGTCCTGCCTGTGGCGGCCATCATCTCCCGCAAGATCTACCGGGCAACCAACAACCCCTATCTGCCCGGTATCATCCTGGGCATCATCGTTACCATGATCAGCTGCAGCAATACCCTGACCTGGTCCCCCACCTAACTCCTGAACCACAACAACACCCCCGGAGGTTATCTCCGGGGGTGTTGCAATTTTAAGTGGATCTTGAAGAGAGGGTGCGGACGCGGAGAAGGTCGTAAGTACGGATAAAAGGTTCTATTTTACCGCCGTTGTTCAGGCAGCGGAGCAGCACCTCTCCGCAGGCCCGGCTGTCGCTGCCGGCGTGATGGTGGTCCAGCTCCAGGGCCAGGTAGTCACACAGGGTATTCAGCCTGTGGTTGGGCAGCTGAGGGAGCAGGCGGCGGCTCATCTGACAGGTGCAGGCGTAGGGAACCGTGGGCTGCCAGACGATGCCGTAGTCCCTCAGACATTTGGCCAGCACCGACAGATCAAAGGGTGCGTTATGGGCGATGAGCAGGCCGCTTTCCATGATGGGCCTGATCTCCTGCCACAGCGCCGGAAAGGCCGGCTTTCCTGCTACCATCTCCGGTGTGATCCCCGTCAGTGAAACATTGAAGGCGTCAAAATGAGCTTCCGGGTCTACCAGTGAGTAATACTCCTGCACCACAGTGCCATTGTCTATAACGGTGATACCAATGGCGCTCATGCGGTTATTGGCGTAGTTGGGGGTTTCCACGTCAAAGGCAATGTACCGGTCTGTCATAGTTGTCCCTCTTCTCTGCGGTATTTTCCTGTCGCTATCATACCGGCTTTTTGAAAAAAAGACAAGAAGGTCAAACGGGGCCCGCACACGAATGTGCGGGCCCCGCGTTTGTATGGAGGCAATTATTTTTTTGCAGAGGTCTCTTCCGTCTTGTCCTTGGGGAGGATCAGGCTGAGCAGCAGGGAGACCACGAACACGCCGGCCACGGCGTTGCCGTTGAAGATGTCGCCCACGGCGGAGGGGAAGGCGGCAAAGAAGTTGCCGGAGGTCTGGGTCAGGCCGATGCCGATGCAGAAGGAGAGGGAGACGATGATCATGGTGCGGTCGTTGAACACGCACTCCTTAAGCATCTTGATGCCCTCATACATGATGGAGCCGAACATCATGACGGTGCAGCCGCCCAGCACCGACTGGGGCAGGGAGTTGAAGAAGGCGCCCAGCGGGGGGAAGAGGGAGGCCAGAATCAGGATCAGAGCGCCCATAAGAATGGTGAAGCGGTTGATGACGCCGGTCATGGTCACCAGGCCCACATTCTGGCTGAAAGAGGTGAGGGGCAGGCAGCCGAAGCAGCCGGAGATGGAGCTGGAGAAGCCGTCTACCGCCAGGGAGCCCTGGAGCTCCTCAATCTTCAGCTCACGTCCCAGCGCCCCCTGGGCCACAGCAGCGGTGGCGCCGGTGGTCTCCGCGGCGGAGACCAGGAACACAATGGCGATGGTAAAGAAAGCGCCGATGTCAAAAACAGGGGTGTGGCTGGTGAAGAACACCAGCTTGGGCAGGCTGAAGAAACCGACCTCGCCGATGGTCTTCTGGATGCCGGAAAAGTCCACCATAGGGGCCACTCCCGTCACAGTCAGAATAGCGGAGGCCAGATAGCCCACGATCAGACCCACCAGGATGTTCAGGTTCTTGTAGACGCCCTTCAGGCAGTAGCGGGACACCAGACACACCACTAGGGTAAAGGTACCGATAGCCAGATGGTACCAGGCGCCAAAGTCGGCCACGCCATTGCCGCCGCCCCAGGAGTCCATACCCACCGACAACAGAGACAGACCGATGGCGATGACCACGCAGGCAGACACCACGGGGGTGAGGAAGCGCTTCCAATACTTTGCGCTTAAACCCACCAGACCCTCGAAGATACCGCCTAAGATGACGGCACCCACCATACCTTCATAGCCCAGAGCGGGATTGGTGCAGATCATGAGCAGGCTGCCCAGGAAGGTGAAGCTGACACCCATGACGATGGGCAGCTTGGAGCCGATCTTCCAGATGGGATAGAGCTGTAAACAGGTGCCGATGCCGGCGGCGAACATAGCGCACTGGAGCAGTTGGGTGATCTCCGCGGGAGTGAGATGGGAATCCGTTCCCCGCACGACGGCGGCGCTGCACACGATGAGCACCGGCGCCAGGTTGGCTACAAACATGGCCAGAACGTGCTGCAGGCCAAAGGGGATGGCCTTGGACAGGGGAACCCGCCCGTTCAGTCGGTAGATGTTGTCTTCACTGACAGTTTTGACTTGTGCTTCCTTGTTTTCCATCCTTGACACCTCACTTGCAAAATAAAAAATAATTATTTCAAATACATATTTTTTTGCACAAAAGGGTGTAAAAAACCCCTTCGGTCTGAGGCCGAACTGTTTCAGAAACATTATGGCAAATCAACAGGACCGAAGGGGCGCAACATAGGAATCAGGGGATACCTGGCTTTGGGACAATAGGATTACACGGCGTCGGCCTCGGCATTTTTGCCCAGGCGGCGAAGCATGGTCTTTTTCACCGCCCGGAAGATATTCTCATATCCGGTGCACCGGCACAGGTGGCCCGACATGAGCTTGCGGATCTCATCGTCGGAGTACTCCCTGCCGGACTCCAGGATCTCGGCGGCGCTCATGATGAAGCCGGGGGTGCAGAAGCCGCACTGGACGGCAGCCTCGTCGATGAAGGCCTGCTGGATGTCGGAGATCTCACCGTTGGGACCGGCCAGCCCCTCCAGGGTGAGGATCTCCTTGCCGTCGGCCCACACCGCAAGATAGATGCAGGAGTTGAAGCACTCCCCATTGACCAGCACGTTGCAGGCGCCGCACTCACCAACCTCGCAGCCCTTTTTGACGCTGGTGAGCCGGTAGTCGTCCCGCAGCATATCGGTGAGGGAGGCCCGCACGTCGATCATCTTCTCCACCTGCTTGCCGTTGATGGTGCAGCGGACCAGCTTATACTGATTACTCATGGATCACACCTCCTGCCAGACGAATGGATTCGGTCAGGGCCCGCTCGGCCAGTGCCACGGCAATGTGCTGGCGGAAGTCCTTGGCGGCTCGCCAGCTGTCACGGGGATTGATGTCCTCCAGCACGGTTTGGGCAAAGGCCTTGATCTCTGCCTTGGTGGTGGGCTTGCCTTTGGCATATGCCTCGGCGGTGACAGCCCGCATGGGAACCGGTCCCGCCACGCCGTAGGCGATACGGACGTCCTCCATGGTGCTCTTGTCCGCCGACAGCTTCACATTCACCGAGCAGCCGGTAGTGGCAATGTCCATGGCGTTGCGCATGGCGTACTTGATGTAATGGCCCTCGTAGCCCTCATAGGCGGCCTTGGGGATGACAATGGCGGTCTGGAGTTCGCCGGGGCGCAGGTCTACCTGACCGGCCTTGATGTAGAAGTCCTGGATGGGGATGCGCCGCACGCCCTCCGGCCCGGTGATCTCGATGATGGCGTCCCAGGCGAACAGGGTGGAGGCCGAGTCGGCGGAGGTGACGCCGTTACAGGTGTTGCCGCCGATGGTGCCGATGTTGCGGATCTGGGGGCCGCCCACCTGGTCCACCGCCTGACCCAGCACATTGATGTGGGCCTGGATGATGGGGTCCTTGGTGATGTGGGAGAAGCTGGTGAGGGAGCCGATGCGGATGGCGCCGTCCTCCTCAAAGGACACCCCCCGCAGTTCGTCCAGACCATAGATGCTGACCAGCTCCTTGCCGGCCCGTTTGCCCTCCCGGATCTGGACCAGCACGTCGCTGCCGCCGGCAATGATCTGGGCCTCGGGATGTTCCAGCAGCAGCTGGACGGCATGAACTACGCTCTCTGCCTCGTAAAGGGCTTTGATATCATACATGGCCGGGAGCCTCCTTTCAAATCAGTCCCTCTTCCTTGAAGCGGCGGAAGAGGATGTGGGGATTGACGGGCGCCTCGTTCACAAAGACGCCGGTGGCCTGATAGACGGCGTTGCGGATGGCGGGAGCCACCGAGCAGGTGGGCGGCTCGCCCAGGGCCTTGGTGCCGAAGGCGCTGGTGGGCTCGGGATTCTCCACGAAGAAGGCCCGCAGCCGGGGATGGTCCATAAAGGTGGACAGCTTGTAGTCCAGCAGGTTGTTGTTCAAAGCCTTGCCGCTCTTGGGATCGAAAAGCAGCTTCTCCGACAGGCCGAAGCCGATGCCCATGCTCATGCCACCGTGGACCTGAGCCTCCGCTAGGGCGGGGTTGATGATGGTGCCGGCGTCATGGACGTTGACCAGATCCAGCAGCTTCACCTTGCACATGGGGATATCCACCTCCACCTCGGCGAAGGTACAGCCGAAGGAGTAGGCGTTGGATTTGATCTGGGCGGTGCTCTCGGCGGTGAGGTGCTGGCTGTGGGTCAGGCTGTACAGGGCCTCGGTGGCCAGGTCGCCCAGAGTCATCAGTACCCGGCCGTCGGTGATACGAACGATATTGCCGTCGATGATGTCCAGGTTGTAGGGAGGCATCCGGGTCAGCTCATGGGCATAATTGAGGATACGCTCTTTCAGAAGAGAGCCGGTCTGCCGGATGGCAAAGCCGGCGGTATAGGTCTGGCGGGAGGCGTAAGCGCCGGTGCCGAAGGGGGTGACGTCGGTATCCTGGCAGGAGACCACATGGACCTTTTCCAGGGGAACGCCCACCACGTCGGCGGTCATCTGTGAGAAGGCGGTATCGGCACCCTGGCCGATCTCAGTTTCGCCCACCTGGACCTGGAGGGAGCCGTCCTGGTTGAGAACCATCCGGCAGGAGGAGGTCTCCAGAGAGATGGGCCACACAGCGGTGTTGTACCAGAACACTGCCATGCCGATGCCCCGGCGGATGTCGCCGGTCTGGTTCTGGTAGGCCTTATATTTCCGCAGGTAATCGGTGACCTCCATGCCCTTGTCCATACACTGATTGAAGGTATCGGCATACAGCTCGTTTTTGGAGAAGGGATCGGTGTAGCCCACCGGCATCAGGTTCTTCCGCCGGAAGGCGATGGGGTCCACTCCCAGCTTGGCGGCGACCTCCTCGGTGTGGCACTCGGCGGCCCACATGGCCTGGGGAATGCCGTAGCCCCGCATGGCGCCGGCCACCGATTTGTTGGTAAAGACGGTGTAGGCGTCCACCTCCACGTTGTCGCAGGGGTAGAGCTGGGGGAAGGCACCGGCGCCCTTGGCGCAGATGCTGTGTCCGTGGGAGGCGTAGGCACCCTGATCGGAGAAGGCCTCCAGCTTGCGGGCGGCGTAGGTGCCGTCGGGCCGCACCCAGGAGATGATGTGGCTGCGGATGGCGTGGCGCACCCGGGTAGAGACGAAGGTGTCCTCACGGGGCACGTCCAGCTTCACCAGGTGGCCCCCCAGCTGCATACACAGCCAGGCGCACAGGGGCTCGTAGAGCACATCCTGCTTGTTGCCGAAGCCGCCGCCGATGTAGGGCTTGATGACCTGGATCTTGCCCCACTCGATGCCCAGAGCCTGACCCACCACCCGGCGGACGATGTGGGGGATCTGGGTGGAGGTGACGATCTTGATCCGGTCGCCGTTCATCTCGGCGTAGCAGATGAAGTTTTCAATGTGGCAGTGCTGGACGGTGGGGGTCTCGTACCAGCCCTCCACCTTGATGAGGCCGGGCTCCTTGATGGCCTCCTCGTAGTTGCCCTTGCGGATGGTGGTGTGCTTGAGGATGTTGTTGGGGTAGGCCTCGTGGAGCTGGGGAGCGCCATCTTTCATGGCCTCCAGCACATCCAGCACGAAGGGGTACTCCTCATACTCCACCTTAATGGCCCGGAGCGCCTGGGCGGCGGCTACCTCGTCCTCCGCCACCACCGCGGCGATGTCGTCGCCGTAGAAGCGGACCCGTTCGGTCAGTACCAGCCGGTCGGCTACATCCTGGTGACTCTCGTCGGTGGACCAGGGGTGTCCGGCGGTGGGGAAGTAGTGCTTCTCCTTCAGGTCAAAGCAGGTAAAGACTTTGACCACGCCGGGGATGGCCTCCGCCGCGGAAGTGTCGATGGACTTCACCCGGCCGTTTGCAATGGTGGCGTGCAGGACCTGGGCCACATAGGCGCCCTTGTCGCACAGATCGTCCGTATATCGGGTGCGCCCGATAACTTTGTCATAGGCGTCCACACGGGTGGCTTTCTTTCCTACATACATGGCGCGTTCCTCCTGTCTGTCAGTTGATTGTCTGGGCCTGGATTCAGCCGTTGACGTGATGCTCGATGTGAGATTTCATGCGTCGGTAACCGTCCTCGGTGATGATGATTTTGCCTCGCTGGACCCGGATCAGGCCAAGCTCTTCCAACTTTTGAATGCTGCGGTCCAGGGTCTTGACGGAAAAGCCAATCTCGTCCGAGATCTGAGCCCTGGTCTGCTTCAGCTCCAGTTGCTGGGGTGTAGGGATACGCTGCTCGAATTTGCGGATCAGATGGACCATCAGCCGATCCTTGCCCTCCATAAAGAGATACTTCCGGGCTTCGGCGGTCTGGGTGATGAGACGGCGCATATTCTCCTGGGTCCGCAGAAAGAGGGCGTCCACGTCCATCCGCATCCAGTCCATATAGGCGTCTGCCGGAATGGAGAGCACCCGGCATTTGGTGGATGCCACAATGCTGATGCGGTACTGAGGCAGTCCGGCGAAACACTCGATTTCGCCAAAGAAGTCCCCCGGCCCGAAATCCTTGAAGGAATAGGGCCGCTCGTGCATGGGCCACTCCACGCCGGTCACCTTGCCGGAGAGGATCACAAAGATATGAGTACACTCTGTGCCGGCCTTAATAAAGGTCCGGTCTGCCTCTATATCGATCAGGGTCATGTAGTATTTGACTTCTTCGGTACAGTTCCGGAACAGAAACTCCATGTAGCTTCGTTTCTGTGGAGGGAGCTCCTTAAAAATATCCACAAGACTGCACCTCCTTGGTTGTATTATATCGTTACATTCCTACAAAAGAAAAGGTCATGTGTCTTATTTTTTTATTTTTTCTGTGAAAGCGGTCAAATTGCCTTTGGAGGTCTCCGGGAATGTGGATGAAACCGTACCCATCTGTTGAGGAAAGAATGGGGCGGTGCACGTGGGACTTCCCGAAAACGGGAGGAGAGGGTAACATTGACAAACAAAAAATGAAATGATACAATGAGTTTAATTTCCGGGACCTTTCGTTTTGCAAAGGAGACTGGTATATGGATGGGACCTTTGTCGAGATGCAGATGCAGCGGAAGACCGCTGTGGAATTGCGCAGTGACAAAGGCCCTTTTTTGTTGGGGGAGGGTTTGGTATGAAGCGGATCTGGCTGGTGGGGATGCTACTGCTGGCAGCGGTAATGCTGTCTGGCTGCCGGGAGGAACTGCCCGACATTGACAATAGTACCATTGACTTTTCCACCTCGGAGTACAAACATATCACCAACGGCGGCGTCACCGAGGATGAGAAACTGCCCTACAATATAGACGCAATCACCGGCGCCACTTTGACGGTGGAGGGACCGGGGGTGGTGTCCTCCACGCCTCTGTCCATCCGGGAACTGGAGAACCGGACGGAGGGCCTTTTCCGGGGGGCCTACGAGGACAGCAGCGGCGTGCGGATCTACGAGGGCGTGGACCTGTATACTGTGCTCTATGAGATGACGGGCGGGGACAGCGGCATTTTCCTCACCGATACCGCCACCCATGTGGAACTGAAGGACTGCAACCGCAACACCCTGGCCGTCATTCCGCTGGACCAGGTGGCCCAGGCCAGCCAGGAGGGCCGTCCCATCCTGCTGGCCTACGGGGTGGGCAAGACCGACGGTTCCCTGGCTGCCCCCTTCGTCTTTGACGCCAAGGCGGAGGGGGAGCACTCCCTGGGCTATGTGGACGAGCTGGACAACGAGGACGGCTGCCTCCGGCTGGTGTACGATCTGGATCGGTGGGAGGCGGAGGGGGACTATAAGACCTTCTCCAACGTGGCCTACCTCTATGTCCGGGAGGGGGAGGAGCCGGGCTACAAGCACGACGGCGGCCCCTACGGCAGCGCCGACTACGGAGAGTACATCCTCACCTTCCGGGGCGACGCCCTGGGGGCGGAGCTGGACCTGACGGTGTCCCAGCTGGAGGCCCTGGTGCGCTACGATGAGAATGGGGAGCCCCAGGAGGGCGGACTGGGCTGGCGGGACAGCTACAGCCTGGCCAACAACGCCTACTGGTATGTAAACGAGTATGAGGGGCTGGACCTGTACCGGCTGCTGTGCTACCTGGGCATGGACAGCGCTGAGGAGCTGGGACGGGCGGAATCCCGCACCACCATCGTTACCTTCCAGGCCGCCGACGGCCGCCTGTCTCCCGAGTCCTTCTCGGTGGAGGCCCTGTCCTACCCGGACGCTTTCGGCTTCTACAACAAAAACGCCGCCGACCCCGGGGACGGCAGCTATGTGCCCACCAACGCCGATTTGGTGGATACCGGATACCCGGTGCTGCTGGCCTACGGCGTCAACCGCTACCCCTACACCGTGGACCGGGGGGACGAGGGCTATCTGTCCGGCCTGGCCAACAGCGGCGGCCCCATGCGGGTGGTGTTCGGAAAGACCCAGTACAACCACGCCAACGGCTCCAACCAGGTGCAATATGTGAGCCAGGTCATCGTGGGGGAGGACGTACTCTATCAGACCCACCTGTACGCAGACGACCCGGACTGCCGTGCCCTGGCGGAGGAATCCGTCCGGCTGGAGGTGGTGGACGAGGAAGGCAAGCAGCTGCTGGAGCGCACCCTGTCGGTGGGCCAGGTGGAAAACCTGGTCTACGGCGAGGGGGCCGACCGAGCCTCCGCGTCGGTGAAGGACCGCTATCAGCGGCCTGACCAGCCGGACCAGTCCGACGTCTACGAGGGCGTGAGCTTGGAATATCTGCTGATGGACTACGCCGGCCTGCCGGGGACGGTGGGAAGCGTCACCTTCTCCGGCGGCGGGGAGGAGGTCACCGTGTCTCTGGAGGACCTGTTCCTGCCCGGCTATAACAGCGCCACCGGCAAGAGCGGCCTGCTGCCCATGCTGGCCTTTGCCAAGAACGGCGCGCCCCTGGTGGGGGCGGCGGGAGATGAGGGCTACACCGAGAGCCTGCCTCTGTATCCCACGGACAGCCAGGACCCGGCCACCTACTGGGTGGACAACCAGGGCGGCCCGCTGACGGTGCTGCTGCCCGCCCAAGGGGAGGCGGAGGCCCGGCAGATCTGCGGTGTCACCTCCATTCGGGTGGAGCTGGAGCCGGACCCATACGCTCATCTGGAGGGGGAGGCCGCCGCTCTGGCGGACCGGACCGTGACCCTGTCCGGCCCCGGCCTGACCCAGGAGCTGACCCTCACCGTGGCGGAGCTGGAGAGTCGACAGACCCAGACCAAGACCATGGATTTCAGTCTGTTGGATCAGGATGGCCTGACCCAGCAGCGGTACCGGGGCATCCCGGTGTATCAGCTGCTCACCGAGGCTGGGCTGTGTAACAACGCCGGGGAGGTGACGGTGACCTCCGCCGACGGCACCAGCGTCACCCTGCCACTATCCCTGCTGAAGGGCGTCAATTACACCAACTACGCCGCCCCGGAGAAGCAGCCGGTGTGTGCTCTGCTGGCCTATGGTACCGGTCCGGTGGACGGACAGGGGGGAGCCCCTCTGACGGAGGAGACCGGCGGTCCCCTGAAGCTGGTGGTGCCTATGGACGGGGAGGACGCGGAAAACGGGGAACTGTGGGTGGAGAATGTGGTGTCCATCCAGGTGTCGGCCAACCAGGTGGATACCTGGAGCCACGCCATGAGCGATGTGTACAGCGAATTTTTGGACGACACCATGACTCTCACCATCCGCAACGACGACCACGAGTGGACCCGGGACTATACGGTGGAACAGCTGGAGGCCATGGATAGCCTCATCGTCCGGGACGACTACGCCGTGCTGGAGCTGGGCACCTGCGAGGGCATCGACCTGTGGGGTCTGGTGCTCCAGGAGGCGGGGGATGTGCCCGGCATCGACCAGCCGGTGTCGGTAACGGCCTATGCCTCCGACGGCTATAAAAATGACCTGCTCAGCGTCTTTGCCATGGACGGACTGGAGCAGGGGGTGCTGGACCCGGAGGGCCAGCGGAAGAAGATCATCATTGCCTACGCCATCAACGGTGCGCCCCTGGTGGACGAGGAGAGCCACGAGGGCTATACCGGCACTGCGGGCAACAGCAGCGGGCCCTTGCGCATCATTGCCGAGACGGTGCAGGGGGCATCGGTGAAGTATTTCAACAAGCTGGTGGTAACGGTGCCGGGCAGCGGCCCCATCGGGTAAGGAGGGAGCAGATATGATCAAGCATAACGGGAAATCACTCTGCGCCCTGCTGCTGGCCGTCCTGCTGACCCTGAACCTGTGCGCCTGCGGCGGCCAGTCCCAGGAGTCTCCCGCTCCCACGGGGGAGACCGTTACCGACGGGGCGGGCCGGACCCTGGCCCTGCCGGAGGAACCGGCGGAGGAGAAGATTGCCTCGGTGTACGGTACGGCGGTGCCCTTCCTGGTGGCTTTGGGCCTGTCGGAGCAGGTGGTGGCGGTCAATGCCAAGTCCTCCTTCTGGACCGACGCGGTGCCCGCCCTGGACGAGGCGGGCACGGTGGGCCGGGGCGTGGTGGACCTGGAGGCCCTGGCGGCCAGCGGGGCCACCGTGCTGGTCCACCGGGCCAATGACAGCGAGACGGTGGAGGCGGTGGAGCGGCTGGGCCTCGACGTGGTGTGCATCTCCGGGGAGGACCTGGAGGGAATCTACCAGACCCTCCGGCTGCTGGGGACCTACTTCGGCCGGGAGGACCGGGCGGAGGAGGTCATCGCCTGGATGGAGGGCAAATTTGAGACCATCGACGAGATCGTGGCCGACATCCCCCAGGAGGAGCGGGTCACCGCGCTGGTGATGGGCAGCGAGCCGGGCCGTATTGCCGGGGGGGATATGCTCCAGTCCTGGATGATCGAAAAGGCGGGGGGCATCAGCGTCTCCGCCCAGGTGACCAACGACAGCAACTGGATGAACGTGGGGGTGGAGACGGTGTTCTCCTGGGACCCCCAGTACCTCTTCTGTACCAGCTCGGCGGCCCTGGACTACCGGCCGGAGGAGCTGCTCACCGATCCGGCCTGGAGCGCTCTGGCGGCGGTGGAGGACGGGCGGGTGTACCAGATTCCCGCCCGTATCGACACCTGGGATATGCCGGGGGTGGCCAGTGTGCTGGGTACCTTCTGGATGCTCCATACCATGTATCCGGATGCCTTCTCCACCCAGGAACTGGAGGCGGAGATCCAGGACTACTATACCTTCCTCTTCGGCCGCACCTTTGACGCGGACTATCTGGGGTATACGCTGACATGAGGGGACGGAAAAGAAGTCCATGGCTCATCCCTCTGCTGGCGGTGCTGCTGCCGGTGGGGGCGGTGCTGGCGGTGTGTGTGGGAAAGTATCCGGTGACGCCTTGGGAGAGTTTGAGGGTGCTGTGGGGGGCCCTGACCGGCGGCGGGTCCGCCGAGGAGATGACCGCCAATGTGGTGCTGGGCCTGCGGGTCCCCCGCATCCTGGCCAGCATCCTGGTGGGAGGAGCCCTGTCGGTCTCCGGCGCGGCCTACCAGGGCGTGTTCCAAAACCCGCTAATCTCCCCGGACTTTCTGGGGGTGTCGGGAGGCGCCTGCGTGGGGGCGGCGGCGGCCATCCTCCTCTCCCTCACCAGCGGCTGGATCCAGCTCTTTGCCTTTGCCGGCGGCCTGCTGGCGGTGGGCCTGACGGTGGCCCTGCCCCTGCTGCTGCGCAGCCGGGCCAACCTGATGCTGGTGCTCTCGGGCATCATCGTGGGGTCGGCCATGTCCTCCCTGCTGGGCTTTCTCAAATACACCGCCGACCCGGAGACCCAGTTGGCTGCCATCACCTACTGGACCATGGGCGGCTTCAACTATCTGGCCCTGGAGGACCTGCTGCCCGCCCTGCCCTTCCTGCTTGTCCCGGCGGTGGTGCTTATCCTCATGGGATGGCGTATTGACGTGCTGTCCATGGGGGAGACCGAGGCCCGGGCCCTGGGCCTGCCGGTGAGCGCGGTGCGGGGCACGGTGATCCTGTGCGCCACCCTCCTCACCGCCTCGTCGGTGTGTTTGGCGGGTACCATCAGCTGGGTGGGCCTCACCATCCCCCATTTGGGCCGGATGCTGGCCGGGCCGGGCCACACCAGGCTGCTGCCGGTGTCCGCCCTGCTGGGCGGGCTGTTCCTGCTGGTGGTGGACACCCTCACCCGCACCATCGGGGCGGAGGAGATGCCGGTGAGCATCCTCACCGGACTGGTGGGGGCTCCCTTCTACGGCTGGCTGCTGTGGCGGCAAAGGAGGGCGGGCCATGCTCTATGAAATCCATGATCTGAATTTTTCCTACCCCGGCGGTCCCCCGGTGCTGGAGCAGGTATGTCTCACCTTGAAGGAGGGGGAGATTTTGACGGTGCTGGGCCCCAACGGCGCGGGCAAGAGCACCCTCCTCAACTGCATGATGGGCCTGCTGCCCACCCAGGCAGGAGCCGTCCGCCTGTGCGGGCGGGACATCACCGCCATGAGCGAGCGGGAGATCGCCAGGCTGACGGGCTATGTACCACAGAACCACACCCCGGTCTTTGACTACTCCGTGCTGGAGTTTGTACTCATGGGCCGGGCGGCCCTCCTTTCACCCCTGGCCCGGCCGGGGCCGGAGGACCGGCGGGAGGCGGAAAAGGCACTGGAGGCCATGGGCCTTTCCCATCTGGCCCACCGGCCCTACACCGACATCAGCGGCGGCGAGCGGCAGCAGGCCACCGTGGCCCGGGCCATCGTCCGCCACCCCAAGGTGGTGCTCTTTGACGAGCCCACCGCCCACCTGGACTTCGGCAACCAGCTGCGGGTGCTGCGAATGGTCCGCCGTCTGTCGGAGGAGGGCTACGCCACGGTGGTCACCACCCACAATCCGGACCATGCCATCCTGCTGGGAGGGACGGCGGCAGTGCTGGACCGCCAGGGCTGTCTGCGCTCCGGACCGGCGGAGGAGCTGCTCACTGAGGAGCTGCTGCGGCAAATCTATGACACCCAGCTGCTGGTGCGCTACAACCAGGAGCTGGGCCGGCGGGTGTGCCTCTACCCGCCTCTTTGACAGGTACTCGATCCCATTGGGATGAGAATAGAAAAGGAGAGATGGAAATGAAACGAATGACCGCATTGCTGCTGTCCCTCGCCATGCTGCTGGTGCTGTGCGCCTGCGGCGGGGAGACCGGAACGCCCGACACCCAGACTCCCGCCGGCACTACGCCGGTGGTGGAGAGCCCCCAGACCGGCGGGGAGCCCACGGCGGAGGAAGTGAAGGGAGTTACCATTCCTTCCTTCACCATCAACGTGGGCGGCACCGACATCACCAACGAGACCATGGCGGAGTATCCGGTGTATCAGGTCCAGGCCACCTCGGTGAACAGCGCCGGGACCGAATCCACCTGCGTCTATGTGGGCTTTGCCCTGTCTGACGTGCTGGCCGCCGCCGGTGTGGAGAGCTACACCACCGTCACCGCCGCTGCCGACGACGGCTACGAGGTGGAGGTGGATCAGGCCACCGCCGCCGCACCTACCACATTGGTGGCCATCTCCAAGGACGGAGAGCAGTTCAAGAGCTCCCCCTGGTTTGCCCCTTGCTCCTCCGGCACCACCGGCGACTACCTGAAGGGCATGGTGGCCATCGCCGTGGACGGCGGCGAGACCCAGCAGCCCGCTCAGAGCGGCGAATCCGGCGGTGAGACCGGCGGCGTGCCCGAGATCCAGGACCGCACCGACAAGGTGGAGTTTGCGCCCTATTCCTTCCTGGTGAACGGCACGGAGGTGACCAACGATACCCTGGCGGGGCTGAGCATCTACAAGATCGATGCCACCGTCACCAACAGCGCCGGGGAGACCTCCACCTCCACCTACACCGGCTATCGGCTCAGTGATGTGCTGGCCGCCTGCGGCGCGGAGGGTTATACCAGCGTGAAGGCGGTGGCCAACGACGGCTACGAGACCGAGCTGGATCTGGAGAGCGCCGACAGCGAATATACCCTGCTGGCCATCGAGAAGGACAAGGAGACCGGCGAGGAGGGCACCGTCTGGGTGGCGCCATGCCTGGAGACCTCCTCCAAAGCCTACTGCAAGCTGGTGATGGAGATCGTGGCCCAGTGATCTGGGACCAACAGGGCCGGGGGCGGAGTCTGCCCCCGGCCCTTGCCGGTCAAAGGAGGATGTGGAAATGAGAAGCAAGCGTGTGTGTGGGGCGGCGCTGGCCCTGTGTCTGTGCCTGTCCGGCTGCTCCGGAGGCGGGCAGGCTGCCCTGCCACCCCCGGAGCCCATGGGGGACAGCCCATTCGGGGTGGACAGCAACATCAATATGGAGACCATCGACCAGTATCTGGGCCGGGAGGACGTGGCCTACCGGGACGTGCGGCTGCTCTTCGATCCGGCCAACTACAGTGAGATTGGCGGGGAGGCCGACCTGACCCGCACCATCGAGGGCTTCCGCATTGTGCCCTATCCCTACCTGGCCACCCTCCAGACCCTGCCGGTGTCCGGCGGCTATGAGGGGGAGTGCCTCTATGAGGTGACCTGGGCGGAGGACGGCACCGTGGCCCAGGCCAGGCCCCTGTATGAGGAGTCGGAGCTGATCCTGGAGGAGCTGTTCCCCAAGGATCAGGCCATCTTCCTCATGTGCGGCGGCGGAGGCTACGCGGGCATGATGAAGGAGCTGCTGATCTACCTGGGCTGGGACCCGGAGCTGCTGTACAACGTGGGGGCCAACTGGACCTATACCGGCGACCACGCCCAGGAGCTGGTGATCTACCCCGAGGACGCCGACGGGGAGAAGATCTACGCCACCTGGCGGGCGGATTACGCCTATCTGGACTTTGACCGGCTCCATCCCCTGGAGGACGGAACATGAGGCGGGGGGCGGCGGCAGTGCTGGTCCTGCTGCTTCTGCTGTCCGGCTGCGGAGGCGGAGAAAACGTCCGGACGGAGGAGAAGTTTCCCACCTTCACCTTTACCCACTATGCATCCGGCGGGGCGGACAGTCAGGAGACGGCGGTGATCCTCTTTGAGCAGAGCAATTCCACCTTTACCAGCTATCAGGTGGCCTTCCCCTCCTGCACCTGCCGGGATTCCATCGTCAACTATATGTCGGTGGCCTATGTGGAGCTGCTCAACAACAAGGACGACCCGGAGGACGCCGCCATCCGGGCCATCAGCTTCGGCAACAACCAGGGCTTATGGGGGGACAGCAACCCCAATTACTACATTGCCGAGTATACCGAGGAATATATGGATGAGCATTTTGTCCAGATGCTGGTCAAGGCCACCAAGGCGGACCTGGATGCCTGGGAGGGCTACGGCACGCAGATCGCCGGGGTGGATGCCGACGCGGTCACCGGGGCCTCGGTGTCCACCGGCAACATCACCTCCATGCTCCAGGGGCTGTTTGCCTACCACACCGCCAAATATTATGGAGGTGGGGCGGAATGATTCTGCTGATCCAGGGCGAGATCGGCGTGGGCAAGACCACCCTGATCCGCCGCCTGCTGGGAGACCGGCTCCCGGAGACCCGGGGCTTCTGGACCCGCAAGGAGGCGGAGGGGGAGGGCTTTTCCATCTACATCCACCCAATGGGACAGCCGCCCCGGTACGGAGATGAGAACCGGGTGGGGCGGCGGCTGCCGGGACAGCCCCGGCGTGCCTTTCCGGAGGCCTTCCAGCGGGCGGCGGTGTGGCTGGAGGCCATCCCGACGGGGGGCGTAACGGTGCTGGACGAGCTGGGGGTACTGGAAGAGGAGGCCCCCCGCTTCCAGCAGGCGGTGGTGGAGCTGATGTGCCGCAGCAGTCTGGTCCTGGCCGCCGTCAAGCCGGCGAAAACGCCCTTCCTAAACCGAGTGCGCTCCCTGCCGGGGGCACGGCTATGCCTCATCACCCCGGATAACCGGGAAGAACTCCATCTCCGGCTGAGTGCGGAATTATCTTACAACTCATAAGACAAAAGCGGCCCGCCGCAGGTGCAACAGCCTGCGGCGGGCCTTTTTGAGGGAATGGTCCGTCTGTACGGACAAGATGAGGGGAGTAGGAGGGATCAGGAACGGGCAGAGCTCTGGCCCTGCTGCCAGTCCCGGTTGAAGCGGTGCTCGTCGATGACCAGCACAATGAGAGAGGAGACGATGGACACACCGGCGAAGATGATATAGGTATAGCGCAGGTTGCCGCCGGTGATGTTGGACACCACGCCATTGACCACGAAGGAGAGGGCGGAGACAGCACCCTGGATGGGGAAGATCACGGAGTTGACCTTGCTGAAGCCCTGGCGGCCGTAGACGGAGGTAACCAGAGAGGTGGTGAAGTTGGCGGAGCCGCCGATAGACATACCGATCATGAAGATGGAGACGTAGACCAGGATGGTGTTCTCAGTGGCGTTGGCCAGCAGGGAGAGGGCGTACCAGATGCCGAAGAACACCATGGACTTTTTGGTACCCAGACGCTCGTCCATATAGCCCACGAAGAAGGAGCCCACCAGGCCGATACAGGCCACCAGGGAGAGGGTGAAGGTGGCCTGCTCACGGGTGAAGCCCAGCTCCATGTTGCGCAGCACCATCTGGGACACCACGCCCAGGGAGCAGATCTGGAACATACCGGTGGTGATGGCCACCAGCCAGGTCTCCTTGCAGCATAGCAGCTTCTTGGTGGTCCAGCCGCCGGTGTTGTCCTGGGGACCGTGATAATACTCGTTCTGATAGACCTCGTCGGACACGTTGTCGGGATTGAGGCCCCGCTCCTGAGGCGTGTTGCGCACGATGAGCAGACCCAGCACGCCCAGTACGATGCAACAGACGGAGATGGGCAGCACGCCGTTGCCAATGCCCATGGTGCCCACCAGATAGGTAATCAGGGGAACGAAAGCCACGGAGGCCAGGTTATGGCCCATGGTGGTGTAACCCATGACGATGCCCTTTTTCTTGGGGAACCACTGGGTCACCAGGTCGCCGCCGGAGATGTAGCCCGCGGACATGACGCCGCCCACCACCACACACATACAGATGGTGTACATGGCCAGATTGACGGCGTTGCCCACGCCCCAGTAGGCGATACCGGCCAGGATCATACACACACCGGAGGTGATGCGGGCGCCGATAGCTCGGTTGACCTGGCCAACGATGATAAAGAAGATGACGCCGACTACACCGGCCACGGTGTTCATGGTGAGTACGGTGCCGCTGAGGATGCCGAATTTTTCCGCAATGGCGGGAGCAGTGACATTTGCGCCGCTGTTGACCATGCCGGCATACAGCCAGAACATGAGCAGACAGTAAAAAATGGTGACCCAGCCGTGAAGGCCAAAGTTGACTACAGAGGATTTATTGCCGTCGTTCTTATGACTTTTCATCACAATTACCTCCTGATCAAATCTGAGGGATACCCAACGCCTGCTGGGCGTTGCGGAAATAGAGCTGTTCCGTCTCTTCCTGGCTTAGGGGAAGCTGACCCAGGAAAGCCATCATATCTTCCAGGGACTCGTAGGGATAGTCGCTGGCGAAGAGGATGTGATCCATCCCCAGCACGTCCTTGGTGCACTGGAAGGCCTCCTTGGACATATTGCCGCTGGTGGTGACCCAGATGTTATTACGGAAATAATACCCCAGATCCTGCTTGCATTGAAGAGCGGGATTGGGCAAAAATTTGATCCGGTTCTCGATTCGCTCCATCAGGAAGGGCAGGCCCTCACCCAGATGGCCAAGCACCAGCTTGAGCTGAGATACCTCATCAAACAGGCCGGATACCACCATCCGCAGCAGGGTAGTCACCGTATCCACGGTAAAGCCCAAGCCGGGACCGGCAAAGGTGAAGCCGAAGCCCTCGTATCGCTGGCCCTTGGGCAGCTGGGGGTGGAGGTAGACGTAGACACCCAGCTCCGCCGCCTTGCGGAACAGGGGGCGATAGCGGGGATCGTCAGCGGAAGTATCGCCGTAGTTGGAGTGGGTATGCCAGCTGACAAAACCGTATTCCTTCACGCACCGCTCCAGCTCCTTCTGTGCGGCATCCACATCCCCCACAGGAAGGATAGCACTGCCGAGGAAACGGTCGGGATGGCGGCGGGTCAGCTGATACAGGGCGTCGTTGGTGGCCCGGCAGACGGCGATGCTGTCTGCAATGGGCAGTTCCTCCGCGCCGGGAGAACAGCTGAGGACAGCCTGGGAGATGCCCTGGCGGTCCATCAGTTCCAGCCGCTTCTCGCCCAGATCCAGCAGCTTCTGCAGCAGGACGCCCTGAGGCATGGTGATGTTGTCCGTCCAGTGGATGATGTCGGTTTTGGCGTCATAGCGGGGGGGCATGGTCCGGCTGGCCAACGCGTCTATCAGGCTTTGGTCATAAAAATGGTTTTCCAGGTCGATGCGTCTCATACCACATATCCTCTCCTTGTAATAATCTAAATGAATCATTCGGTAATAATTATTACTGTGGCTAGAGAGTATCATAACAACACCATACTGTCAAGTGTTATTCTGTTATTATTGCGCGAAAAAAGGAAGAATATGTGTTTTAGACAAAAATGGGAGGAAAACCTTGTGCGGAATACTGGAACGCCCAGGGAAGCGGGGAGGGGTTCAGATTGGCTTGACATCATTTGGATAACGGGATAAACTAAGACTATCTGGTTTGGACGCTGTCTGCGGGGCAGCGTGATCTGCACGCAAGCGCCTCTACGATTCCGGGTCCGGCGGCGTGTACTGCCGGACGGAAGGGAGAAGTGCACATGGAGCATGAGGTCAGAGAAAAGATCCTGCGGACAGCGAAAGAAATTTTTCAGCAGGAAGGCTATAAAGGGACCACCATTAACAGCATTGCCAAACGGGCGGGCATATCGCCATCCACCATTTACCTCTATTTTCAGGGGAAGAAGGACCTGTTTCAGCAGTTGAATATTTCAGAGGACGAGGCCCTTCAGGACGTTTATAACGCAAATCGCGCCTCCATCCTCCAGACGGCGCTGATCCTGTTCGGGGAGCATGGCTACGACGGTGTGTCTATGGATATGATTGCCCGGGAGTCGGGCTATTCCAAGGCTTCGCTGTATCAGTATTTCAAAGACAAGGAGTCCCTCTATTCCGCAGTCATGCAGGAGACTCCCTTCCATTTCAATTTCCTGAGCATCCAGCCGGAGATGGGAGACTTTGACCTGGAGACCGCCGTCAAGCGCATCGGCTTGGACTATCTGTCCATCTTCAACACGCCGGAGCGGACGGCTTTTACCCGGGCTATTATCCGGGACTCCAACCGCCACCCGGAGATCAGCAATATGTACCATAAAAACGGCATCGGTTATGTGGCCCGGTGCCTGGAGACGGTGCTCAAGCAGTATGCCGATCAGACCCGGCTGCGGGATGGGCTGGACCTCTATTTGGCGGCTAAGACATATGTAGGCTCTCTGTTCGGCTTTGCCATCCAGTACAAGATTGTGGTGGGCATCCAGCCCCAGTACACCGATGAACAGATCGTGGACACCCTGACGGGGATCTTCCTCAACGGAATTTTAAAATAAATAATAAATAACAGCCTCCCGGCATTGCCGGGAGGCTGTTATTTATTATTCACTCTTGATGGCTTCCAGGGCGGGTATGCGTACCGCCTTGTTGGCGGGATAATAGCCGGAGCCCAGGCCAATGAGAATGGAGAACAGGATAGCGAAGAGCAGCAGCCAGGGCGGGATCACCGAGACCCGGGTCACGGTCTCGCCGCCCACGATGGCGGGCAGGAGATTTTCCATGGATGGCCCCAGTGAGACCAGATTGATGGCCACCGAGGCGATAAAACTGATGACACAGCCGATCAGTCCGCCGATGAGGCCGATGGCCCCGGCCTCTGAGAGGAACATGATCCGGATGTCGGTGACGTAGCAGCCCAGGGACTTCATAATGCCGATCTCCCGGGTGCGCTCCGAGATGGACATGATCATGGTATTGGTGATGCCCAGAGCGGCCACGAACAGGGAGATGGCGCCCAGACCGCCCAGCATCATCTGCTTCTGCCGGGCCTCCTTTTCCATAGGTTTGCGGATGCTCTCCATGGACTCGGTGGGATAGCCCATGGACTTGATCTCCCGCTCCACCGGTTCCACCTGATCGATGCTTTTGACCTTGACCATGATGGAGTCATAGGCCGGCTTTTTGCCCTTGCGGCCCTGGGTCTTTTCCATCAGCTTCAGCAGGTCGGGCATATTGAGCAGAATCCCTTCGGAGGTCTCGCTACCCTTGGAGTAATCCTCCTTTACCGCGCCTACCGGGTTAAAGGGCAGGGTTATTTTCCCATTCTGAGTTTCGATTTCCATGGTTATGGGCTGCTTTAGCGGGTCCAGATAGGGAGGCGGAGGGTCCACGGGCTTGCCGGTGTCGTCAAACTCGCCGGTCCAGCGGTCGATCATGTTGCGGCCTTCCGGGCGCAGGGTGTCCTTGAAGCTGTAGGCCAGATATTGGCCGGTCAGGATCTCGCCCTCCCGCTTAGGCAGGACGCCGGCAGTGAGATGATAACCCATCTGCTCCATTGCGGCGGTATCCACGCCCACTACCGTGGTCCAATCGGCGATATAGCGTTTTCCTGTTCCAGTGATGAGACGAATGGAGTCCGCCTCCAGGGACAGCTTGGGGGTGAGGGCCTCCACGCCGGGCAGGGCCTTCAGCCGCCGCAGCAGCGGGTCGTCCAGCTTGACCTTGCCCCGGCCGCCCTGGGGGGCGTTGACCGTGATGATGGTCAGATCACCCATCTCCGCCAGTGTCCTGTCCTGGGCCTCCTTCATGCCGATGCCCAGAGAGACCATGATGACGATGGAACAGCAGCCGATGAGGACGCCCAGCACGGTGAGGAAGGTACGGGATTTGCGGCGCATTAGGTTTTGCAGGCAGATGCGCAGCATATCTTTTTGCTTCATGGCTTATTCCCCCTCGTTGGAAGGCGGGGTGTCATCCCAGTTATCCCAGTTACTTTCTTCGGTTTTGCCGCCCTTTTTCTTTTTCCAGATCAGCAGTCCTCCGCCGCCGACCAGCACCACCGCTCCGGCGGCCAGTCCCACAGTCATCCAGGGGAACCCGCCTTCGTCCATGTCGGGATCAAAGTCGTCGGGGAAATCCTCCGGCGGCGGGGGAGCGGTCACATGGAGGGTGACAGGGAATTCCCGGGTCTGGACCTGCTGGTCGGCGTTTTCGTAGGTGATCTTCAGCACCACCTTCACGTCTCCCTCGGTGTTAGGGGTAAGAGCAAAGCCAATGTTGCCGTTAGCGCCTGCGGTGACGTTGCCCAGGTACTGGGTGCGGGCGGGGGTATCCACCCCTTCGCCCTCCACCGTGGCCT
Organism: Flavonifractor sp. An9; assembly: GCF_002161245.1. Taxonomy (NCBI): domain Bacteria; kingdom Bacillati; phylum Bacillota; class Clostridia; order Eubacteriales; family Oscillospiraceae; genus Flavonifractor; species Flavonifractor sp. An9. The sequence continues at coordinate 70,271 of NZ_NFHC01000019.1, forward strand.
CCAGATTGGCCAGATCATCCTTGCCTTTGTTGACATAAGTCAGCAGCAGCTCGGTCTCCTCCCCCATGGATACCGTTTCCGGCACGGAGGGGGCGTTGATCTGGAAGCGGTCGGGCTGGTAGACGGGGATGGACAGCTTTACGTCGGAGCTGGCCTGGGTGCGCTTCTCACCGTCCACATATTCATATTTGAAGGAGAGGGTCAGGCCTTGCGCACCGCTTTTGCCGGTGGGTACGGCCCGCATGGGGATCTCCTGACTCTGGCTGGCCCCGGCGGCAAGAGCCTTGTAGAAATAGGTGTTGGTGCTGGCGTCCATGGTGAAGGTCTCTCCGCCGTCCACGGTGACTACCACGTTGGAGATGGGCACGGCGCCAGTGTTCTCAAAGGTAAAGTTCAGAGGGAAGGCGCTGCCGGAGGGTACAGAACTCTCGCCGTAGGAATAGCTGCGTACCACCACGTTGGGCACGGAGGCATCCGACTTGGAGGAGGCGTTGGCAGCGATGTTCACTTTGTCGGAGGAAGTGGCCTGGGTCATGGTTTCGCCGTTGTCATAGAGGTACTTCAGTTCGGTGTTCAGGGACTGGTTGGTGGAGGAGAGATCCTTGGTAGCCTGTACCTTGACGGAGATGGAGGTGCTTTTTCCCGGGGCCAGATCAGGCAGCAGGAAGGTGGAAGTGGGGTCCATCAGAATCAGGGACTCGGAGGTGGTGACAGACACCACCGGCTTGACCAGGGACGTGGTGCCGGCGTTCTGGAAGGTGAGGGTGACCGGCAGAGTCTCACCGGCGGAGATAGGCTTGCCTGTGGCCGAGCGGGTGACCAGCACCACCGGCTGGGGCACAGTCTCTTTGGCTTGGGTGGGTACCACCACTTTGTCGGACACCGAGGCCTGGGTCATCATACCGCCGTTGTCATAGCCGTATTTCAGCTCGGTGCTCAGAGTCTGGCTGGTACTGCTGTTGCCCCGGGCCACCTGGATCTGTACGTCCAGGGTAGCGGTTTTACCGGGCTGGATGTCAGGCAGCAGGAAGGTAGCGGCGTCGTTGAGGATCATCAGGGACTCGGAGGGAGTGACAGCTACCACCGGCTTGACCAGCGGGGTGGAGCTGGTGTTCTGGAAACGGAGGGTGATGGTTGCGGTCTCATCCACGGCCAGAGGATGGGGCAGGGTGGAACGGGTGACCAGCACCACCGGCTGAGGCACGCTCTCCCGGCCAATGGCGGGGATGGAAATCTTGTCGGTAACATTGCCCTGAACGGTGGAGACGTTGTTGTAGTAGTTGAACTTCAGATCCACGCCTAAAGATTGGGCGGGGGAGGGGATAGCGCTGGCGCCCTTGATCGTGATCTCCAGGCTGACACTCTTTTTTCCGGCAATGTCCGCCAGGGGGAAAGAAGAAGTGCCGCTCTCCAGCAGAAGACCATCGGAGGGGGTAAAGGTGACTACAGGGGATTTCAGCTTAGTGCTGCTCAGGTTTTGGAAGGTGACCTTCAGCTTGACCTCCTGCCCGGATTCAATGGGCTTCTCCAGCTCGCTGCGGGAGACCAGCACCATGGGGGCGGGGGCGGGATCTGGCGCG